>NZ_NRGV01000069.1:0-31806 GCF_002332385.1 Glutamicibacter sp. BW80 | reverse complement strand
AAGGCACCGGGCCACCGGCAGTCGATTCAGCGGGGAATTAGATCCACATCGCCGGGTCGATATACTCCGCAGGATCCACCGCGGGCTTATGCTCATCTGGCTTGCGCGGTCGGTTCTGCGCCGGAATTCCGGTGACGATCGAACCTGCCGGTGCGTCCTTGACCACCACCGCGTTCGCGCCAACGGCCGAGTCGGCGCCGATGGTGATCGGGCCCAGGATCTTGGCGCCGGCACCGATGACCACGCGGTCTTCGATGGTCGGGTGGCGTTTGGTCTTGGCCAGCGACCGGCCGCCTAGGGTCACTCCGTGATAAAGCATCACGTCGTCGCCGATCTCGGCGGTTTCGCCGATGACGATTCCCATGCCGTGGTCGATGAAGAAGCGACGCCCAATCGTGGCACCGGGGTGGATCTCGATGCCGGTGATTGCACGGTTCGCCTGCGAGAGCAGCCTGGCCGGCCAGCGTAGCGAGGGGTTCTGCCACATCTTATGCGCCAGCCGGTGGATCCAGATGGCATGCAATCCTGAATACACGAAGAAGTTCTCGGTATCGCTGCGTGCTGCCGGGTCATGGGAGCGGGCGTTGGCGAGGTCTTCACGTAACCGGGAGAAAAAACTCATATAAACAACCTTAGTGCGTGCTGCATGCTGAGGTGCCGCTGAATTGGGCACATGACAAATCGGCGCAAACCGCACCGCGGACCTATTAAGATCCAACGACGGGTCACGCCGATTTATTCGCGAAGAAAGAAACTATTTCTTAGCCGCGGATGTCATCGAAGAGCAGGGTGGAGATGTAGCGCTCGCCAAAGTCGGGGATCACGGTGACGATCTGCTTGCCGGCGTTCTCTTCGCGGGCCGCGATCTGCAGGGCGCCCCAGACGGCGGCACCGGCGGAAATGCCGCCGAGGATGCCTTCCTTAACGCCCAGGTCACGTGCCACCGAGACCGAATCCTCGATCGAGGCGTCGAGCACCTCGTCATACAGGTCGGTGTCGAGCACCTCGGGGATGAAGTTCGCGCCCAGACCCTGGATCTTGTGCGGGCCTGGCTTGCCGCCGTTGAGGATTGGTGAATCCTTTGGCTCGACCGCAACGATCTTGAGGTTGGGGTTCTTTTCCTTCAGGTAGCGGCCCGCACCGGTGATGGTGCCACCGGTACCGATGCCGGCCACGAGCACATCGATCTTGCCATCGGTATCTGCCCAGATCTCCGGGCCGGTGGTGTCCGCGTGCACCTGTGGGTTCGCGGTGTTCGCGAACTGCTGGGCCCAGATGGCGTTCTCCGAGGTGGCCACGATTTCCTTGGCCTTTTCTACCGCACCGCGCATGCCGTCGGCACCCGGGGTCAGCACGATCTCGGCACCGTAGGCGCGCAGCATCACGCGACGCTCGGTGGACATGGTCTCCGGCATGGTCAGGATGACCTTGTAGCCGCGGGCCGCGCCAACCATGGCCAGTGCGATGCCGGTGTTGCCGCTGGTGCCTTCAACGATGGTGCCGCCTGGCTTCAAGTCGCCAGACTTTTCGGCGGCATCGACGATGGCTACGCCGATGCGGTCCTTGACCGAGTTGGCTGGATTGTAGAACTCCAGCTTCACCGCGACGCTGCCTGGCAGCCCTTCACCTAAGCGGTTGAGCTTCACCAGGGGGGTGTTTCCGATGATCTCGGTGACATTGTTGTAGATCTTGCCCATGTATACGCAATCCTTACGTGACTCGATGCAGGCCGCTGATGCCCGGCGAGGGTGGTTGGAGAAGGCCGTGAATACGGCGTTTCGTCCTTAAAGTTTCACTGCTAACCCTAATCGGCTCGCTCGCCGCTTAGCTCTCGTTAAGCCATTGGGCGTAATATTTCCTGACTTTTGCGAGCTTCGGGTCAATAATGACTCGGCAATACCCGACTTCTTGGTTCTCCGAGTAGTAATCTTGGTGCACTTGCTCGGCTGGGTAGAAATCTTTCGACTCCTCGATAGTCGTCACGATCGGGTCCGGGTAGAGTGCCGCGTACTTTTGCATGCTCGCCTCGAAGACCTCGCGCTGGCTTTCATCCAACGGGAACATCGCCGAACGATACTGCGTGCCCACGTCATAGCCTTGGCGGTTGAGCGTCGTCGGGTCGTGCACGGTGAAGAACATGTCCAGGATGACTTCGGCGGGAACCACCTGTGCATCAAAGATGACCGCAACCACCTCGGCGTGGCCGGAGGTGCCGGAACACACCTGCCGGTAATCCGGATTGCTGGTATGTCCGCCCTGGTACCCGGAGAGCACCGCGTGCACGCCACGGGTGCGCTGGTACACGGCGTCGAGGCACCAAAAGCAGCCTCCGGCAAGGACAAAGGTCGTCAGTTCGGTGTCCGCCACGGTCATTCGGGCGGAGAAACGATGGGGCGTGTCTAATCTGAGAATACTCACAGAGTCCATAACGTCGCGGCGTTGCATTATGTTCCTGAGCGGGCTGCACCGCGTAGGGTGGAAGCATGCAGAGCAAGGCTAATACCCCGCAGGATCCGGAGCAGAAGAACCCTGCTTCCCCGTCCGCCAACCTATCTTCCGTGAGCGATGAAGCGGCAGAGAACGTCGAGGCCGACGCGAGAATCGGTGCCACGACCCTGGGCGAAGTGCTTGAGGCCGCGGAAGAGCTGTGGCCGCAGTCGCTGGCCGAAGATTGGGATGCCGTAGGCCTGGTCACCGGCCGCACCACCGCCAAGGTGAAGAAGATCGTCCTGGCGGTGGACCCGACCTTGGAAGTCATCAACGATGCGATTGCACGCGACGCCGATCTGCTGATCACCCACCACCCGCTGTTATTGCGCGGAGTGACCCAGGTGGCGGGCACCAGCTTCAAGGGCGAGGCAATTCACCGGCTGATCGAAACAGGCACCGCCTTGTTGACCGCCCACACCAACGCCGACAATGCGATCGGTGGCGTGAATGACGCCCTCGCCGACGCCTTCGGCCTCACAGACTGCGTGCCGCTGGTCGAAACCAAGGACGGCCTGCCCGAAGAGGGGCTGGGACGAGTTGGCTACCTCGACAAGCCAATGAAGCTCGTGGACTTCGCCGAACGCGTGTATACCGTGCTGCCAGCGGTAGCCGGTGGCGTCCGCGTCGCCGGGGAGCGTCTGGGCATCGTCCGCAAGGTCGCCCTGTGCGGCGGGGCCGGAGCTTCCCTCTTCGACGCGGTGCGCGCGCACAAGGCCGATGTCTACGTCACCGCGGATTTGCGCCACCACCCGGCCAGCGAAGCCCGTGAATCTGCCGATGGGGGACACCCTTTCCTCATCGATGTGTCGCATTTTGCCTCCGAATGGGTCTGGCTTTCGGCCGGGGCCCGGGCGCTGCAGAACGTCTTGCAGGATCTGGGCCATGAGGTGGAGATCGAGGTGTCGCAGATAAACTCCGACCCTTGGGACTTCGTGCTCACCCCGTAGCGATGCTGCATCATCTCGAACTCTGGGTGGCCGACCTGCGTGCCAGCACCAGCTCATTGGGCTGGCTGTTGCTGCGCCTGGGATTCGACGTCGAGTCCACGTGGGCCAGCGGCGTCAGCTATCGACAGCAGGACTTCTACATCGTGCTCGAATCCGGGCCGGACGTGATCGATGCGCCGCATCAACGGTGCGCCCCGGGAATGAACCATCTCGCGTTCCATGCCGGAAGCCGCGCGCAGGTCGATGAGCTGACCGCCGAGGCGCTCGAGCACGGCTTCTCCCTGCTGTTCCCCGCGGAGCATCCGCACGCCGGGGGAGCCGAGCACTACGCCGCGTACCTGGCGGACGCCGCCGGTTTCGAGATCGAGCTGGTAGCCCAAAGGGATTAAACAGTTTTGGTCGGTAACCCCTGAAGGGTTACCGACCAAAACTATTTCCTGGCGGTCAATTGCCTAGGTTGCGAGCTCTTCGTGCAAGCTGGCTTTCCTACTTGCAGCTCAATGCATCGTAGGAAACTTCCTTGGCGACTTCAGCTGTACCGTGGGTTGCTTTCACGGTGACGCTGCCAGCCTCCAAAGGTGCTTTTCCTGCGTTGAGCGGAGCCGAAGCGGACTTGCCCGGTCCCACATTATTCATCTTCTTGTTTCCGAATTCGCTGGAAACCTGCAGGGTAATCGGCGAATCCTCATTGTTCGTCGCGTTGACGTTAAGCATCGTGTTCTTGCCGATGCATCGGCTCGAAACGCTCAGCTCCACATCGATCGCTTCCTCAACCACGGGAACCTCGACGCCAGCCTCGGTAACCCACTTGGTTCCGGAATCGTTTTTGGTCACGGTGAAGCTGTCGTAGACCTCTCCGATGGCCAGATCGGTGGTGGACGATGCGGTCTTTTCAGCCAAATAGGACTTGTAGGTCAGAGTATCCTCGGCGACATCGATCACCTGATAGGTAGTGAAGTCCTCGCCGCGCTTCACCTGCGTGGCATTGTTCTGCGTCCAGACGTTGTCGTTCTCGTCGGCCAAATCGTAGTGCTTAGCGCCAGAGTTCGACACGATGTACACCGGACCATTGGTGACACCAGCGAAATCGGTGACGTTGTCATTGTTGTAGCCACGTGAGTAAACGTGGTCGTGGCCCATCTGGACGAGATCGATGTTGTGCTTCTGGAAGACGGGAACCCATTCCTCTCGAAGCACCGGTTCATTGCGGCCCGCCGAAGCCGAATAGACCGGCTGGTGGAAGGTGACAACATTCCACTTGGATTTGCTCTTTTCCAGGATGTGATCCATCCACGCGGCTTGGAACTGCACCCAGAGGGTGGAGATTTTACTGGCCGGGCAGTCGTCCCCGGAGCAGGCGGGCAGGCTATCCGGAGTGAGGAAGCCCGCGTCGCGAGTAGCGTTTACGGTGATGAACCGCACGCCTTGATAATCGGTGAAGTACACGGTTTCTTCGGCGAAAGTGGTCCAGTGCTCAAAGAGTGCGCGGTACTGCGCGGCGGCGGCCGTATCGCCGCTGGTGAGCTTGGCAAGCTCGCCAGCGGTTTCCACCGACGGGTTGTTCCGTGGGTATTCAAAGTTGGCTTTCCAGGCGGAGAGTTTGTTATCCCCGGAGTATTCGTGGTTGCCCGGTGCCGCCATCACGTTGGCTGTGGCGGCGGACTGCTCCATGCCCTTGAACCAGTTGTCCCATTCGTTCTCATTGCTGCCGGTGTTGATGAGATCACCGGCGTGAACCGATCCGACGGCGTCGGGGGCGGTCTCCTGGGCTTGAGCGACGACCTTTGGCCACGTGGTGTCGAGGCCGATCTGCGCATCACCGTAGTAAATATATTGGAAATCGGTGACCGCGGTGTCTGCCGTGGTGAAGGAGTTCCATTCGCTGGTGTTGGAGCCGTTGGCCACACGGTAGGAGTAGCTCGTTCCAGGTTTGAGATCCTTGAGCTCGGCTGAGAAGTGCGGCAGCGGATTACCGTTAACCGGGTCGATGAATTCTGCAGCTGCGGTGAGCACGTCTTCGCCTGAGGTCTCGCGGAATTCGACAGTTCCGGTCGCGGCGCCGGCGCTGCCGGCCATCCAAGAAACGTACTGGGACCTAGCCGGGGTCTCCGTTGGCGTCAGGATGACCCGCGAGATCGGGTCGATATCCTCCGTGACGTTAAGGCTCAGCTCGGGAACGTCCAGATAGATGTCGGAGCTGCCAGCGCGGTCATTATGCAGACTAATCGCGACCGTGTTGACCCCGTCAACAAGTACATCTGCTGGAACTTCGAAGCTGCTCGATACGGGATTACCGTTGCTGGCACCGGCGTATTCTTGATTGCTTTCGCCGGTGAGCCGGTCATCGAGGAATCCTGCCACCTTGGTGCCGTTGATCCACATGACCAAGGCGTCATCGTAAACTACCTCGCCGGTGACGGTCAGGAAATCATCCGCGCCGCCTTCAGGCAATTCGAACTGGGTTCGGAAGAAATATGCCGGGGTAGCGGTGCCGGTTTGTCCGCCGAGGTAATGGTTCAGCAGTGTCTTCGGAGTGTAGGGGCCGACGGCACCCAAAGAACCATGCTTTGCGCCAAAACTGCCCGTCGCGCTTTTCCAGGTGCTATCGTCGAAATCGGTTGCAGTCCAGACATCCAGATTCGGCTGTCCTGCGGCAGGATCGGTGCCATCGTCGAGATATTTCCATTGAGTGCTTTCGGCCGAAACTACCACCGAATATTCCGATTCCGCAGCTGAATCGATGGGTGCTGCTTGCGCTGGGACGAGTGTGCTTCCCAGCAGAGCTATCACTGCTGCGGCCACCGAGCCGCGGCGTAGCCACGGTGTGGCATTCATCATTGGAGACATGTCTACCTTCAGGCTGTGAGCGTGTGGTCCGGCAGAGAATTTCGCCGATGGACCCAGCTAACGCCAAGATAATGTCTCGAAAGAGAACAGCAGGTGAACCTGTGATTCCTAGAATCGAGGCAGGGTGTCGAAACCTCCCCCTGCCAACGATGGTGCTATGCGCGTGGCGATGACCAACTGTGGTCCAAATGCAGCACCAGAGGAGGGCGACCTGTCGCCAGGACGTGTTCTGCGAATGCGGATTTCCAGCGTCTCTGCTTCGAATCCTCGGCAGCCGTTCAGCAGAGGCAATGATTCGGCGGGACATATCGCCCATCCGTGCCCCTAGCGGCGATGGCGATCAAACGGAACGGCTATTTTGCGGTGGTGAACTGGTGATCCGCGGAAAGCAGGATGTTCAGCGCGAGGCCCTTTTTGTCTTCGACCAGGCTCGCTTCCCATTTGGTCTTGGCCAGGGCGAGCAGTTCCTCCGGGTTCTGCGGGGCAACGGGCTGCTCCACCAAGAAGCGCGCGACCTCGCCACGGGTGTGCTTGGCGAAATGCGAAACCACCTTCGGGACGCCATTGCGCAGCTGGAACACATTCACCGCAACGCAATTGCCATTGCTCGGTTTGTACGCGGCGGCGTAGGTGCTGGAGCGTGCATCCACGATCAGCTGCCCGGCGGCGACCTCGTCAAGCACCGGCGTCAGCCGCTTCTTCCACCAGCTGGCCAGCTTGCCCAGCGGTTCGAGCTTCGCCGACATGGACAACCGGTAGGGCGGGATCCGGTCCGCAAAGCGTACGGCACCCCAGAGGGCGGATACCACGATGATCGATTCGTCGGCGCGCCGCTGCGAGGATTCATCCAGCGAAGCATAATTCAAGGCTTCGAAGAGCACACCCGAGTAGATCTCGTGCGCCCGGGCGGAAGGTTCGGTATGCAGATTAATATTGCGGGCTACCTCTTTGGCCAGCGACGCTCCCACGCCAAGAACTTCCATGGCATCTTCGCGAGCCGACACTTCCGCGAGAGCCGACAGGACCTGACCGCGTTCGGCGACGAGCTCCGGGAAGGAGAGGTCTTCGATTTCAAACACAGCGCCTTCGGCGTGGGCGGTCTTACCTTCGGAAGGCGGCAACAGAATAAGCACGCCTTCCAGCTTATCGGAGATCAACCTCCGTTTCTTTCAGCGGCGCCGGCGCCGGGCGAATCCGGGGCATGTACCAAACGGGCACCGCTGGCTACGCTGGGACCACAAGCCTGCAAGCAGCCACCACAGTGAGGAAAGAGCATGTCCGAATCTCCGGAAACCGCAATGCCTGCTAGCGCCGAGCGGGACTATGACTTGATCGTGCTCGGCGCCGGACCGGCCGGCGAGAACGTCGCCGACTACGCAACCAAACGCGGATTGCGCGTGGCCATCGTCAAAGCCGAACTGGTCGGCGGAGAATGCTCCTATTGGGCGTGCATGCCGTCCAAGGCCCTGCTGCGCAGTGGACACGCGCTGCGTGCGGCACGCCGGCTGCCCGGGGCCCGCGAGGCGATCACCGGCGGCCTCGATGCCGAAGCGGTCCTCGCCCGACGCGATTCTTTCACCAGCAATTGGAGCGACGCGGGTCAGGTCGACTGGCTGGCTTCGGCGGGGATCGAGCTGATCCGCGGCCACGGTTCTCTGGCCGCCCCCGGCCTCGTGCAGGTCGGGGACCGGCAGTACTCGGCTAGTGCCGTCGCCCTGGCCACCGGATCCGTCCCGGTGCTGCCCGCTATACCCGGGTTGGCCGAAGCCAATCCGTGGGGCACCCGGGAAGCGACGGCAACGGCGCAGGTGCCGCCGCGTTTGATCATCATCGGCGGAGGCGTGGCGGGCACCGAGCTTGCCTTCGCCTTCTCCAGCCTCGGCTCCGAGGTCACGATGCTCTCCCGCGGGGCCTTATTGAGCCGCGAAGAGCCCTTCGCCGGTGAGCTGGTCTCGGCGGCCCTGAGCGGCGAAGGCGTGCAGGTGCGCTTCGGCGACACGCCGGTGCGCGTGGCGCGAGACGGGCAAGGAATCGTGAGCGTCCACTTGGAAGACGGCACCCAGCTTCGGGCCGAGGAGCTGCTGGTATCAACCGGCAGGCGGCCGAACACGAAAGGCCTAGGCTTGGAAGCGCTGGGCCTGGACCCGCACGGTGCGTTGAGCGTCGATGACACGATGCGCGTGGCCGGCACCGATTGGCTGTACGCCGTGGGCGACGTAAATTCGCGTTCGCTGCTGACCCATCAAGGGAAATACCAGGCGCGGGCCGCGGCCGAGGCGATCGCCGCGCGGCTGGAGGGCGCACCGGTTTCGGGCGAACCCTGGGCGAAGCATGCCGCGACGGCCGATCATGCGGCGGTGCCGCGCGTGGTTTTCAGCGACCCGGAAGTTGCGGCCGTCGGGCTGACCGAACACGAGGCGCGCGGCAAGGGGCTGGATATCCGGGTGGTCGAGCTGGATCTGGGCGCCGTGGCGGGAGCCAGCCTGCACGCGGACGCCTCCGCGGGGCGGGCGAATCTGGTCGTCGAGCAGACGCGCCAGGTGGTCATCGGTGCGACCTTTGTCGGGCAGGATGTCTCCGAGCTGCTGCATGCGGCAACGATCGCGATCATCGGTGAGGTGAGCATGAACCGGTTATGGCATGCGGTCCCGGCCTACCCGACCGTGAGCGAAATCTGGCTGCGGCTGCTGGAGGAGTACCACTATCCGGCCATCACTGTGGCCAGCGGCTCATAACCGATGTCGGCGCGCGCAAACTCGCGGGGCTAGAATGGTTAACGAATGGGATGACTAGGCGATCGCGTGCCGTGCAAACGGCCCGAGGAACGTCCGGGCTCCACAGAACAGGGTGGTGGGTAACGCCCACTCGGGGCAACCCGCAGGCTAGTGCCACAGAAAATAGACCGCCAGGCTTCCTGGTAAGGGTGAAACGGTGGTGTAAGAGACCACCAGCGTCCCGGGTGACCGGGACGGCTTGGTAAACCCCACTCGGAGCAAGGTCAGACAGACTGCGTTATGAGGGCTGTTCGCCCCATGCAGTCGGGTGGACCGCTAGAGGCTGTCGGCAACGGCAGTCGTAGATAGATGATCGTCACCGCGCAAGCGGACAGAACCCGGCGTATCGGTCATCCCATTCACCATCCGCTCACCTCGGGTGAGATGATTCACAGGCGTCCAGCCCCGCAACCGGGGCGCACCGTCTAGAATGGATACGTACTTGCGGGGATGATCCTGTTACCCCGCGCCACCGCAAAAGCAATGGTGCTTCTCACGGTGCCAACCGACTTTATGGATCTGTAAGTCGGCTGAATTGGAAGGATTTTCTGTGACCCAGCAGTCTGTCGTTGCCCAGGAAGAATGGAGCGGGCGCGAAGAGCTCGCCGAGGCCATGATTCCGCTGATCGGACGTCTTTACCGCAAGAACAATGTGGTGACCTCCATCTACGGGCGCAAGTTGATCAACCAGTCCGCAATTGACATCATCAAGGCCCACCGCGTCGTGCGCCGGATCGATGGCAAGGAACTGGCCTTGACGACCACCATGCCCCTCCTTGAAGCAATTGAGACCTTGAACCTCGGTTCGGTTTCCGTTGACTTGGGGCGCCTGAACAAGAAGTTCATCGAATCTGGTTCGCAGGACCTGAACGCATTCTTGACCGCAGAGCTCGGCGACAAGGTCGGCCAGGCCGGCGCTTCGGACGTTGAGCCACAGGACGTAGTGCTCTACGGCTTCGGGCGCATCGGCCGCCTGCTGGCCCGCATTCTCATCGAGCGCGGCGGCTACGGCCTGCGCCTGCGGGCCATCGTGGTGCGCAAGGGCTCGGATGATGACATCATCAAGCGCGCCTCGCTGCTGCGCCGCGACTCGGTGCACGGCCGTTTCGACGGTTCGATCACCGTTGACGAAGCCAATAGCACCATCCAGGCCAACGGAACGCTGATCAAGGTCATCTACTCGAACGACCCAACCACCGTTGACTACACCGAGTACGGCATCAACAATGCCATCGTGGTGGACAACACCGGTCGTTGGCGCGACGAGGCTGGCCTGTCCCAGCACCTGCAGGCCAAGGGCGTCGCCCGGGTCCTGCTCACCGCACCGGGCAAGGGCGATCTGAAGAACATCGTGCACGGCATCAACGATTCCTGGATCACCGCCGAAGACAAGATCGTCACCGCCGCTTCGTGCACGACCAACGCGATCACCCCGGTGCTCAAGGCCCTGAACGACAAGTTCGGCGTCATCCACGGGCACGTCGAAACCGTTCACTCGTTCACCAACGACCAGAACCTGATCGACAACTTCCACAAGGGCGAGCGCCGCGGCCGTTCGGCGGCCCTGAACATGGTCATCACCGAGACCGGAGCCGCCAAGGCAGTGGCCAAGGCCCTCCCGGAGCTGGAAGGCAAGCTGACCGGCAACGCCATCCGCGTACCGACCCCGGATGTTTCCATGGCGATCCTGAATCTGAACCTGGAGAACGGGACCACCAAGGAGGAGCTGAACGCTTACCTGCGTGAAGCTTCGCTGACCTCCAGCCTGCACCGCCAGATCGACTACATCGATTCCCCTGAGGTCGTTTCCTCGGACTTCGTCGGCTCACGCCGCGCGGGTATCGTTGATGGTTTGGCCACCATCGTTTCGGACAAGAACGCCATCGTTTACGTGTGGTACGACAACGAATTCGGCTACTCCTGCCAGGTTGTCCGCGTGATTGAATCAATCGCAGGCACCCACCCGGTAGCAGTTCCAGCAGTGCAGGCGCAGGCAGCTAACGCCTAAGCCTCCAGCGCGCAGGGCGAAGCCCCGATCCTTGGATAAGGATCGGGGCTTCGCCCTTTAATGCGGCTGCCGAAGTTGAGTTGCTATTGTTCGGTGCATGCATTCAAGAATCCGGACCGGTGGTCGATCTAACTTCTTACGTGCCGGCGCACTGCTGGCCGCCGCGCAAATCACCTTGTGCGCGTGCAGCTCTAGCGAAGGGGCCAGTTCCCTGAGCCTGACCTCCGGCACCCCCCGTGCGGTGGTTGATGGGCAGAGCGCGGATGCGCAGGGAGCGCCGGCCGGCGAAGGAGAGGGGGAGTTGCTGGTCGGTCCGGGCGGATGCTTTGCGCTCGATGGCGATGACGGTGCACCGGCACTGCTGGTGTTCCCGGAAGCAACCCAGGTGCTCACCGATGGCTGGCCGGGCCTGGCGCTCGCCGACGAACAATATTTGGTGGGCAACGACGTGCTGTTCAGCGGCGGGTACCGCAAGTTGGATTCGGCCGAGCGCGAGGCGGTGTCCGCATGCCAGCCGCAGGGTGAGGCGTTTTTCGTGCAGGCGCCTGCGGAGAAATAACATCAATCGGCTCATTCGAAACTATGTTCTAATGCTGTTTTTCGGTTTAGGGGCGAAGGACTCAGATTGAGTTCTGCTACGCTCAACGCACCAAGACCGGGGGACTGCGACCATGCGACCAGAGCTATTATTGCCCGCAAGGATGGCCAGCCAGCTGCTGCTGGAGCCGGCAGAATCGATTCTAAGCGCCGCTGGGCATATGCTGGCTGTCCAGTCCCAGGATTTCACTGCCGGTCGCTACGCGCTGGCTCAGCGCGCGGGGATCGGCGTGACCAGGGCGCAGGTGGACGAACTGTTCAACTCCGGCAAGCTGGTACGTTCCTGGACCATGCGCGGCACCCTGCACATCTGCTTGCCGCAAGACCTCAAGTGGCTTATGGAAAGCACCAAGGAACGCACTCTGCGCTCGAACGCGCCACGGCTGCGCGAATTGCTAATTGATGCCAACGCCATTGAGCAGGCCGCCGGGGTCGTTGCCAGCTATCTGGCAGATCACGGTCGCGCCAGCCGTGACGCCCTGTTCGCCGAATTGAATTCGCACGGTATGCCCACCGCCGGGCAGCGCGGGATCCACTTGCTGATGGTGCTGGTGCAACACGGGCTGATCTGCCTAGGCCCGATTCCGGCCGATGCAAAGCTGGCCGCCCAGGATTTTGTGCTGCTAGAGCGCTGGGTTACCGAGCATCAAGAGCCGGAGAATCCGCTGCATGAGCTATTGCTGCGCTATCTCGGCTCCCACGGTCCGGCGACCCTGCGCGACGCCGCTTGGTATACGGGCCAAACGCTCACCACCATGCGGCGAACGGCAAGCGAGCTCGGCACGAGCCTTGTGCAGGTAGGCGTCGACGAGCATGGAGATGCTTACTGGGTAGTGACCGGCTCCCGTGCCGAGCAAAGCCTGGAAGCACCAGGCCTCCCCGGCCTTCCACTGCGGCTGCTGGGTGGATTCGATGAGTACTACCTGTCCTATGCCAACAGGAGACCGATTGCTGACGAAGCGATGCAGCGGCAGATCGCTCCCGGAAAGAACGGAATGTTCTTGCCGTTCTGGCTCGAACAAGGGCGAGCAAAAGAGGTCTGGAACGCCAAAGCAGCGCCGGCCGATCCCATCGGTGCGGCGCTGCATCAGCGGTATCTAGAGTTCAGGACCATCCGGCAACCGGCGAAGGATTAGTGTCCGAAAGGGTCTTCGTCGGTCCCAGGTAGCCAGGTAGCACCCGGAACGCCCCAGCCCAGCGCCTTCTTCGCCTTCAGCCAGCGCTTATCCCAGCGTGGCACGAGCTTGTCCACGTACAGGAATCCGTCAAGATGATCGAATTCGTGCTGCATGATGCGGGCGAACCAGCCATCGGCTTCGAAGGAGACCGGCTTGCCGAATTCGTCCACGCCTTCAACCTTGGCGTAATCGGCGCGCTTGAGCGGGAAGTTCAATCCCGGAACAGAAAGGCAGCCTTCGGCTTCTTCGTCCGGATCCGGGTTCGCCTGGGACACCTTTGAGAGGGTCAGTACGGGGTTGATCAGTACGCCGCGTTCCGGCGCGCTGTCCTGATCCGCATAGATGTAGGTGAAGATGCGCAGGCCAACGCCGATCTGAGGTGCTGCCAGGCCAACCCCGTGCGCCGCGTCCATGGTGGCATGCATGTCGGCAACGAGTTGACGAAGCTCGTCATTAAACTCGGTGACTTCAGCGGCGCGCTGATGCAGTACGGGTTCTCCATAAACGGTGATCTGCCGAATGGGCACGTGATCGGTTCCTTTCGAAAGTGCTTAGGGTGCTTATCCAATAGTTTCACGGCTGATCGGAGTTGTGCCACCACGCAGTTTCAGCAAAACTTCTCACCCGTGGCCTTGGCGGGGAGCCCGCCGGGCGCTGCTGCCCTCGTGCCTTAGGGCAGTTCCGCGGGAATTCCACTGATTTACTAGTCAATATCCATAGTTGAGGCACCACGGTGGTACCTGGGCATGCCTCCGCAAGGTGAAATCCAGGTAGCGCACCGGGCGCAGGTGATATGCGCCTCAGCGCGATAGGGAGGTGCTAAGCAGCTGCAGATACAGGTGTGACCGTGAAGCGCCGGAAGCTGAGCAGGTGTTTCGAACAAGGGTTCGAATGTATATTCGAATGCTTTTGGTTCGAGCAAAGCGGTGTGAATGAACGCAGTTAAGCGGGAAAGGCTAGCGCCCCCATGGCGCTAGCCTTTCCCGCAGAGCTTGTTAGGCGCTCTTGCTGATGCGAGTGTCTAAAAGCTTTGTCCCCAATGAATCGAATTTTGAATCCCCCAAGATTCCTCATGCATAATTCGATCCCCACGCGCACTAGTCTAGGGCGGCAAACCCATGTTGAGCAGTGCAAACCGGACACTAGGTAGTCTTTGGCCCGGATACAGGTATCGTTTTGAAGTCCTCATCGAGGATTTCATCAAAGACCGCCCCCGAATCACTGACCGGAAGCAGCTGGCGACGATCGGTGATGCCTAATTTAGCGTAGGACCGCTGTAGGTGGCCTTCCACCGTACGCGGGGAGAGGAATAGCTCCTCGGCGATTTCTTGATTGCTGCTACCACGCGCGGCCATCACGCAGACTGCGTATTCGCGTTCGGTTAACAGGGAGCGGACGATACGCCCGCGCCCCAGCGAGGGAGTGTTGACTGCTGCCAGCGGGGCAGCCAGTTCCACGCAGAGCCCGAGCAACCGCGTGGCGAGCGCTCGCCGACCAAGATTCCGCGCCCGCGAAGAGGCGCGATGAGCAAATTCCGCCGCATAGAGCGGGCGGCCGGCTGAGGCATGCACTTCGCAAAGCCGCTCAATGCCCTCCTCGCTCAGCGAGTCCAGAACCCCCGCGTATCCGGCAATTGCCCGTGCCAGGGGTCCCTGGACCTGCTCAGCGGCAGCTTGGAGCTGTGCCTCGTCCTCGGAAAGCTCCAGTCGCCATGCGTCATGAAGCAAGCGCATCCTCAGCAGCTTGCGGCCGAACTTGTCCGCATGGGCCAAGCACCGCTGCAGATGCTCCAGCGCGGCCTGCCGGCCTTCGAGCTCAAGGATCACCGGCAGTAGGTAGCGTTGGGCCAGCGGGCGCATGATCTGCCCAGCCACGTCGGGGGCCGAACGAGCCATATCGTAGTGGAGACGAGCCCTGGGGATATCTCCAATCATTACCGCGGCCGCCGCCGCGAATGAGGAGGTAAACCCGGCAACCAGATAGGGATCGGACACCGAAATGAGGGCGAGCGCCTGCTCAAAAGACCCAAGGGCCTCAACGGCCAGTCCCTGTTCCAAGAACTCAATGCCGATGCCGGTCAAATAATTTGACGGGTTCAAGGCCAGAGTCGTGAAATCAATGTCGCCCAATATTGAAGCCAGCGCCTCACCGCCGCCGCCCAAGGCCGACATCAATGCCGGTAGTGCAAAAACTATCTCCGACTGCACCGCCGGGGTGGCGCTTTTCCAGAAGCCGTCCGCGACCACGTCCAAAACTTCTTCGAGCGCGTCAACCGGTCTGCCGGCATAGCAATCTTCGATAATCGCATGAGCTAGGCAAGCGGTGCGCAGTTCGGGCGAGATCCTCTCATCACGCGCATATTCACGAAGCTTGGAGGAGTCCACAATTTGCTGCGCCCGGGCGCGGAGGATCAATCCGAACGCGCGGCTCTCGACCGGATCCTGCGGTCCCGATTCAATGATTTCCAGAGCTAGGTCAGGACGCGCCAGACCGGAAAAAGCAATCCTGGCTGCCACGCCTCGTACCTCGGCACTGCCGGTCCGGAGCAGGGGCTTGAGTACCGCTAGGGCGGCCTCTGACTTCGCTAGTTCATACAGGGCATCTGCCCGAAGCACCAAGAGCTTCTCCAGCATCCGCTTGTCCGTGAAGGATTCGTGCCTCACGGAATCCGTCAATGCGACCACCTGCGCGAAACGGCGCGCATCGGCCGACCCCACAACGTCTTCGAACAACTCGGACGCCGGAACCTCGATCCCCAGCTGCACGCGGTGAGTGGTGAATCGTGCGCGCGCTTGCGAAGTCAACACCTCGCGGGGAAAAGCGCTGTCGGCGCGCTGCAGATAACCGCGAAGCTTCGTTGGGGACAAGGTGCTCAAGACGCTTTGCGCGGATAGCCCCGCACTCAGCTCAACCGCTAGGTCGCGCTCGCCGGTAGCCTCATCCAGGGAAAGCACAATGAGTTTGGCCAGCCGGGAGTCCAATAGGTTCGATAGCAAGTCGCCGAATAAACGCTGTGCCAGCGGATAAGGCAGCCTTCCGGTGACCGACAGCAGTTCTACGGCCTCGCGGATTTCTTCTGGCTGGTCTTTGAGTCGCGACGAAATGAGGTCGGTAATTCGCGAACCTTGGGGATTCCATTGCCGGTCGAGGGTCCAGTAGCAGCCCTTCAGCGTCAGCGCTCGCGCAGTTCGCGCATCAAGGGTGAGCTCGCGCAGATGCAGCGCGTTGCCGCCGGAAAACTCTAGCAGCATCTCAACGGTGGCGGAATTGACCTGGCCGCCGAGCACATGCTTGAGAATGGCTTCGGTGTCTTCGAAGGTCAGTGCGGAGAGCCCGATGCGCTTTGAATGAGAATCGGAGCGGAGGCCCCGCAGCGGCTGTGGCAGTTCATGGACGGCAGTGGTTGCCATGACCAATTGGATGCTTCGGGTCACCGACAGATGGGCCAGTACCGCTGCGCTTTGTTCATCGGCGAATTCGGCTTGATCCAGAAGAATGCACAGTTTTTCATTCGTGGTGTATTGAACCAGCGAAGAGATCATTTCACCCGGTGTAGAACCGGCGTTCTTCAACGGCAGCTGCGCGCAGAGAGTTGTTAGCAGTGCGAAAGGAACAAGCTCAAGAGCCTTCGCCGCGGTGAGCCAATACAACTTCTCCTCGGTACCCAAGAGGATTTGACGGGCAAGCGTCGTACGCCCGGTTCCCTGCTGGCCAACCACAAATATCGCGGCTCCTTGCACTGTTGCCGAGCGGGCTTCCCGAAAACTGCTTTGGAGCGAGGGAAGCACCGTCGGTAGTGCGCTGCGGAGACCAGCCATAGGCACCAGTGTGTACTTCGCTCCGTGGCCGGTCAAGTAGCGAAGTTCCTAATACAGGTAGAGATCGCGCTGTACAGCAGGCGCTTGACTGGAATACTCTACGCATGCGTTGCTCGCATCAATTTACTATTGCAGTGGACCAGGGCTAATTCCAGTGGATATTAAACTTTGCGTGTGGAATTATGGGGAAATTTGCAAGCGGTGCCGCGAGCGGCGTGCAGCAGTTTAAAAAGAAAAACAAAATCGGCCTGATCCGTAACTTTCGTTTTGGATCAGACCGATAATCAGGGGTGAGTAACGGGGCTTGAACCCGCGACCTTCTGGACCACAACCAGACGCTCTACCAACTGAGCTATACCCACCATGTTTACTTAGCTACTAGTCGGAACGTCAGAGACGCTCGAACTGATTTCAAGCAACGAGAAATACTATACACGCATCCGGTCCGAAAATTACAATCGGAGGATAGTTTGAGCGGGGGAGTCCAGCGATTACGAAAAATCGGCCTGATCCGTAACTTTCGTTTTGGATCAGACCGATAATCTGGGGTGAGTAACGGGGCTTGAACCCGCGACCTTCTGGACCACAACCAGACGCTCTACCAACTGAGCTATACCCACCATAATTGCTTCGTTACTAGTCAGTTCGCTTTTGCGTCCCGACTTCGTATCTGGCAACGAGAAATACTATACACGCACCCGGGGGGTGAGTGCCAACTCGAAAGGGCCCTATTGTGCTGTGTTGTGCATCACCCGCTTTTTAGGGCCCTGACTAGTCGTTACTTTTCGGCTGCCGGGGAGAGTTGTGAAGCGATCTTGCGCGCTTGATCGGTGCTCGGCCCCGGTGCGGGGACCATGATCGCAGCCCGGTAATAGCGCAGTTCATCGATCGAGTCCTGAATGTCACCCAGTGCGCGATGGTTGCCGGTTTTGGCCGGAGCTGCGTAATGAGCCTTGGTGTACCAACGCCTGCTCAGTTCCTTCAAGGTGGATACATCAATGATTCGGTAATGCAGGTGCTCGATAATTTCTGGCATATCGCGTGCCAAGAAGTTCTTATCGGTCCCGACCGAGTTACCGCCCAATAAAGCCTTGTTGGGTTCTGGAACATGCTTACGGATGTAGTCCATGACCAGGCGTTGGGCTTGATCCATCTGCATTCCGCCATCGAGCTCTTCCAGGAGTCCGGAGACCTGATGCATATTGCGCACGAAGTCATCCATCTGGGCCAGGGCGGCATCCGCTGGCTTGATCACCACCTGGATGCCCTCATCGGCGATATTCAGTTCCGAATCGGTGATCAGCACAGCTACTTCGATCAACGCATCGTTGGCCAGGTCCAAGCCGGTCATCTCGCAGTCGATCCATACAATTTTTTCTGAGTTACTAGACACGTGACCAATCTACCCGTTGTGCGCGGTGTGGGGGAGCGCACGGGGCGAAAGCTTGGTGGATGCTGGTGTCACACCTGAACCCCGGTCTTGCTCAATGCTAAAATCATCTGAGATTTCCGGACGTTGAATTATGGGCTCTCCAATGATTTCCCGGACTTGGCGTCGATTTTTTTAAACGAACTTTTTGTCCGATCCAGCACGAGGTGTCATGGTGTCCGCTAGCAAACCAGAAGTGCTGGAATCCCAGCCGTACCCTGGTGTCAATAAGACGTTGCTCAGCGGCATCGTCGGTTCGTCCATGATCCTCTTCGGGTCCTTCGGAACGGGCTGGCTTGCCAGCGTTTCACCGCTTAACCGTGATCCGTTCTTCATCATGGTCCGCACCGAAGCCACCGGTGTGACCATCAGCGTGATCTTGCTGGCGCTCGGTTGCTGGCTGCTGTTTCGAGCCTGGTGGCGGTTGGGGCAGAAGCTCAAGGGCTGGGACGCGGGTTCGCTGAAGATCGTGCGCCGCGCGGTCTGGCTGTGGAGCATTCCGATGCTCATCGCGTTGCCGATTATGAGTCGCGACGTCTTCGCATATATTGGCCAAGGCAGACTCGTCGACGCGGGGCAGGACCCCTACGTCGACGGCATCTCCAGCTTGAACAATTGGTTCCAGCTGGGAGCCGACACGATGTGGGCACAGGACGGCACTCCCTACGGCCCGCTCTTTCTGACCATTGAATACATCGTGGTCAACATCGTGGGTGGATCCACCGATGCGGCAGTTCTCGCCTTCCGCGGGATTGCGCTCATCGGCGTACTGCTCTGCCTGCGCTACGTTCCCAAACTGGCCGAATTGCATTCCGTCTCGGGTGCCAAGGCGGCCTGGATGACGGTGGCCAATCCGTTGTTCCTGGTGAACTTTGTGGCCAGCGCGCACAACGATGCGCTGATGACCGGACTGTCGGTCTGGGCCGTCTACCTCGCCTGCAAGCGCCACGGATTCTGGGCCATCGTGGTGCTCGCCGCCTCCATCGGCGTCAAGCCAATCACCCTGGTGCTGCTGCCATTTATCGGCTTGCTCTGGGCCGGGCCGATGGCCAGCTGGCCCCGGCGTATTTTGTACTGGGCCTACTCCGGATCGATTTTCCTGGCGCTCATGACGCTCGTTGGTTGGATGAACGGCTATTGGTTCGGCTGGCTCGACGTGCTGCTGAACTACAAGGGCGTCGGTGTGTCCATCATCGCGCCACTGGGCATGCTCACCGTCGGACTTTCTGGCATCTTCAATTCCTTCGGCCTGGAATCGGGCTGGGTGCTTCCGGTGGTGAAGACCGGTGGCCAGCTGCTCGCCGTGGGTCTGGCCATCATGCTGATGTTCCGTGGCAAATACTCGCATCTGGTCCAGCGCATGGGCATCGCCTATGCGGGGATCGTCGTGCTATCCCCGGTGATCCAACCGTGGTATCTGCTGTGGTTGCTGCCGTTCTTCGCCGTCACGGGACTGCGTGACGACTGGCAGATGCTCTGGCTGCATCTGACCACGATCTTCTTCTTGGCTTATCAGGCCGCGGACCAGATTTTCGTCTGGCAGTTCCTGCAAGAGAGCCTGGTGCCCCGAGTTCAGCTGATCTCTTGGAGCATTTCGATTATCTGCGCCTTGTACCTGGTCTTCCTTGATCCGAAGACTAAAACGATCTGCCCCGAATTGCTTAGCTCCACCAACTGGCTGAAAAAGAAAAAGAAAGCCTAGTGAGCGTGCAAGTGCGAAATTATGAGCGGCATGCCACGCCGCTGAGAACCCTGGGGTGGCAGGGATTCGCCGCCTCGGCGTTGATCACCGTGGCTTCGTGGGGGATCGGCTGGTTTCCCCGCAGCCAGCTCTCCCCGCTGGCACGCAGCGGCTTCTTTATCGAATTCCGCACCGAAGTTTGGGGCGTGATTAGCTGCATTATCCTGATGGCGCTGGGGCTGGCGTGGCTGACTCGATCTTGGATCTTGGCTCGGCCGCTAGTCGAAACCGCAGATACGATCCACCCAAAGCAGTTGGGCAAGTTGATCGCCATGTGGTCCGCGCCGCTGATGTTCAGCTTTCCCATCCTCAGCCGTGATGTCTATTCATATTTGGCCCAAGGGCGGATGCTGCACGCGGACAAATCGCCCTACCATGAGGGTATTTCTGCACTTCCTGGCTGGTTCGATGGCGGATCCGATGGGCTCTGGGCTCAGTCGCCCTCGCCATATGGGCCCTTTTTCCTGGTCTTATCGCGCATCATCTACTTCGTCTCCAACGGCGTGCCGGAGATCGGTGTGGGTTTGCTGCGCGTCGTCGCGCTGCTCGGGGTCATTGGCTGTTTCCATTTCACCGCGAAACTCGCCCAAAAAATGGGGCAGAACCCGAACTGGTCCAACTGGGCCATCGTGGGCAACCCACTGTTTTTGCTGACCATGATCGGTGGCGCGCACAACGATGCGTTGATGATCGCCGGAGTGTTCAGCGCCTTCGCCCTGGCCTATGACCGCCGCGCCATCGCGTCGACCTTTGCGCTGGCCATCGCGGTTTCCGTCAAACCAATCGTGCTGCTGGTCCTGCCCTTCATCGGGTTGATCCTGCTCGGTCAGAACCACCGGCTGCGTGCGCGCTGCGTCGTCTGGCTGAAGGTTTCCTGCTATTGCCTCGCCTGGCTTTCGGTGATCGGCGCGGTGACCAACCTCTGGTTCGGCTGGCTTCCGGCGATGTTCACCGCCGGCGACGCGGCATTCCCCTACGCCCCGGTGGGACTGATCGGCTGGTCCTTCGGCAATCTCGTAGGGCTCCTCGGTGGACCGGTAGCGCTGACTCAGTCGATCGTGGTGACACTCTTTCAGGCCTTCTCCCTGCTGATCGTCGCCCGGCTCGCCTTGGCGAAGGATATTTCTCGGCCCGTCCGCCTGGCCGCCTGGGCGCTGTCCGCGGTGGTTTTGCTCGCCCCGATCATCCAGCCCTGGTACATCTTGTGGATGATCGCCCTTTTCGCGATCTCGCACCGAGTCTCGTGGTCTTCGGAGAAGCTCATGATCTACCTGTCCAGCTTGATCCTGCTGGTGGTATTCGTCGACCAGCTATCCATCGAACAGTGGCATATCGTCTGGCTGATGCGGGTCCTGGCGGCGGTGATCGCGGTGGGACTGATCGCCGGGCTTTTCCGATTCGATCCGAAGACGCGCACCGTGCTCAGCGGAAACACCGGTCCTGCCACCATCCCGGAATCTCCCACCGGGCGTTAACGAAGCTCACACCTGGCATCCCAGCTTCTTGGTATCTTTCTCCGCTTAGATAGAAATATGCAAACGATGTTCTGGCCCGCAACGATAGCCATGCTCGGCGCTGCTCTGTTCCTTGGCGCCGCCGGTATCTTCCTGCTCGCAATCCAGTACCACCGCCACGGTCGCTTATCGTGGCGGCGCACGCTGACCACCGGCGCCGCGGTGATTTATGGTTTTGGATTATTCAGCTACACGATGCTTCCGCTGCCCGAAACACGTACCGCATTCTGCCGGCCCGGGGTGGCCATCCCGCAACTAAATCCATTGAACTTTCTCAACGACTTCGCGCTGTCCTACGAACTGGGCATGCGTCACTTTTTGACGAGTTTCACGCTGTGGCAGGTCTTATTCAATGTGATCTTGTTCATGCCCTTAGGTATTCTGGCGGTTCGCTGGCTGCGCGGCAACATCTTCCTCGGCACGCTCATCGGACTCACCGCGAGCCTAGCAATCGAGCTGACCCAGTACACCGGCATCTGGGGACTCTACACCTGCGCCTACCGCGTGGCGGACGTGGACGATGTGCTGACCAACACCCTCGGCGCCCTGATCGGTTCGATCGTGGCATACCTGCCTATCTTCAGCTGGCTGACCGGACCCCGCGAATCGAGCGCTGCGAATGCCGCGCCGCGCGAGGTCACCCGGCTGCGCCGTTTTATGGCCAACGCCTTCGATATAGCTTTTGTGCTGGCGCTGGTCATGCTCACCACCTTTGTCCTGGAAATCGCCGAAAAACTGGGCGCACCGCAGGCCTCCTACAACCTGACCGAGCGGTGGATTCCTTCCATCTCCGTGCTGCTGGTCTTCCTGCTCCCCACCCTCGCGCCGGGACGCGCAAGCCTGGGTCAGCGTTGCGCCTGGATCCGTATCGCCGGAAAGCAGCGGCGCGAAGCCTCCGCGTGGCAAGCCTTGCTGCGCAGCCTTTTGGGGCTCGGCGGAATTTCCTTCGCCTTCCAAATCGCCGACAGCATCTGGGCGGTCAGCCCCTGGGCCTGGCTGAGTTTGCTGGTCCTGGGCTACGTGGTGCTCAGCTCGCTCTTCTTGCTCTTTGATCGTTCCGGCCAGGGTTTGGCCGGGCGGATCACCGGCACCAGATTTGTCGATCGCCGAATGCGCTAAGCGCGCACCGCACAACGCCCAGCCGATGAGGCTAAAATAGTTCCGGAGCCGGTGCCCGATACCGCTGGTAACTACATTCGCTTTGTTGACGTTCCTATTCATTTCTCGAAAGTAAGGTCTGCCCCGCAGCATGGATAACAAGCCAGAAATTCCGCGCGAGCCTCACCGCGCCGTCCTAGGAACCGCCGTGGGTGCCACGGTCTTGATCGCGATCGGTGCATTCGTCCTATCTTTTGCGGCCCTGACCGACCTCGCCGAACGCTCCGGCATCGACTCAAGCCTGGCCTGGATCTGGCCAATTATCATCGACGGTATGATCGTGGCCGCTACGGTTGCGATCGTGGCGCTGAACGGGTTCAACCGCAAGGCAATGATTTACCCGTGGTCGCTGCTGTTCTTCGGCGCCATCGTGTCCACGGCGGCCAACTCCACCCACGCGATCCTTACCGTGGACTCGATAGTCAACGGCGTGCCACCGCTGGTCTCGGCGCTTGTCGCGGCCATGCCGCCAATCGTGCTGCTGGCCATCACCCACCTGACCGTACACATGTACCAGAAGAAGTCCGAAGCCTCGAAGCTTCGCGCCGAATACGAATACGATGAAGATGCGGCCAACGCCGAGAAGTACGGCGTCGCCTACGATGACGGTTACAACGCCGCGCTGACCGACTCGCAGCAGGCCGAAGCCGAACGCGTAGCCCAGCTGGAGCAGGATCACCAGGATGCCATCGCCAGGGCCCGTGCCGAGGCGATTGCCCAGTCGCGTGCCGAAAAGGTCACCCCGCTGAAGCAGGCTCCGGCGGCCAGCGCACCAGCCACCGCGGCCAAGCCGAAGAACGATGACAAGGCGCCATTGTACGAGGATATGGCCAAACGGCTTTCGCGTCCGCAGGCCTGAGGCTTCCACCCGTTTAGCAGCATACGAAGGACTTATTGCATTTCACCGCACTAGGAGGCAAGACTATGGATCAATCGACCAGCAGCACCGAACCGGCACAGTTCAGCGACCAGATCGACGAGGCAGTTACTCGTTTCGAAGCGGTCGGTGCCGAGCTCGACGAGGTGCTCAGCGCGATGAAAACCAAGATCCGTTCGTTGTTCCACGGCAGTGAAGTCCAACCCTTGTTCGTGACCGGAAGGGTGAAGACTCCGGAGTCCTTCCGGTCCAAGGCCTCGCGCCAGCTGCAGGAAACCCCGGAAACAAACCCGGTGCTCGAATTCCCCAACCCGTTGCGCGAAATCCACGACATGGTGGGGCTGCGCATCATCGTGATGCTGCCCCACGAAATCCAGCAGGTCGCTACGCTGATCAAGGCCCACCGCGAGGACTTCGATTGCCGTAGCGACCGGGAGAAGGACATCGGTTCGGTGGAATCCGGAACCTACGGCTACTCCTCACGCCACCTGCTGCTCAAAACCCGCAATGAACCGAGTGTTTCCAAATTCCAGGAGGCCCTGGGCAAGCCGGTGGTTCCCAGCGGCAACTTCGTCTTCGAGGTGCAAATCCGCACGGTGCTCCAGCACGCCTGGAGCGAGATGGAGCACGATATTCGCTTTAAGCATCCCGGCGAGGCGGCCTGGAACCCGCAGATCGACCGGCATTTCACCGCGACCTCCGCGATGCTCGAAACCGTGGAGAACTACTTCACCGACATCGACGATCTCTACCACCGGATGAATGGCTATCACGACCGGCAGGGGCTGGGCGCCGAGAAGCTCTCGGGGGAGAAGATCGGTGAAATCTGGCAGACCCTGCTGCCCCATGTGGACCGCAAACGCGATGACGACTGGTCCTGGGCTGCCGAACTGCTCGGCGCGCACGGCATCGACGCGACCTGGCAGCTGGCCGAGCTCCTGGACGCGAACGTGGTCACCGAGGTCCGCGCGGCGCTGGACCACCGGTATTCTCCGGGGCCGGACCGGCTGCTCGACGACGTGCTGCTGTGGCGCTTCGGCAAGGAGCATATCGAAAAGACCAGCGGCTCGGATCTGCGCCGCGAGGCGTCGCTGCGCCGCCGGCTGATTCAGATGAAGGACTTCCGCTCCACGCAGCGCGGCTAAGCCACCTGCCTCCGCCCGCCACCAAGACCCGGTGGCGGGCGGCGGCTTTTTGCTTCCGATGTCGATTCGCACACAGTAAGGCATAACCCAGCTGGGCGACCGGTAGGATAGTAAAGTTGCCCTTGATAGGGCCAATAGATTTTCCTTACCCCGTTTCGAAAGGGCCACACCATATGATTTCCGTAGCCAACCTTGAGCTACGCGTCGGCGCCCGCTTGCTGATGGACGAAGTAAACTTCCGGATTGACAAGGGCGACAAGATCGGACTGGTGGGTCGTAACGGTGCCGGTAAGACCACCATGACCAAGGTTCTGGCCGGGGAAACCCAGCCAACCGGCGGCGACGTGTCAAACAAGGGCTCCATCGGCTACCTGCCGCAGGACCCGAAGACTCCGGACATGGAGCAGCTCGCGCGCGACCGCATCCTGGCGGCCCGCGGGCTGGATATCGTGCTGAACAAGCTGGCCAAGAACCGCGAGGAGATGGCCAGCGAAGACGCCAGCATCTCCGCCAAGGCCATGCGCCGCTACGACCGACTGGAAGCCGAGTTCATGGCCGCCGGCGGTTATGCCGCAGAATCCGAAGCCGCCGCGATCTGTTCGAATCTGGATCTGCCAGAACGCATCCTGGACCAGCCGTTGAGCACGCTCTCCGGTGGTCAGCGCCGCCGTGTGGAGCTTGCCCGCATCCTCTACTCGGACGCCGAAACGCTGCTGCTTGACGAGCCGACCAACCACTTGGACGCCGACTCCATCACCTGGCTGCGCGACTTCATCAAGAATTATGCCGGCGGCGTGCTGATGATCAGCCACGATACCGGCCTGCTGGACGCCACCGTGAACAAGGTGCTCTTCCTGGACGCCAACCGCGCCACGGTGGATGTCTACAACATGAATTGGAAGCGCTACCAGGTCCAGCGCGAAACCGACGAGCGCGCCCGCAAGCGCGAGCGCGGCAACATCGAGAAGAAGGCCTCGGTCTTGACGGCGCAGGCCAACAAGATGAAGGCCCGTGCCTCCGGTGCCTCCGCCGCCCAGTCGATGCTCAAGCGTGTGGACCGCATGCTCTCGGGACTCGAGGATGTGCGTGCCAACGATCGTGTCGCGGCGCTGCGCTTCCCGGATCCTGCCCCTTGCGGCAAGACCCCGCTGATGGCCGAGGGCCTGTCGAAGGCCTATGGTTCGCTGGAAATCTTCACCGACGTGTCCTTGGCAATCGACCGCGGTTCCAAGGTAGTCATCCTGGGCCTGAACGGTGCCGGTAAGACCACCTTGCTGCGCATGCTGGCCGGTGTCTCCGAACCGGACACCGGTGAGATCGTTCCGGGCCACGGCCTGAAGATCGGCTACTTCGCCCAGGAGCACGACACCCTGGATACCGAAGCCACCGTGCTGGAGAACATGCGCCGCAACGCGCCCGATCACCTCAACGATGCAGACGTGCGTTCGATCCTCGGCTCGTTCATGTTCGTCGGCGATGATGTGTCCAAGTCCGCCGGGGTGCTCTCCGGCGGCGAGAAGACCCGTCTGGCCCTGGCGACCATCGTGGCTTCCAGCGCGAATGTGCTCTTGCTCGATGAGCCGACTAACAACCTCGACCCCGCCTCGCGCGGAGAGGTGCTTGGCGCGCTGTCCACCTTCCCGGGTGCCGTGGTCATGGTCAGCCACGATGAGGGCGCGGTGTCGGCCCTGAAGCCTGAACGCGTGGTCATCTTGCCCGATGGCGACGAAGACCTGTTCAACGACGGCTACCTGGAATTGGTCTCACTGACCTAAATCAGCGACTGCACATTCATCGCGGGCCGGCACACTTGCACAGTGTGCCGGCCCTTGGTGTTATATCCAGCCGTGAGGTTAAGTCTGCACTGTCTGCCGTCGGCTCGTGAAAATTCGTCCAAAGACGGGGATATTAGAAAATCCGGAGGCGGTGCACGCTTCCGGGAACTTGAGCACCTGGCTAAAACTATCGGAATTAACAGGTTCTGGCTCGAAGTAGCCGGTTGAAGTGCTGATCCATATCCACTTTCCAAGGAGAAAGTTCCTGCTATCTTGGAAGTATGGATAGTTCACCTGCTGACGATGGTCTTGATGGGTGGCCGCACCCCGACCCGAAGACTGCCGCTCGAATGCTGGAGGAGGCCAAACGGGTAGATGCTCGCACACAGGAACTAGTGGCCCAGAACCTCCAGTCCGCCCGTAGCAAATGGAAACCGGCGGTGTTCTTTACATATATAGCAACTTTTCTGTTGGTATTTACCGGACCTCTAGGGCATCTTGGCATTTCGGATGCATACGCCGGGCGGCTATGTGCGACATTGCTAATCCTGCCCATGCTTATGTACACGTTATTGATTCAGGGTGCTAATCATCGGGAATCGGCCTCAGCAGTTATTGTGTTGAAAGGTCGCAAGTTGGTTAGTGTCTTATTCGCCGTCCTTTTATTTGCGGCATTGCCGACTGCAAGTATGTTGGGAATCGCCATACCGTGGTGGATGTGTCTTGTAACCGCAGCGCTCATAGTCTTACCGATGGCTGCGAGCACGTTGGCCGGGCGCCGGCGCACCGGGAACCAGGTGCAGCAGAGTCGCAGAGCATGGAATCTCGCGCCGCTGAACCTCCGTACTCGGCTTGGCACTCTCGCAGCGGCCCTCTACTTAGGAATCGCGATTTTCTCGCTCTATTTTTCCTGGTTCGCTCTCGCCCAGTTCGTAATGAGCATGTTAATGTTGGCGCTGGTCATTTTAGGTGCCTCCAGCAGAGGATTGGTCAAACTCGGTGCCCACTGGAGAGATCAAGAGTGGTTCGCTTTCGGATTGTCGTTTTTCTTGTACCAGTTGTCCATGCTGGTCGCTATACGCACGACATGGGACTCTCCTGTAGTTGGAGTCGTAAGCGCGATCGTTGTTGCGCTTCCCATGGCTCTCGGCGCGTTACTTAGCAAGCAACGATCATGAGCGGCGGAGAGAATGAGAAACAGCATCCACGACACCAACTGGATGATGCTTTGCTCACACCAGTTCGGTTTTCGCTCATGGCCGCGGTGCGAGAAGACGCAGAATTCGATTTTGCAACATTGCGGGACATGATTGAAACAGAAGATTCAACCCTTAGCAAAGCGATCAGCTACCTGCAAAAAACTGGCTATGTTGTGCCGCGAAAAGGGTATGTCGCAAATAAACCACGTACTTGGGTGCGTGCGACTCCGGCAGGAACTGCCGCATTTAGGCGTCATCTCGCAGCGCTTCAAGAAATTGCAGCTGGGCACGGCGAAGATCTGAGCTAATTCAGCAGCAGTGGATCGTCCGTTATAAAATTGTTCGGTTCCAGCAGGTTCACAATCTAACTCGTCTGGCGTGCCGCACTCTCGGAATCGCATACAGTTTTCACCAATTGTAAGAACGTCAGTTGATCAGATGCGACCATCACGGTAGCTGATTCGTTGTTCAGAATCTCTAGCCACTGGATTTGGAGTAGCTTCACAATTTTGAACCTGTTCTGATGGTTACCCAATCGCCCCAACCGCAAATTAATGCAGGGGGGTATAGATTGGTCTCACCGCAGTACGGTTCAATCCGCTCAAGATAGGACAGCGCAAGCTGCCGGAACGACTGGTTCCGCACACAGCGCTCCGCGCCTTCCTGCGATTCAACAGATTCAACTGACTTGAACCGGCCGCCGAACCAACGTTTTGTAAATTATCGGTAGCCTGACGCAATCCCGGGCAAAATTTTCCAAGATATTCCGGGTCGCTAAATCACTGGCGAAATGGCTAGGGCACCGAGATATCTCGTTGGAGCTCGGATACCAGCCTGCGATGTGGAGACGATCCCTGGACGCAAGCAGCAACCCGGGGGGCTGATCCAAGATGCCGACGCACCTCGCTTGGGGGCAGATTCTCAGCTGAAACAACTGACCCTAACCGAGTTCCGGTTAGGGTCTGAAGTTTTGCTGTACTCAGCGCGATTCGCTGGAGGAGCCGGCGTCGCGCGGTTCATCGAGCATCGCGTCCTCGTAGGCCTCGTCGGTCAGCGAACCGTCGCGCCTGAACTTCTTCTCCTGCTTTGCGCGCAGCTTGCGCACCCGGTGCACCGGTTCGTCGAAGCCCAGTGCCTTCGCCTCGGCCAGCTCGGCGGCGTCTTCGGCGTTGATCTTTCGCTGTTGCTTCACCGCATACCAGAAGCCGACGAAGGCAAGCACGCCGAAGGCGTACCACTGGTAGGAGTAGGACAGGTGCGGGCCTTCATCGGTGTCTGGCTTGTCCAGCGCAAGCGGCGTCGTGGCCGGCGCCGGATCTTCCGCGTACATGATGCCGTAGGCGCCTTCGGCGATTGGGTAGCCAAGATCCGCGGCATAGCCCGGCAGGAAGATGGAGGCTAGCTGGCCCTCGGGGGCACCACGATCCAGTTCGACTTCGGTTGGCTTCAGCCGAGCCTCCAGCGTGACGGTGCCCGTTGGGGGAGCCGGGACCTCATCGGGGCGACCGTTTTCGGAGTTGCCGATGGGCAGGTAGCCGCGGTCGATAATGACCGTGGCGCCGCTTCCGGTGCGGAAAGGCACCAGCACCTCATAGCCCGGACGGGCCGCCTTGATGCGGTTGCGCACGATACGTGTGTCCTCGGCGAGGTACCGGCCGGTGAGCTTCACCGTCATCCAGGTATCTTCTTCGGGCAGCGCGTCGAACTTCGCCAGGGCCGCATTCCCGGAGACCGGTTCGGCATCGTAGTTGTTGTTCACGTGGGTGATCGCGGTGAGCACCTCGGCGCGGCGATCAGCCTGCCACTTGCCGAGGCCCGTGCAGGCGGCGGCGAAGATCACGACGAGCAGCAACCAGCCCACCCAGCGGGTGCTGGCCAAAAAACGGTACATTTACTGATTGGCTCCTTCGCCCATTGGCAGAGTTTCCTTATAGAGCAAGCGTTCCTTGAGGTAGGTCTCCAGCCATTCGCGATGCTCCTGGCAGGCCAACCAGATCTTGCGTCGTTCCGGGGTGTGGATTTTGGGGTTATTCCACAAAAGCTGATATTCGGCCGGCAGGCGGCATCCCTTGCGGGAGCACTGCACCGGGGCCGGGGCGGAATTTGCGCCACCAAGCGAACCCAACAGATCCATCTACGCCTCCTTCGGAGTCTCGGTTGGCGGGGCCGGCTCGACGAGTGTGCCGTCGATGATGACCACTTCTGGTTCCTCGACCCCGGTGGCCTGGACCTTGTTTTCAAGCTGTTCCGGTTCGGTGCCCGTGAAGAACTCCGCCGGCGGCTCACGCTTGGTCAGATCTGCACCGCCGTTCGCAACGACCACCGCGATATAAGGAAGAACGATCGCCCCGGCCAGCATGACCCAGCGAATCCAGCCCTCAAAAAAGAAAGCCAGAATGAAGCACACCATGCGCACGGTCATGGATATCGTGTATTTGCGTACACGCAGATCGCGCTCGGAGCTATGGGACTCGTGCGCTTCGGTAATGCGATGAACCGGCTGGTCCTTGGGACCGGGGTTCGAGTGCTGGTGTGACATGGCTTTCGAACTTCGCTCAACGGGGTTATTTCTGCCCCTATTCTCTCACTTGAGCCTGTGAGAACCGAATTTCTACATGCCGTCGAAGCGGTAATACTGCGGGGTAGCTAATAGGATTGTTCTCAGAGTAGCTACTGACCTAAGCAAAGTGCCTGATCCTTCGCCCGCAAACGGACGGTGTGCAGGAGAAGCATGGATGGAGAAATACATTGAGCACGGATACCACCAACGGCCGCAGCGTACTGGTCACCGGCGGAAACCGCGGAATCGGCCTAGCCATTGCGCGTTCCTTTGAAGCCAACGGCGACAAGGTAGCGATCACCTACCGCAGCGGAGAGGTGCCTGCCGGGCTGCTGGGCGTGAAGGCGGACGTCACCGACGCGGAGTCGATCGACGCGGCCTTCAAAGAGGTCGAAGCGGCTCACGGCCCGGTCGAGGTGCTCGTCGCAAACGCCGGTGTTACCAAAGACACCCTCCTGTTGCGCATGAGCGAAGACGACTTCACCTCGGTGATCGATACGAACCTGACCGGCGCCTTCCGTGTGATCAAACGCGCAACCAAGGGCATGCTGCGCCTGAAGCGTGGGCGCATAGTGCTCATCTCCTCGGTGGTGGGGCTCTACGGCTCGCCGGGCCAGATCAACTACGCCGCGTCCAAGGCCGGACTGGTGGGTATCGCCCGTTCGCTGACCCGCGAGCTGGGTTCGCGCAATATCACCGCCAACGTGGTCGCCCCGGGCTTCATCAATACCGAAATGACCGCCGTGCTTCCGGAAGAAACCCAGAAGTCATACCTGCAGTCCATCCCGGCCAACCGCTTCGCCGAACCCGAAGAGGTAGCCAACGTGGTCCGCTGGGTTGCCAGCGACGAAGCGGCCTACATCTCCGGTGCCGTGATCCCGGTCGATGGCGGCCTGGGCATGGGCCACTAGAACTACCCCCAATCTTCAATCATCCTAAGGAGTAAGAAAAGTTGAGCGAATACAAGGGTGCAATTGTCACCGGTTCATCCCGCGGCATCGGCGCTGTCACCGCACAGATCCTCGCCGAACAGGGTGTCGGCGTGGTGATCAACTACCGCGCCAAGGCGCCACGAGCCAACAAGATCGTGAGCACCATCGAGGAAAAAGGCGGCAAGGCTGTCGCCGTCGGCTCTGACCTCACCACCGTCGAAGGCCCGCAGGCCCTGGTTGACGCAGCGGTCGAAAACTTCGGTTCCCTCGACGTGCTGGTGCTGAACGCCTCCGGCGGCATGGAAACCTCCATGGGGGAGAACTACGCGCTGCGCTTGAACCGTGACGCGCAGGTCGCAATGCTCGAGGCGGCCCTGCCAAAGCTGAGCGAGGGCGGCCGCGTGGTCTTCGTGACCAGCCACCAGGCGCACTTCATCAAGCAGGTCTCCACCATGGATGCCTACGACCAAGTCGCGCAGTCCAAGCGTGCGGGTGAAGACGCCTTGCGCGAGTTCATCCCGAGGCTGGCCGAGAAGAATATCGACTTCGTTGTCGTCTCCGGCGACATGATCGAGGGCACCATCACCGCGACCCTGCTCAACCGCGTAGAACCAGGCGCCATCGAGGCCCGCCGCGAGGCCGCCGGCAAGCTGTACTCCGTCGAGGAATTCGGCGCCGAGGTTGCCAAGATGGTCTTCGCCGAGGTGGAAACCGGTCACACCGAGTACGTTGGCGGCGCCGAGGACTTCCTGAAGCAGGCAGGCCAGTAACTACCTGCTGATCAGCTGATCAACTCCAAAGCCTGTTGCCCGCCCCC
>NZ_NRGV01000068.1:0-32130 GCF_002332385.1 Glutamicibacter sp. BW80 | reverse complement strand
CTCTCAATTCTGAAGAGCCCTTTAATGCCAAGAACGGCAGAGAACGAAGATTCCGTTCCGATCTTGCGTTTCACGGTGCCCTCCGCGGCTTCGGCGCCGGGCGTTGCTTAGCTCACGGACTAAGGAAAACGCAGGCTGCGGTGTCAACATCGCGTTCACCCAAGAATTACGGGTCAGTTTCGGCCCGGAAGATTATCCGGGTGACCTATTGTTCCAAACTTGTCATCGACAGTATTGGACAATATAAGGAAGTATAAGTTTCTGCTATATAGCCTTATATCTTCTCATTTTTAGTCAAGTTCCAGTCAACCAACCCGGTCTGCAGATCATAGACGGCCGCAATGACTTCGGTGCGCCCGGCGTTAACCGCCGCACGGATGATCTCCGAGCGTTCAACAAGCGCGGCGGCGACCGCGACGGTATTCATCCGGACCACGTTGTTGATGTGTTCTGACTTGTCCGGCACCGGTTCCGCCTCACGCGCCGCCGGCGCGATCTCGCTGATGAAATCGATCATTTCTCCCGGGGCCTTCGGTGACTTTGCGTTCTTCTCGAGGGCTTCGACCGTGCCGGTCACCGCTCCGCAGGCGGTGTGCCCGAGGATCACGATGACCGGGACCTCATAGGGGCTGCTGACCGCAAACTCCATGCTCCCCACGAGGGTGTCGTCGAGTACCGCACCTGCCGTTCGCGTGACAAAGAGGTCGCCAATCCCTTGGTCGAAGACGAGCTCGGGGGCAACCCGAGAATCAACGCATCCGTGGACCAAGGCCCATGGTTCTTGGTGCTCTGCAAGGTCGCTTCGCAGCTGGCTTGTTTGGTTCGGGTGCTTTGGCCTGCCTTCGGCGAATCTGCTGTTGCCGGTCTTGAGCATTTCAAGGGCTTGGCCGGGTGTACTAGGTGCCTTGGCGGCGGCCGGGGCGTGATCGCCTACCGGGTTCGGAGCCGTCGCGGAATTCTGCGGCGATGTGCAGGCTGCAAGGCCGGCCAGGGCAAGTACTCCACCCGCCGCCGAAAAGAATCGGCGCCTGTTCAGCTGAACCGGATCTTCCTGTTTGGAAGACGCTGTGCCGGCTACGGAGTTGGCGGATTTAGACATGTGTTATCCCCTCGGCACGCTCTGGCCAACCCCACCCGGATAAGTCGAGCCAGCACCGACCATGCTCTCGATGTGGTGAGTTAGATCGGTTTCCGTTCTAAATAGTGACTTGTATTCTACGGTGGCCTAATTGATTCATTAAAAATGAGGTGTCATATTTCGCCGGCATCGAACCAAGATGACGTCCGAGGGGTGTGCGGGCCGTGAATTAAAGTTGCTGGCGCGGTGCTTTTGCCCGCAGCACCGGCGAGCACAACAGCACGATGACGCCCACCAGCGGGACGAGCAACAGCCCGGCTCGAAGCCCCCAGCCCTCGGCAACAAATCCAACCAGCGGCGGCGAGATCAGGAATCCCAGACGCATCAGCCACGAGACCACGCTCAACCCGGTGCCTGGGGCAAGGCCCGGCAGCCTGTCTGCGTGTTCCATCGCGGCCGGAACCAGGGTCGCCACGCCAAATCCGGCAGCCGCGAAACCCAGCACGCTTCCCGGCACCGACGGGAAGGCGAGCGCCAACCCCATGCCGAGGATGAGGCAGACGGCACCCATTTGGGCGACCAAACGCTGTCCGAAGCGGTCAACCATGCCGTCGCCAAGAATTCGACCCACAAACTGGGCGCCGACGAGCGAAATATAGCCAAGGGCCGCGAAAGAGGCCGAAGTCCCCAGCGAATCGGCAAGATACAGCGCGGCCCAGGAGTTGCCCGCGTCCTCCGTCATGACCCCCGCGGTGGAAATCAGCACCAACGCGACCATGATCCACAGGGTGTGGTTGCGCGCCGTGCGCGCGGTGCCCGGGGAGGGATCGGCAGGGCGGTCCTCGGATACCTCTTCGAGTCCGGCTTGCGGTTTTCCCATGGGAAGGCAGAATTTGAGGGCGGTCAAGGCGACGACCGCGAATATCAGCAGCGAGATGCCCAAGTGCACGCTCAGCGACAGGTTCAACGCCATGGCTCCGGCGGCCATGGAACCGCCAAGGACGGCGCCCACCGACCACAATGCATGGAAAGAATTGAGGATCGAGCGTCCATAGCGTCGCTGCACAAGGAGCCCGTGGGAATTCTGTGCCACATCGGTGATGGCATCCATTGCGCCGCCGAACAGGAAGCCCGTGGCGAGCAGCGCAAGGCTCGGGGCCGAGCCGGCGCCGAGCAGCGCAGCTCCGGTGAGCATGGTTCCGGCCACGGCCACAAGCGCCGAGCCAAAGCGGCGAATGAGCCAGCCGGACGCCAGGCCGGCAATGATTGCGCCTACCGGCCAGGCGATCACCAGAAAACCGTAGGCCGCTTCGCCCAGCCCGAAAGTGTCCTTCAGCTCGGGAAGGCGCGGCGCCATATTTGCGAACAGCGCACCATTGGTCAGAAACAAGGCCGATACCGCGCCGCGCGCCCGGCGGTCGGCGCTATCGATGGAGGTCGGGGCCACCGAAATTCATCGCTTCTGCGTTTCGAAGGGCGCGGTTGCCCGGACCAATTCGATGCCGCGCGAGATGGCCCCTTGCAATGCCACCTCCGCGCCCAGCTCGGAAACTGCCAACTGCACACAGGTAAGCTCTGGTTCCCTGGCTAATTCACGGTCGGCGATATCGATTACCGGCTGCAGGATTCCCGCCATGGCACCCGAGAGAATGACCTTCTGCAGCCCGGCGAATCCGGAAATCACGGCCACGACCTTTGCCAGCCGACGCCCGAGCGATTCCAGGATTTCCAGTGCCAACGGATCTTGCTGCGCGGCCGCTTGGAAAACATCCTCGGCGCGCACCAGTTCGGCGGGAATCCGCCGAAGCGAGCTTTCGGCCCCGCCTGCCAGTGCATGCCTCGCTTGTTCTCGTGCGAGGTAGCCAAGCCCCAGCGCATCGCCCACCCCGGTGACATGCGAAAGGAAGCGCATCTCTCCGGCTAGCCCGTGGGTTCCGCGCAACAGGTGCCCGTCGATGACCACTCCGGCACCGAATCGTTCGCCGACCATCAGCGCGGCGAAGGAATCGGATTCTTCGAGTCCAAGTTCCGCCACCGCCGCCAGGTTCGCGTCGTTTTCAACCGAGAACAGGTGGGTATATTCCGCCAGCTGCGCACGCCAGTCCGGGTTCATCGCGGCCCAGAAGCCATCGGCCACCTTTGGCGAAAAACCACCGGAATCCACCGGAGCGGGGACCCCGATAACCAGGGCGCCGAGCTTTTGAACTCCGTGCTTCTCCAGGGTTCCGCGAAGAAGTTCCTCGGTGATGCGAAGCCGTTCTTCCCCGCATGCTCCCGGCTCCACGCTCAGGGACCGGCGTTCAATCTCCTTGCCGCGCAGGTCGGCGAGCGCCAGCGAGATCCGGTGTTGGCCGGCGTCGATTCCGGCGACTACCGATTTGGCGGCGTCGAGTTCATAGCGCAGGGCCGGACGGCCTTTCGAGTATGCTCCGGCGGCACGGGTGTCCTCCGCTTCACGCAGCCAGCCGGTGGCCACGAGCTCTTTTGCCTGGTTCAGCACGGTTGCCCGGGTGAGCGAGGTGAGCTCGATGAGCTCGCTGGCGGTCACCAGCCCGCGATCCCAGGTCGCCTTGAGGACCTTTTGGGTATTCAGGCGTCGCATGGAGGTGGCGCCGGGTTCCGTCGCGGAATGCTGGTTGCTGGAATCGGTCATTGATTTCACCATTTGAGTATAGACGGATATTTATTTAGATGCTAAATTTACTGAGAAAATAAAGTGACCCACTTCATTCGACCGTCGGAGATACCCATGAACATAGGATCTACCACGCTGCCCAGAGCCCTGTCCCGCAGAACATTCATCTCGTCTTTGGCAGCCGCAGGGACCCTGATGCTCGCGGGCTGCGGCGCTACCAGCACTCGCACCTCGATTCGATTCAACCAGTCAAAGCCGGAGGTCGTCCCCTACTTCCGCGACCTGCTCAGCGAGTTCAACGGCGCACAATCTTCCATATCCGCGGTCCACGAAGTGACGGCCGGACTCTCGGCGGCCTTTGCCCGCAACGACCCGCCGGATCTTGGCTGCTTGAACTACAACTACGAGATGGCACGCTTCTAGGAACGCGGCGCGCTATCGGACCTTTCGGATCTGCCCCAGGTCCAGATGAACGCTCCCTTCGTCAACGAACTGCTCGCACTCTATCCGGATTACCCGGGGCGCACCTCGGTGCTGCCCTACTCGATGATGGGTGCCGCCGTCCTGTACAACAAGGATATTTTCGCCAAGCACAAGCTGGCCATCCCGCAGCGCTACTCGGAATTCGTGGCGTTATGCGAAGAGCTCGTAGACCTGAAGGTCACCCCGATCTACTCCACCTTCAAGGACGCGTGGACCGCATCCCAGGGACTGGCGGACTACACCCTGGGCGGAGCCGTGGACATCAACAAATTCTTCGCCGCGCTGCGAAGCGTCGGCGCGGATTTCACTCCCGGCTCCGAACTGTCCTTCTCCCAGGCCTTCACCGACCCGCTGCTGCGCATGCAGGAACTGGCCAAGTTCTCCAATAAGGATGCGGCGAACCGCGGCTACGGCGACGGCAACCTCGCCTTCGCCAACGGCCAAGCGGCCATGTACCTCCAAGGCCCCTGGGCACTGCCCGAAATCTCCAAGACCAACCCCAACGCCAATATCGGCACCTTCCCGCTGCCCATGACCGAGGATCCGGACGATCTGAAGGTCCGCGTCAATATCGACCTGGCGCTCTGGATCCCGGAACAGTCCGAGCACCAGGATGAAGCGCGCGAACTGCTCGAATTCCTCTGCCGGCCCGAAGTCCAGAACCCCTATAACGAGATGGCCCTCGGTTTCGGAGTGCGCTCGGACTCCCCTCCGGCCAAGGACAAACGCCTGGTGCAGCTGCAGCCCTATATCGATCGCGGCAAGGTCTTCCAGGGAGTTTCCACCGCCATCCCGCGCACCATCCCCTTCGAGAACTACATGCAGGGCCTCGTGACCGGAAGCAGCGTAGAACAGACGTTGGCCACCCTCGACGCGGACTGGGCTCGACTAGCCCAGCGCGGCTAGTCAGCTAAGGACGAATCATGGCTCTGACGACCTCAATCAAACCCACGCCCGAAGCTCAACCCGCCGCGCCTGCGCGCCCGCCACGGCGCCGGCGCATCGAATGGACCTATCTGGCATTCCTGCTCCCCGCGCTGATCTGCTTCACCATCGCCATTACGGTTCCCGCATTGATGGGCATATTCTTCAGCTTCACCGACTCGGTCGGCTTCGGCGACTACCAGATCATCGGCCTGACCAACTACCTGGCCCTGTTCACCGACCCGGCCATCATCGGCGCCTACGGCTTCACCCTTGGTTTCGCATTCATCACCGTGATCATCACCAACCTCATCGCCTTTCTGCTCGCCATCGGGCTGACCGCGCAGATCCGTGCGCGGGTCGCGCTACGGGCCATCTTCGTGATGCCCATGGTCATTTCGGGCATCGTGATCGCCTACGTTTTCAATTTCGTCTTCTCCAACACCTTGCCGGCCTTCGGAGAAACCATCGGATTGGACTTCTTGAAGTCCTCAATTCTGGCCAACCCCGACTACGCCTGGATCTCCATCGTGATCGTCACCGCCTGGCAGGCGATCCCGTCGGCCATGCTGATCTACATAGCCGGGCTGATGGCGATTCCCTATGACCTCTACGAGGCTTCCTCGCTCGATGGAGCCAGCGCCTTCGGGCAGCTCAAGGCGGTGACCTTGCCGCTCATGGTGGGGTACATCGGAATCAACATGATCATTGGCTTCAAGAACTTCCTCGGTGCCTATGACATCATCGTCGGCCTGACCAATGGCGGACCGGGAGTAGCCACACGCTCCATCGCCATGACCATCTTCACCGGATTTGAACGCGGCGATTACGCCTACCAGATGGCCAACGCCACCGTCTTTTTCCTCATTTCGCTGATGATCGCGCTGCTCCAGCTGCGCCTGACAAGTAAGGGAGTGGCCAAATGAGCGTTACCCTCCAGCAACGGCTGAACAAGCGTTCCCGCGCACGGATTGGACGCGAACGCATCAATTGGTGGGCCACCGGAGCGCTAATGGCCTGCGCCCTCACTGTGCTCATCCCCTTGTTCGTGACCGTTTCCATGGCGTTCAAGTCGGCCGCTCAAGCGGTTGACGGGAAAGCCTTCTCGCTCCCGCGCCCGTTCTCCATCGAGGGTTTCACCGCGGCCTGGGAGCTGGTCAATTTCCCCCGCGCCTTCACCATCTCGCTGCTGATCACCCTGGCCACGGTGCTCGGCGGAGTGATGCTCGCTTCCATGGCTTCCTATGCGATTCACCGCAACTGGCATAAGCGCCTCTACCGGCTCAGCTTCTACTACCTGCTGGCCGCGATGTTCCTCCCGTTTCCGGTGCTCGCGCTCTCCCAGGTGAAGCTCACCGGACTCTTCGGGCTGGATAACCCGGTAGGCGTAGCCATTCTGCACGTGATGTTCGGGCTGTCTTTCAACGTCCTGCTCTTCACCGCCTTCCTGCGCGGCCTGCCCGGAGAGCTGGAGGAAAGCGCCCGCATCGACGGCGCAGGCACCTGGACCACCTACTGGCGGATCATCTTCCCGCTGATGGCGCCGATGAGTGCCACCGTGGCGATCTTCGCGTTTCTGGCCTCATGGAATGACTTCATGATGCCTTCGCTGATCATTGCCGAACAGGCCGACCAGACCCTGCCGGTAGTCCAGCAGCTTTTCCAGACCCAGTTCTCAAATAACTACAACGTCTCCTTCGCCTCCTACCTGATGGCGATGGCGCCAAGCATCGTGGCCTACCTGTTCACCCAACGCTGGGTCATGTCCGGGCTCACCCAAGGGGCGGTGAAATCCTAAGCCGCCCCTCCCCTGAACCATCTACATTTAGAAGCAGACAACTTTTCCGGAAGGAAGCAAGATGACCTTGCAAGATACGCAGAACTCCGCCGGCCTTTCGCCGGATGCCAACTGGTGGCGCCAGGCCGCTGTCTATCAGATTTACCCGCGCAGCTTCGCCGACGCAAACGGCGACGGCCTAGGCGACCTGCCCGGCATCACCTCCAAGGTCCCCTACCTGAAGGAGCTCGGAATCGATGCCGTCTGGCTCTCCCCGTTCTACCCCTCGGCCCTCGCCGACGGCGGCTACGACGTGGACAACTACCGCGATGTTGATCCCCGCCTGGGCACGCTGGAGGATTTTGACCGGATGGCCGCTGCGCTGCACGCTGCAGGCATTCGGGTCATTGTGGATATCGTGCCGAATCATTCCTCGGACCGCCACGAGTGGTTCAAGGCGGCGCTCGCCGCACCGAAGGGATCGGCCGAGCGCGAGCGCTATATTTTCCGTGACGGCCTGGGCCAGGATGGCGAACTGCCGCCGGCCGATTGGGAATCCTTGTTCGGCGGACCGGGTTGGACCGCCGTGGGCGACGGCCAATGTTACCTGCATCTTTTCGCCAAGGAACAGCCGGACTTCAATTGGTCCAATGAAGAAGTCCGCGCAGACTTCCGCAAGACCTTGAGATTCTGGTCCGACCGCGGGGTGGATGGCTTCCGCGTGGATGTGGCCCACGCGCTGACCAAGGACATCCCGTTGACCGAGCTGCCGGATAAGGCACAACTCGACGCCCACCCATGGGACGGCACCCATCCGATCTGGGATCGCGACGAGGTGCATGAGGTCTACGCCGAATGGCGTGAGGTCTTCAACGAATACGAGCCACCGCGCATTGCGGTCGCCGAAGCGTGGACCAATGCCGACCGCCGTCCTGCCTACGCCCGGGCCACCGGGTTGGGCCAAGCGTTCAACTTCGATCTGCTGCAGGCGGACTTCGACGCCGAGGCGTTCAAGAAGATCATCTCCTTCAACCTCGCTCAGGCTTCCGCCGCCGGCTCGTCGACCACGTGGGTGTACTCGAACCACGATGTGGTTCGCCACGCCACCCGCTATGGGCTGGAAGCAACCGGCGATCCGGACGCGGCGAAGACTTGGCTGCTGCAGGGTGCGGATCCGGCCCGGGTGGATGTGGAGCTGGGGCTGCGCCGCGCTCGCGCGGCGACCCTGCTGGAGCTGGCGCTGCCCGGCAGCGCTTACCTGTACCAGGGCGAGGAGCTGGGGCTTCCCGAGGTCACCGGCATTCCGGATGAACAGCGCCAGGATCCCGCATTTTTCAGGAATAAGGCAGTGGAAGTCGGCCGTGACGGGTGCCGCGTCCCGCTGCCCTGGGAAACGAGCGGTTCCTCCTTCGGGTTCGGCTCCGGCGAAGCGCATCTGCCGCAGCCAAAGGATTTTGGCCGGTACGCGGTAGCGGCACAGTCCGGGGTCGAGGGCTCGACGCTGGAACTCTACCGCGAGGCATTGAAGCTGCGCCGCGAGCTGCAAAGCGACGAATCGCTCTCCTGGCTGGCTACCGAGTCCGGCACGCTCGGCTTTTCCCGGCCGAATGGTTGGGTGAGCTTCACCAACTTCACCGCGCAGGCTCAGCAGCTGCCGGCCGGTGAAGTCCTGCTGGCGAGCGGTCCGCTGGATGCAGCAGGCCAGCTTCCCGCGGCAACCACCGTGTGGTTGCGCCAGCGCTAAACGAGGAGCTTTCCGGCAAATCCGCGGGCCGGGCCGAATGCGCAAGCATTTGGCCCGGCCCGCAGCCTTCTCCCCGCACTGGCTAAAGTGACCCTTGACACAGCTCGTATTTCCGACTTGACTGAGAGTCAATCAATCGATTGATTGACTCTCAGTCTTTGGGCGAAAGCGATTCAAGAGCATGGACATCGACCAGGTGCAGCGAGCGGCCGTCGCACGCTTCGCCCAGCAGGGCTTCGCCGCCACGGGAATCAGGGAACTGGGCACCGCGGCCGGCATCAACTCGGCCACCCTCTATCACTATGTCGGCAGCAAGCAGGACCTGCTCATGCGGATCATCTCCGACTGCCTGAACGCCATGATCGCCGGCGGCCGCGCAGCAATCGCCGGCGAGCAACAACCCACCCGGCAGCTCGCGAGGCTGATCGCTTTCCATGTGGCATTCACCGCCACCAATCCGCTCACCGCGCGTGTCGCCGAATACGAGATGCGCGCCCTGACCGGTCCGGCGCAGGAACAAATGCAAGCACTCCGGGACCACTACGAATCGCTCTTCTCCAAGGTGCTGGCTGCCGGCCAGGCGGCCGGCGAATTCGCCACCGATGACCTGACCATGGCACGACTTGCGGTGATGGAAATGGGCACCGGCGTGGCCCACTGGTACCGCCCGGACGGCAGGCTCAGCCTGAGCCAGGTCCAGCAAAACTTCGTTGCCATGGCCTACAGAATTCTTGCGGTCACCGAAGCGCCGCAGCAACTCGGCGACCTATTGGCCATTCCACGCCGGCTCGCGAGCGAACCGGCCACCATCCAAGCCCAGCAGACCGTCAGCTAAGGAACCCAGTGAAGACCCTGCACTCACAGCTCGACACCAGCTCCGCTGCCTACCAGCGCAACGCGGCCGAATACACGGCGCTCACCGATGAGCTCCACCGCCGCCTGGAGCGCGCCGCCCGCGGCGGATCCGAGAAATCCCGCCAGCGCCATGTGGACCGCGGCAAGCTGCTGCCCCGGGACCGCGTCAACCAGCTCCTGGACGACGGCTCCCCCTTCTTGGAAATCGCCCCGCTGGCCGCCGAGGACATGTACGACGGGGCGAGCCCGGGCGCCGGCATGATCGCCGGCGTTGGGCTGGTGCACGGCCGGCATGTGCTGGTCATCGCCAATGACGCCACGGTCAAGGGCGGCACCTACTTCCCGATCACCGTCAAGAAGCATTTGCGCGCCCAGGAGATCGCGCTGGAAAACAGCCTGCCCTGCGTCTATCTGGTCGACTCCGGCGGCGCGTTCCTGCCCATGCAGGACGAGGTCTTCCCGGACCGCGAGCATTTTGGCCGGATCTTCTTCAACCAAGCGAACCTGTCGGCCAAGAAGATCCCGCAGATCGCCGCGGTGCTCGGCTCCTGCACCGCCGGTGGCGCCTACGTCCCGGCGATGAGCGATGAAACGGTGATCGTGCGCAACCAGGGAACCATCTTCCTCGGCGGCCCTCCCCTGGTGAAGGCCGCCATCGGCGAAATCGTTACCGCCGAGGAGCTGGGTGGCGGAGATCTGCATGCCAAAACCTCCGGAGTGGTGGACCACCTGGCCGAAACCGACGAACATGCGCTCATGATCGTCCGCGACATCCTCTCCACGCTCCCGGAGAATCCCGCCCCGGCCTGGAGAATCGCCGAGCAGGTCGCCGAACCGCGCTACCCGGCCAGCGAATTGGCCGGCTGCGTGCCGGTAGACGTCAATGCCCCCTACGACGTCCGCGAAGTCATCACGCGGTTGGTAGACGGCAGTGAATTCCATGAATTCAAAGCAGAATACGGCACCACCCTGGTCACCGGTTTCGCCCGTATCCACGGCCACCAGGTCGGCATCATCGCGAACAACGGCGTGCTGTTCTCGGAGTCCGCGCTGAAGGGCGCGCACTTCATCGAGCTCTGCGACCAGCGCGGCATTCCGCTGCTCTTCCTGCAGAACCTCGCCGGGTTCATGGTGGGCCGCGACTACGAGGCAGATGGCATCGCCAAGCACGGAGCCAAGATGGTCACCGCCGTAGCCACCGCACGCGTGCCCAAGCTGACCGTGGTGATCGGCGGATCCTTCGGCGCCGGAAACTACTCGATGTGCGGCCGCGCCTACTCACCGCGCTTCCTGTGGATGTGGCCGGCGGCGCGCATCTCGGTGATGGGCGGAAACCAGGCCTCTTCCGTGCTCTCCACGGTCAAGCGCGACGGCATCGAAGCCTCGGGCGGAAGCTGGAGCGCCGAGGACGAAGAGGCCTTCAAGGCGCCCATCCGTGAGCAGTACGAGAGCCAGGGAAACCCCTACTACTCCACCGCACGCCTGTGGGACGACGGAGTCATCGATCCGGCCGATACCCGCCGGGTCCTGGGCCTGGCCCTGGACGTCTGCGCCCGTCAACCATTGCCGGAGACCTCCTTCGGCCTATTCCGGATGTAGCGCGAGGAGACAATCATGGATACAAAACTATTTGACACGGTCCTCATCGCCAACCGCGGCGAAATCGCCGTACGCATCATCCGCACCCTGCGCACCTTGGGGATCCGTTCGGTGGCGGTGTACTCGGACGCGGATGCCGGGGCGCTGCACGTGCGCGAGGCCGATACCGCCGTGCGCATCGGGGCATCCCCTGCCAATGAGAGCTACCTCAGCATCCCCGCGGTGCTCCAAGCCTGCAAGGACACCGGCGCTCAGGCGGTCCACCCCGGATACGGTTTCCTCTCCGAAAACGTGGAGTTCGCCCGCGCCCTTCAGGACGTCGGAATCACCTTTATCGGGCCTCCGGTGAACTCGATCAACCTCATGGGCGACAAGATCCGCTCGAAGAATCACGTGCTCTCCCACCAGGTGCCCGTCGTGCCGGGCATCGCCGAGCCCGGGCTGAGCGATGCCCAGCTGCGCGAGGCCGCCGAACAGGTAGGCTTCCCGCTGCTGATCAAACCCTCCGCGGGCGGCGGCGGCAAGGGAATGTTCGCCGTCGAATCCCCGGACCAGCTTCCCGAAGCACTGGCCAGCGCGCGGCGAACCGCGCGCAACGCCTTCGGAGACGAAACCTTGTTCCTCGAACGCCTGGTGCGCAACCCGCGCCATATCGAGGTGCAGATCCTGGCCGATGCGCACGGCAATACCGTGCACCTGGGCGAACGTGAATGCTCGCTGCAGCGCCGGCATCAGAAGGTGATCGAAGAAGCTCCGGCTCCGCTGTTCGAGAACCTCGAGCAGGGCGCGCAAATCCGCGCACGCATCGGGGCGGCGGCCGTGGCCGCCGCAGAGTCGGTGGGTTACGTGGGCACGGGAACCGTCGAATTCCTGGTCAGCGACGAGAACCCGGACGAGTTCTTCTTCATGGAAATGAACACCCGGCTGCAGGTGGAGCATCCGGTCACCGAAGAGGTCGCCAGGGTCAACGGCAACCGGCTGGACCTGGTGGACTGGCAGGTGCGCATCGCCGCCGGGCAGCGGCTGGACTTCGCCCAGCGCGATGTCACGCTCACCGGGCATGCCATCGAGGCACGGCTCTACGCCGAGGACCCCGCGGAAGGGTTCCTTCCTTCGGTCGGAACCATCCTGCGGGTCAGCGAACCGGCCGGCGAACACTTGCGCGTGGACAGCTCGCTGCGCGATGGACTCGAAATCAGCGCGCACTACGACCCGATGCTGGCCAAGCTCATCGCCTGGGGAGAAAACCGCACGGAGGCCGTATCCCGGCTTGACCGCGCCCTGTGCCGATGCGTGGTGCTCGGCGTGCTGACCAACAGCGAATACCTGCGCCTGCTGCTGGCCGACGCGGACGTGGCGGCCGGGCGGCTGGACACGAACCTGATCGAACGGAAGATGCACGAGTTCTCCTTCCGGTCCCCCGGCGCGCGCGAACTGGCGCTGGCGGCCCATTTGGAGCACGGCCGGCTGCACACCGCGGATACCCCGTGGACCCGCCGCGACGGCTGGCGGGCGCAGCACAACCACGGGACACCGCAGCACTATGAAGTGCAAGAGCAGCAAGTTGCGCTCACCGTGCACGGCGGGGACAGCTCAAGCCGCATTCTGCTTGCCGGGCACGAGTACGCGGTGCGGGATCTGGGCTCCGGAAACTACTCCATCAACGGGCAGCGCACCGGGATTCGCCACGCCTTCGCCGCGGACGGCACCTTGTGGCTCAGCGAAGACGGGTGGACCGGAGCGGTGCGCAAGCTCCCCCGCGAAGAGGTGCTCGAACGGCACCTGGCCACGCTGGCCAAGGCGTCGGGCACGTTCTCCCCGCATGTCGAGACCCCGATGCCCGGCACCGTGATCTCGGTCCAGGTAGCCGACGGCGAACAGGTGTCCGAGGGGCAGCTGCTGGTCAGCATCGAGGCAATGAAAATGGAGCACCAGCTGCTTTCCCCGGCGACCGGCACGGTGCGCATGACCGGGCTGAGCGTCGGCGATCTGGTGAAGGCCAAGCAGCTGGTGGCCACGGTGGAACCACAAATTCAGGAGCAAAACGCATGAGCGAGCCTACGCAACAACGTTTCGAACAGCGCGGACTGTACTTCGATGAGCTGAAGCTCGGGGCCGCATATGTGCATAAGCCCGGGCGCACGCTCACCGAGGCCGACAACGTGCAATTCACCACCATGACCATGAACAATCAAGGTTTGCACCTCGATGCGGCGTGGGCCGCAACCCAGCCGTTCGGCCGGCCGCTGGTGAATTCCTTGCTGACCTTGAGCACCATGATCGGCCAATCGGTGGGGCAGCTCACCGAGGGCACCATCGTGGGGCAGCTGGGAATCAATGATGTGAAATTCCCGCACCCCATGTTCCACGGGGACACCCTCTACACCGAAACCGAGGTCACCGCCCTGCGCGAGTCGAAATCCCGCCCCGGACAAGGCCTGGCCTCGATGACGCACACCGGACGGAACCAGCACGGGGACATCGTCGCCACCGCGACCCGCACCTGCCTGATGTGGACCCGGCAAGCGCACTTGGACTCCCTGGATTCCACTAAAGCCGCCGCAAATGACTAGCTTCGCCATGGGCCCCGCGATTCTCTTCTGCCCGGCGGACCGCCCCGAGCGCTATGCCAAGGCCGCCGCACGCGCCGACGCGGTCATCATCGACTTGGAAGATGCGGTGGCGCCGGAAAGCAAGGAATCCGCCCGCCGGGCGCTGCTGGACAGCGCCCTGGATCCGGCACGGACCATCGTGCGGGTCAATCCGGCGGACTCCGAGTTCTTTGCTGCGGATCTGGCGGCGCTGAGGCAGACCGCCTACCGCACGGTGATGCTGCCCAAGAGCGAATCGGCCGCCGATCCGGCGCGCTTGCAAAGCTACGAGGTGGTTGCGCTGTGCGAAACAGCGAAGGGCATCACCAGCGTCTCCGAGATCGCGGCGGCTCCCAATGTGGTCGCGGTGATGTGGGGGGCCGAAGATCTCATGGCTTCGCTGGGCGGAACCTCTTCGCGCACGGAAGAGGGGAACTACCGCGAGGTGGCACGCTTCGCCCGTTCCCAGGTGCTGCTGCACTCGGTAGCCCAGGGCAAGGCAGCGATCGACTCGGTCTACCTGGATATTCCGGATACCGCCGGACTCTTGGCCGAAGCGCGAGATGCCAAGGCCTCGGGCTTCGCCGCCAAGGCCTCCATCCATCCGAATCAGATGCCGGTGATCCGTGCAGCCTTCCGGCCCGGCGAGGCCGAGCTCGAGCGGGCCAAGCGGATCCTCGCCGCGGCCGAAACCAATCCGGGGGTCTTCGCCTTTGAAGGCCAGATGGTCGATGAACCGCTATTGCGCCAGGCACGGGTAACGCTGGCCGCCGCCAAGCATCTCGAAGACGGCTAGGCAAACTCAGCGTCTCGCAAACCACCAGAGCAGGCGCAGAAGTGCGATATCACGATCAGCGCAGGGGACGAATCCACGAGATCCATGAATCAGCGGGGCGAGATTCGGCTTCCCTTCCCACTAAAGGATGAGGGGCGGATCGTTGACTAGGGTAATTAATCAGGACTAGGGTCTTAAAAGAGACTAATCGACAAGGAAACTTTCGAATGCGCAAGCCCCTAACATGTCAAGAACACCGGTAGTTGGGCGCTGCCATTTTGTTGAAGCGCAAAAACTCGTTGACGGGGAATCTACCTTTTGCAGGATTAACATGAGTGCAGATGAAATCAGGTTTCCGACGCTCGGGAACGCCATCGCGGGACGACTGACGACGGGTGCAGTTAAAGGACTTCTGGCCCTGGCCGTTGCCTGGCTGTGCACATGGTTCATCAGCGTGGACGCGACCTTCGGCAAACTTGTTATTGCCTTGATCGTGTCGTTTGTGGTTTCGGAGGTGCTCGGCGCCGTCCTCGAGCGCCCAATAGTCCTTAGGGAATATCGGGCTGCACCTGGCGGGCTCGGCTACGTGCTGCTCCCGTTATCGGCGTCGGTGTTGCTCACGTTCGCCTCGACGTTCGCAGTCACCCGAGCCATGGATGCAGCCGTGTTGACCACTGCCATCGTTGCGGTGATCAACACCAGCGAAGTGCTCTGGCTGCGAAGTTGGGAGCCCGGGCCAACCCCGGAAGAGGAGCAAGCCAAGTTCCAGGAGTTCAAGGCGATGACTAGTGAATATTTCGCGGAAGATGCCGCGGAGCTCAAACGCCGAGCTGGCCACAAGGCACGGGAGCGGTACGACAAGAAGAAAGCCCGCGGGGAGTCAAATGACCATGGGAGCGACGGCAGCTGACAGCCGCGTGCCGCCGGCGGCTCAGCGGCGAACCCAGCGATAGCGGTGCTCCGGGCGCCCCGCCGAACCATAGCGCGGGCGCAGTTCCACCTGCCCGCGCCGCTCCAGCAGGTCCAGATAGCGTCGGGCGCTGACCCGGGAGACCCCGCAGGCCTCGGCCACCTCGGCCGCCGAAATATCCGCGTCCACCCCGCGCACCGCGTCGGCAATGAGATCCAGGGTGGCCTGCGCGTAGCCCTTGGGCAGACTGCCGGTCGGGGCGGGCGCCGGCCCGGATCCCGTCGATTCGGCCTCTTCGCGCAGCAGCACGTCGATAGCCGACTGGGCCAAGCGTTCCGGCGCGGCAATCCGCGCCTGACGGAACAGGTCCAGCCGCCTGCGGAATTCCCCGACGGCGAAGGGCTTGACCAGGTACCCGTCGATCCCCTGGCCGATGGCTCCGCGCACCGTGGGCGCATCGGCGGCTGCGGTGATCATGATGACCCCCACCTGGCTGAACCGGGCGCGCACCTCGGCGAGGACCTCGACGCCATTTCCGTCCGGCAGGTGCACGTCGAGCAGGATCAGCTCGATTCCCGCATTCGCCTCCAGGCAGGCCAGCGCCTCGGCGGCGCGGGTGGCGGTGGCCGCGACACGGAATCCGTCGGTGGATGCAACAAAAAGTTCGTGCATGGCCAGCACATCCGGGTCGTCGTCGACGATCAGCGTTTCGATCTGGCGCATAGCTTAGTTCCCCTGCCCTGTTGCCGCCGGCCACCGGGCGGCGAATTGCGCGCCACCCAGCGCGGAGTCTCCAACCTCGATTGTCCCACCTCTGCGCTGGATAATCCGCTGGACCAGGGCCAGCCCGATCCCATGGGGCTGGATGCTTTGATCCTTGGCGCTGACTCCGCGCGTGAAGATGCGTTCGGCTTGCTCCGGGGGCACCCCGGGACCGCTGTCCTCCACCCGCAATTCGACCCGGTGCTCGGCCAGCCGGACAAAGACCTCAACCCGGCCCCCGTCCCCGGCCGCCTCGATCGCGTTGCTGAGCAGATTGCCCAGCACGGTCAGCAGGTCGCCGTCGGCCCCGGCGCCCGCCGCGACCAGCGACTGCGCCGACACCTCGAAGGACACCCCGTGTTCCCGGGCCACCGCGGCATTGGCCGAGAGCACCCCGGCCAACCCGGAATCGGGAAGTTCCACCGCGGTGCGCTCCTGCGGACCGGCGATCCGGGCGATGTACTCCTGCGCTTTCTGGTGCGCGCCGACGGACAGGTAGCCGGAGAGCACATGCAGCCGGTTGGCGAACTCGTGGGTCTGCGCCCGCAGGGCATCGGCCAGTCCGCGCTGGCCGGCCAGCTCGCGCAGCGAAGCCTCCAGCGCGGTGCGATCGCGCAGGGTCAGCGTATAACCTGCATCGGCCCGGGCCGCCCCGGCCACGGCATTGCGCCGCGAGACCACCAGCACCCGTTCGCCCACCAGCACCTGCCGGGCCCCTTCCTCGGGCATCGTGCCCAGCAGCGGATCCAGCACCTCCTCGGCGATGCGGCCCACCACCGATTCGCGCAATCCGAGCAGCGTCTCGGCCTCCCCGTTGCACAAGGTAATCCGCCCCGCGGGTCCCACGCCGAGCACCCCGTCGCTCACCGCGTAGAGCAGCGCATTCTGCGACTGGAGCAGGCCCGGGACCTCATCGGGCTCCACCCCGAAGATGCGGCGGCGAATGGCGCGCGCCGCGGACAGGCTGAGCAGCGTGCCCAGGCCGGCGGCGCCCAGAATCCACGGGGCGAAGCCCACCACGATGGAGTTCAGCTGGGCACGCACCTCGCTTTGCAAGATCCCCACGGAGATCGTGCCGATGATCTGGCCGTCGGCACGGATCGGCGCCTTCACCCGCAGGGTGGGGCCCAGCGTTCCGGATTCGATCCCGGAAAAGCTCTCCCCCTGGCGCATCAGCGAATGATCGGTGGACACCGGCCGGCCGATCTGCTCCGGGTCCGGGTGCGAAAGGCGGATGTTATCCAGCCCCACCACCACGACGTAGTCCACCCCGGACACCTCGCGGGCCAGCTGGGCGATCGGCGCGATAACCTGCGCGGCGTCCTCGGTGTTCAGCGCCGCGATCACCGCCGGCTCATTGCCCACATGGCTGGCCACCGTGCCGACCCGCGCATAGGCCTGGTCCTGCACCCGCTGATCCTCGACCACCATCACCGCGACCGCCACCGCGAGCACGACGGCCAGGACGATGACCACCTGCAGCCCGGCCAGCTGCAGGCGCAATCGACGGCGGCGCGGTAGCGGAGTGGCGGTGGGTCTCATGGCCTGCCTTCCGGCGTTAAGTGAAGACGCCGGGCAGATCGAATTGAAGCATCCTGACGGCACCTGGCTCACCGTGGGCTTGCCGCAGAATGCGGACATCAGTAGCCCGAGCGATCAGTTAAGTCGCAGCGCAGGCGCAGCAGTCATCACCGAACCCATGCAGTCCTCCACCAGCACACAAGGCCCTGACGCCAACGCCTCACTATCAGCTCGCGCAGTCGTTGCCGTCCCTGACGCCAACGCCGACCGATCCTACAACTTCGACCTGGGCTACTCCGACGGAATCGTCCCACAGCTAGACAAAGACGGCAGCGTGCAGTTTGTCCTGGACCCCCAACTAGGAAACTCACGCCCCGGAGTAGAAGCTGAAGCAAGCTTCGGCGAAATCAAAACGCCTTGGGCCATCGACGCCAACGGCAAAAAAGTCCCCACCAAGTTCACCCTCAAAGGCAACACTCTCACCCAAACCATCAACCCCACCAAGGACACCACCTACCCAGTGATCCTTGACCCCGAAGCCGAATGGAAAGGCTTCTACGGACGCCTAACCTACAGCCGTGCCGAAACCAAAAACATGCGCGACGAAGGCGTCATCATCGCCGGCCTCCTCACCGGAAGCGCAGGCATCGCAGCAATGTTCGGCCCCGGCGCCCCCGTCGTCGGCGCAGCCCTCGCCGCAGCCTCGGCCGCAGCGGTAGGCATCATCTCCGCCACTGCCTCCAACGCCTCAGCCGACGGACGATGCCTCCAAATCGACATCCCGCCACTAGTCAATCCACGCATCGTCAACTGCCGCTCCTAACCCCCACCCCCAGCAGCTAAGGCCGGAAGCCCACCAGCTTCCGGCCTTAGCCACACCCACGAACACACGCACACACAAACAAGCACTCAACACCCACACGCCAATAAAGCATCACCCCACAGAGGTCCCACGACAGGGCGTGGGCGATACGGTGTTCGCGCCAAAGGAGGAGACATACCATCACGTGGCAGCACAACCCTGGCGTAGTTCCGGCTGCGAACCAGCCACGGTGTGTTTCGGCTTCTGAGAGTAGGCCATTAAAGCTCCTAAAGTAGGCCACTTCAGCCCGTTGTGCAGGCGCCTGCAGCACTGGAGCAGGTCTGGCTTTGCCGAGGCAATAAGATGCTCGCACCAGCATGCGACATACCGCGATCACGGAGCAAGACCAGTCTTCTGGGTTGCCAGACCTCCTCTTTGGTTGAAGGGTGCACGGGTTGGGTGATGCCCTGGCTGGATTACTTCTGGCTAGCGCGACCAAGTCCTAGCGACCAGGAATCCTGCTGCAGGTGAACCAGCGATGGTATGTCCCCCACCAACCAGGCGGAGAAACACCAACCAGAAGCCCCGTGATTCCGGGTCTGTACGCGGTGGCAAAGTGCCCCCTTTTATTGGTTGAAGCTACTTAGAAAGGCGCATGAGCACCGAAACATGAGCACCACGCGTAGCAAACGGGCTACTGCAGTTAAAACACTGAGGACGGACCCCACAAGGCCCGCCCCCAACACCAAGCAGAACAGCTCAACACTGTTCCCCTTTTTTACGGCACCATTTTACGGCACCATCCGAAATGGTCTAAACGTAGAGGTACCCAATGGACTTCGCTCGCGCATCACCGGAACGCAAGATGAATTGCACCCGCGACCCCTCACGCCTGATTCACTCCGTAGGCGTTATGGAGTAGTTCTGGCCAGGCTCTGCATCGTTGATAAACGGGCGCAGAAGATCTGAGTCGAAAACCTTGTTTCGGTCCTTGTGGCCTAGGTCCTCTCTAATTGCTTTGAGAAGGTCAGCTGTGATTTTGGGGAACTCGTTCTCCCGAAACGGTTCCTCGCTAACGCTCATAAGCCTGTATCGGAAATGATTCCAGGCGTTCAGGACAGGGCCCGATCCCCACACGATCACCTGCGGGCTAAAATCGAGCATCTTTTGGAAGTATTCGTCCCTTTTCTCTGTGTCACCCTTAGCTGTCAGCATGCCAGTCAGTGAGCGAACGAGACTTTCATACACGTCGGTACGGCGGGCCAGCTGGGCGCGCTCTTTTTCTAGCTTCCGGTTCCAGTACCCGGTCAACGATTGGGTAATAAAAATACCCAAGATGCCGACAAGAGAAACAAAGATTGCCGCTTTGGGAGCGTCTAATGTCTTGACCACGTCCACAAGCCCAAGAAGTAGCAGGACCACCGCCCCTAGAGCCAACAGAACAAACAACGCTGCTGCAATCACAGCCCAGACCGGCTGCTTCGAAGATTTCATCTCCCGCTCTTCCTCCTTTAACAAAATCATCTGGCAGCCAAGGCCCCGCTTAGTTCCAGGCAATCCGTGCCCGGAGTTCATCAATGATCCATACTGCCTGATCCAGCCCACAAAATAACCGGCCCCAGGAGCCGGCAAGGAGCGTTGACGCCCCTCCAACGCAGGGCGTTACATAAAAGTGTTGCAGCACATCTAAACCGCACGTGGGTTGTTGCACGCTGGTACCCTTAGAGCACCAACTGTAGAGAGCGATCTCTTCTATATCACCTCACCCGTAGGCCAGAAGCGGGCAAGGGCTGCAAACTTCCGGCGTATTTTCCACAGAAGATGGTCGAAGTATCCGAAAATAACTGCAGTTGATACTTTCGGATACGGTGCAAACTTTTCGATAGATCAGATGTTCTGCGCTTCTCCCGAAATTATCCAGCGACGAATGGGTGGATTCGAGTTATGGACTGGGCTGCTCCGAATTTTCGCTCGTTACAAACACGTTAAGTAGAGCAGTAGGGAAAAGTCCGTTCGAGACCATCGCTCTAACCATTGGCTGCATTAAATCCGATAGGGCCCGCGTATCGGTTATGCCTAGAGATTCGAATGGTTGCCGGCTCCCGGTATCGGTTTCACTTTCAATGGACCAATGCAATGCGAGACCTTTATCGGTGATCTGGCCGGCCCCGTTGAGCAGCCCTAGGCTAGCCAGCGACTGTGCAGCATCTGTCCAATCTTTGACCGACCATCCTCGCTTTTCTCTGACGACTTCCATCGGCATCCCCATCGGAGTACTCGAATGGAAGACCAACGATTGGATGCCTGATAAGCCGTGTTCCCTAAGCACATCAATGTGACCGTCGCCCCGGTATTCCCGCAGGAGCGTACATGCGTGCCATAGTGCCAGATAAGCCGGCTCCGGGTACTCTATATTTTTGAGGGCACCGAACATCGGGCGGCCTTCCGCTGCGCAGGCATCAGCGGCCTTCCTCGCGAGTGATGCAGCTAGGACCATGCTCTCACCACTAATGAGGTCAGCAGGAAGATATTCTGTGAGCGTCCTATCGATCGCCACGAATCGGGCCTCGATCGCGGCTGCCGGAGAAATCGCATCCCAGACTAGGGGCACACGCCGATTGAGCATTGCCGCCGAGAAACTGTACAACAATGACGAGGCGCCATTCCCACTCACAATCCCCGCTGGACTCAGTCGACCTGCCAGATAGACGTCCATGGGGTTCTCGCGGAGAGCACTAGGAAGTAACTCAGCGAGGTGCGGTGAAAAATATATGGACGAGTGGAAAGTATTTGCTAAGTCCGAGCACAATCTTTCGGGTGAAGGGGTGTACATTGTTTGATTACTTCTCCATGGTAGATAGGTTGTAGCCGGGCGAAAGCCCAAACCAGAAAGGCTGAAGTCGTCGTTAGGGTAGCGCTATTCTGCGCTGGTGGTCACTCTCTCGAAGAACGCCAGGACCACACGGTGGTAAGCGCTTGAGGTAATTCCCAGCCCAATGTTATGGCCGGCCCCATTGAGCGTCTCTATCGTCAAATTGTTCGATCGAAATAGCCGACGAAGCCTGTCGAGCGCCGCAGGATGGCGTTGCCACCAATTTTCGTGCTCGGCAAAGGTCATCCGGATGGGGCTGGTGACCCGAGCGGCCAGAGACGGGAGTAGCTGATGCCAGACCTGAACAGCGCTCTTCTCATTTTTCGGTGTCGTACGCAGGAATCTCTGAGCTGCACGAAGCATCGCCCCCGAGTATAGCGACGCCGGACCCCACCCGAATGGCCACAACCGCGGATCTGATCGAAATTCAATCGCTTGTTGGGTTGGTTCATATCCGAGACCAGAAATTTCAAGGGCAAGAGGCATGAGACCGTGCTTTGAAGCAGCCGATTCAAGAGCCACCATGCCACCAAAAGAATGCGCAAATATTAGGATCCCGGCACCAATGTCGAAACGGCTTGAATAGTCAGCGATGACCAGAGAGACCACCTCCGATTGTTCTCTCGCATTCAATCCGTCTGGGAAGTGTCGTTCCGATTCCCCGTATCCGGGACGATCAAGAGCTAGAACATTGAAGCCTCGGGACACTGCCATCTGCATGAATGATTGGCCACTTTCGGGTTCAGCGGCGAAGTAGTCGGAGGACATACCCGCACCGTGAAGAGCGAGTATTGTTGCTCGCGGCACCCCGGAGGAACCTCGAGCATGGATCCCGGACAGCACTGCTGATCCAATCGTGAAGGTAATCGGCGAAATTGTTCTCACTGTAACGCCCTTCTTGCCCATAAACGGGGCGGCAGTTTGTTGTACATTGCTAGTAGGAAGTCAGTATTTGAGCGACCGGGCAAATGTCACCGCGGCGCGGTAATTATCCCCGACGGCGAGATCATGAATGCTCCACGAATCAGGATCGTTAAGGAATCGATAACCTACGTAGTCTTGCGCTGCCGATCGGCACAACCCAGAACCAATCGCTTTCAAATACGATTCCTTTCGAGTCCAGAGTTGAGCAAACGCCGCCGTTTGACTTTGCGGTGCCACCGCGTCAAGCTCCCGCCGCTCGTCCGGATGTAGCCGTTTCCGAGCCTCCCGAAAGCGATCAAGAGGTTGCATCTTTTGGATGTCCACGCCAATGGCAGACTCTGAGAAGGCGACTAGAGCCCCATTCTCACTGTGTGAAAGTGAAAAATGAGGTTCCCCAGGTTTGGAAAATTCCGGGCGTCCATGCCGACCGTTGCAATTGCTGCACTGCGAACGATAGATAGTGAACGAGGCTGGATCAACCGCCATTATTTGAGCAGCCACTTGTCGGAGCGCGATCCGGGTGCCGATGAAATTCTTACGCGCCTGACTCGAACAGTAGGAGCCGACCCGGTCAAGATCTGTTTTATCGAAGAGTGAGTTTGCCGCGTCCAGAAGAACGGCTTCGTCGTCTTCAATCGTAACCTCCCACACTTGGAGCCCGGGCTGCTCCCATAGAATACGCCGCGAAATCTGATCCATCATATTTTCGATGCCATTAGTCTTTGACTTGACACTGCACCCGCGATGGATGCTCCCATCGAGAGAATTCCGATTGCAACGGCACCGAGGAGCCCTGTGCCCCATGCGAGTTGGTCACCGATGCCGTCAGCCATCTCTCCGACAGGAGCATGAAGCAGGGCCACCACAATGGCAGAACAAATTGTGGCAGAGGTTTGGACCCCAGTTTGATAAAGGCCGTTGGCCGTGGCCCAATCAGAGGCTCCTACCGTGGACACTGCCTGAGCGTGGAAGGCCGCAAAGGCACACATAAATCCCAGCCCGATCAAACAAAAGCTAGGAAACATCGTGATCCAATAGTTGTCTGATAATCCGAGAACGAGCAAGTACAGGTACCCAGCCACCGCAAGCCCAGTTCCTATCATAATGAGACGAATATTCCCCAGCCACTTTTGAAGACTATTGGAAACAAGGGTGATCGCCACCATAGGCGCGGTAACCGGCAAAATTCGAAGCGCGGTTTCAATAAGACCTAAGCCGAGGCCGGACTGAAAATATAAACCAAGAACAATGAGGAACCCTAAGAATGCCCCGTTGAAAGTAAATGCACATAGTGCTGTCCAGATGAACTGATGATTCCCTAAAATTCTGGACGAGTTTCTCGCGTGTTTAGACAACCGAATCAGAAGGAGGATACAGGTGGCCGTCAGAGCAAAAACTAAGCAGAGAGTGCTTGACTGTCGTCCCACGCTTACTGGATTTACCAAGGTCAACACCATCAAGACCAGCCCGAGTGCGAAAATAACCGAAGTAACCGCTATCCCCCTCAGCCTTGATTCCGGACGTAGCTCGGACGTACGACTAGGGATCACGAATAACCCGATGCCCAAGAGCACGACGACCACTGGAGCGGGTACAAGAAATGCCAAACGCCAGGATATGTTTCCTAAAATTCCTATGGACAACAACCCTGCGGTGAAACCGCATCCGGCAACTAAGGAATATATGAGCGTTGCTTTATATCGATCGTTTTTCCGCTTGAAAGTTTCGGCAATTATTGACATTCCGGTCGGCGCAGTAAAGGCCGCACAGGCACCTTTTAGCATTCTCGTTGCAATGAGAACCTCCGGAGTCTGCGCGGCTGCACCAACGACCGTTGCAACTGCAAAAATTAGCAGGAATGTCGAGTAGACCGGCTTGGAGCCGTATTTAGCGACCGCACGGGTTCCCAGTAGGAGGAAACTGGCGAACCCTAGGGCGAACCCGGTCACGACCCATTGCGCGGTCGACAGCGGAGTCTGAAACGAATCACTAATGGCTGGTAACGACAGAATGCCGACCGATACTTCGAGAGAATCGATCAAAATGTTGCCCGAAAGAACCATCACCAACAAATGGGCACGAAACGTCCACTTTCCTGAGGGCAGGACTAATAGATCCTGGAGGACTTCTGTCCTCCCGTTGTTATTTTGTCGCATAGTCGACTTCCGCAATGTCCGCTAACCGAGCAGAGTGCCACCAGTTGCATCCACGAAAGCCCCTGTAACCCAACGAGCATCTGGTGAGACCATGAACGCCACAACGTCCGCAACATCCGCCGGCGTGCCGACTCGACCAAATGCGGAGAGGGTTGACATGAACGCGACGGCTTCCGGATTCTCGAAAACGGGACTTCCATTGTTGGTAATTCCGGGGGCCACGCTATTCACCGTGATACCTCGCGGTGCCAAATGTTTCGCAAGGTGCAACGTTAGCTGCTCCAAGGCTCCCTTTGACATCGCGTAGGCGATTTCGTCTGGATTCGCGAAACGCGTCAGTCCCGAGGTGATATTGACGATCCGGCCACCGTCCGAAATGTTGGACAGCGCCCTCTGAATAACGAAAAATGGCGCCTTACTATTGACTCGGAATAGATTGTCAAAGTCGTCCGGTCGCGTGTCCTCGACGTTCTTTCCTCCCATGACCCCGGCCGCGTTGACCACGATGTCGAGGGATACGGAGCCGATTCGTTCTCTGAGACCCTCGTCGACTTGTAAAAAGAGGCTGTGAATTGAGCCTGCTTCGTCAAAGTTTGCCTGAACTGGAAATGCCCGCCCCCCGGCCCGTTCTATGTCGGAAACCACAGCCGTTGCCGCGCTTCGATCAGAAGAATAGTGGACAGCTACCAATGCGCCATCCGCAGCTAGCCGTGAGGCAATTCCCTTACCGATTCCACGACTGGCACCTGTTACCAGTGCTGTTTTATTTGCGAGTTTTTCCATTTTTGCAACTCCATAATAATTAGTTGTGAGCTTTGGTTTGTGCTGGACCGAACCAGTCGGTTAGAGCTTCGGCAAGCCCTTCGTACGGCTGAGTCCCAGCCCATGCGATATATCCATCCGGCCGCAGTAAGATTGCGCCGGCCTCAGGGTGCCTGGCGCGGGCTCTGATCCGTGCCTTGACACGGATCACTTGCCCTTGCCAGGAATCAACTAACCCATTGATGTCGTTAGAATGAGAGCCTTCGGATACATCTACTATGAGGATTCCAGAACGAGTCTTCTGGATTGATTGAAGCGTCCCATCCGGAACAATTACCAGATCGTCCGGTGAGATTCTGCATCCAATCAAAGGATGTGAATCGGTGCCGACCGGGTACCGGTGGCCAAGCCCAGAAATCCGTTTGGCAAAGTGTGTCTGGACGTTCTCATATTCGAGTAGACCGCCAATAGATGCGCGGAGGTAGTCGAATGAAGCGTCCCCAAAAATAATTTTGTACTGTGCCATAGTATCGATCAGGGCTTCTTGGGCTGCTCCCCCGCGTTCGGTCGAATAGGTGTCGAGTATGCTGCCGAACGAGCGTCCTTTGACCACCTGCGCGAGCTTCCATCCGAGATTGAAGGCGTCCTGAATGCCAAGATTCAGGGGCTGACCTCCGATTGGTAGAAGTGGATGCGCTGCATCACCCGCCAATATCAGGCGGCCGTCTCTAAAGTTTTTTGCAACTCTGCAAGTTGCGTCAAGTCGTTCTTCTCGAACGATTGCGCCAGCACTGAGATCTTCTCCGGTGACGCGCTGCCAGGTGGCAACAAGCGAGCTGTCTGGCGCATCCTCAAAGGCTGCCGTCGAATATTCATGGGTCATTACCCGGGTCTCACCGCTCGCTTGACGAGATGCAACTGAGAGTCCTCGTGAAGTTCGTTGAAAGGAGCGATCGGGAATATCGATCCCTTCAACATCTGCCCGCAGGATCCTTGCGGTGCCCGAGTATCCGTGAAACTCGAAGGCACCGAATCCAGCAATGTCACTTGTGGCACCATCACACCCGACCAAGAAGCGCGTTTTTATCGTAGAAACACCTTGTGATCCATCCAAGGTGGTCACCACACTCTTCGCGGACTGCGTCACTTCGATGACTTCGCTGCCAAAGGCGAATGTAGTCCCAAGTTCAAGGTTCCGCTGATACAGAGTTGCAGTAATCGCAGCCTGAGGTAGATTCCATGAACCATCGAACTCGCTGCCAGATGTAAGGTCAACCGTTATGCCAGCGAAATGCCCGTGTTGTTTCCTTTTGAGCGCTTCCATTTTGTCAAGCACGCCCACAGTACTCAGGATTTCCATTGCTCTCGCAAACAATGTCGAAGCGCGAGAAGTCTCGCTTGGCTTGGGCAAGCTGTCGACAACCAAAACGCTAATCTTCTGTAAGGAGAGCTCTGCCGCCAAGAGCATCCCCGTGGGTCCGGCGCCGACAACGATGACGTCGAAGTCCACGGGCTGGTTATCAGCTATTTCAGTCACTCTCTGACTCCACGAAATCCTTGGCTAGTCTTAGTGTCGCCCTGCTATTGGCGCCCAGGGCGTTCCGCAAATAGTTTTTGGCATCTTCGACAGTCGCCTCGGAGCCGAGAAACTTTGTGATGTTTGCTTCTCGGACTCTCACGGTGTGCCGAGATGTCATCCGAACGCCCTCGTCGCTCGCGGAGAACATCCACGTCCCTGTATGCATCGTCAGCAGAGGGGGAAGATCTACTTGTTTGTAGTGGATGCTGTCATTCAAAGAAGCAACCCGAAACGACCGAGTCGTGTGTTCAGTACCGTCAGTTGCAGTTGTGGTCATTTCGATGCTCTGAAGACCGGGTTCCGGCTCGGAGAAGATCACCTTCTGGACATGAGGAAGACGGTCAGCCCATTTCTCCCCCTCGTTAATGAATTCGTATGCCTTCGCGAGCGAACCCGTCGCAAAATCCGAGTCTTCAAAACTGAAAGTGAGCGCGCCTATCGAAGAAATGTTCTCCATCGTGACTTTGAGTGACGCCAACTCAGATCGGGAATTCCGATCAACGGCTTCGTCGATCCACGCCAATGAATCCTCGTCGTCGTCTATCGCGCGATATTCGTGCAATAGCCGAACTAACGCCCGCCCCGAACCCAGCTCGTCGATCTTCCATGTACCAATCATTGCTGCTACCGGCGCGGTCGAGACTTGCTGCTCAAACGTGATCTCACGGTTCGCCCGGTTGATCGTCCTGTGGGATGTCCATGTCTTAAGTTGACCGTTTGCTGTCGCCCAAAGACGGATCACTTCATCGGTTTCCTTGCGCTCTAGGAACTCCGCGTGAACGGTCGGTTTGAATAAGGATGGCCAGTTCGCCACATCGCGGAGAGCCTCGAAGATGCGAGACGCGTCCGTTGCGATTTCAATCGAATGTTCAACTTTTTTCAACGTGGGAGTGGACATTTATGCTCCAGATTTTTTGTTTTGAGATTTTGGGTTGCGCTATTCGCCGTACGCTTATGAATTCCGACGATGACTGCCTAGTAGTTGCCGAGCCCACCGCAGACATTGATTGCTTGCGAGGTGATCGACGCCGCACTGTCAGTCGAGAGATACTCGACAAGAGACGCGACTTCCTCAGGTGTTGAGTAGCGGCCCAGTGGAATCTTTGAAGTGAACTTCGTCATAATTTCACCTTCCGTCAAGTTGTAAGCAGACGAATATCCTTCGCGCACACGCTTCGCCATCGGGGTTTCAACGTATCCAGGACAAACGGCGTTCACCGTAATCCCTGTCGATGCGAGTTCATTTCCGAGTGCTTTCGTGAACCCAATAACACCGTGCTTCGAAGCGGAGTAAGGTGCCCCGAGGACAACGCCTTGTTTGCCGGCTGTCGATGCGATGTTGATGATCCGACCGCGCTCTAGGTTGCGCATACCGCCAGATGTAAGCACGGCGCGCGTCATGCGGAAGACACTGTTCAGGTTAGTGTCCATCACGTCGTCCCAGAGTTCATCAGCGATGTCGGCGGTGACGCCACCCCCGCTCCGTCCTGCGTTGTTGACTAGGACGTCGATAGGACCAAACGTGTTCACTGCTTGGTCTACAAAATCGCGGATGGACTCATCTGATCTGACATCCAGAATGGATCCCTGAACATCGAGACCCTCCGAGCGGAAAGTTTGCACGGTTTCGGCGACAGCTTCCGCTGTACGTGCTCCTATGAATACTCGATGATTCTTTGACGCCAAGATAGCAGCGATTTGCTGACCGATACCGCTGGTCGCTCCTGTAACTACAGCCACCCTCTGTTTTGTGCTGGGCATGATTTCTCCTAATTATTTGAGTCGGTACGTGTGCGTTGGGGCATCGCTTCGCTAGTTATTCGGTCCCATTGCTGCGAGTGTCGCGTCCAGCAAGGATTGGGGTGTCAAAGCGTCAATCAGGATCGAATCAGGCAGCTTCACCCCATAGGTTCGTTCAATTTGGCCGATGGTTTCCAGCAGAGCCAGAGACTCGTAGCCGAGCGAATCGAAACTGAGATCGGAAATGTTTGTATTCGGGTCAATCCCCTCAGGTTCTCCCGCACTCTGGCTGAGGATATCTACGAGAGATTCAATGGTGATGGTGGTGGGAACCATGGTGGCTCGCCTTTCTATTGTTTGATAGTGCAGCAAAGGTCTGGATCAGCAGTTAAGGCGCGGACACAATCGTTACTGAGTTAAAACCGAAGGATCCCCTTGAAATGACCATTGCGTGCTTGATGGTCTTGTGTCGACTCTGACGCGTGACGAGGTCTAGCCCGTAGGAGTTCTTATGCCACACGTTGATCGTCGGTGGAATCAACGAGTCACGGATGGAAAGCAGCGCGCACGCTATGTCGAGCGAACCAGCGCCAGAGTTAAGTCGTCCGGTCATAGTCTTCGGAACGGTCACCGGAACTTTTCCGATTCCGAAGACATCATTGATCGCCTGAGCCTCAGCTTGGTCCCCGTTTAGAGTTCCGGATCCGTCTGCAAAGACAACACCGATGGATTCAGGCGCGAGGTCGGCTTCAGCCAAAGCGGAGGCCATGGCATACCGGAGCGCGTCTCCCGAGGGGTGAAGTGCCTTCTTGTCGAACGATGCGCCGTACCCGGAAATTGCACCGTACACTCTCGCTCCTCGTAGGGCCGCCTGGTCCGAGTCTTCTAGAATCAGGATCGCGCCGCCTTCGCCCGGCACATAGCCGGTTGCGTTTTCATCGAATGGTACGAAGGCCTCGTCTTCAGAATGGCTCTTTGAGAGATCCTCATTGGTGGTGAGAGCCACCCAACCCCATGGACAAATCGACCCGTCCATTCCACCGGTTACGACCAATTTGATGCCTTTATCGATCTGGCGTGCAGCCATTGCAAGAGCGTCTAAGCCACCCGCCTGATCACTGACGATGACGCTATTGGGTCCCATGATCCCGTGGCGAATAGAAATTTGCCCGCTGTTGACCGCGTAGAACCAAGCGAATGACTGGTAAGCGCTAACATGATTGCTGCCTTTGGACCATAGGTTCTTGAGCTCGCGTTCCCCGAACTCAAACCCACCCGAGGAAGCCGCCGTCACGACGCTCATCTCGAATGGCGGCACGTCTGAAAGTGAGATCTCGGCATCCTCGATCGCCATATCAGTGGCGACGAGAGCCATCTGGGTCGACCTGTCAGTTTGCGGGATTAGCCGTTTCGGCAAGTGATCGGAACCGTTGAACGAAGTGACTTCTCCGGCCAAACTGGAAGGATAAGGTGACGGGTCAAATTTGGTGATTCTCTTGATCGAGCCTCTCCCGGCGCAAGTAGCCTCCCAGAATTCCTCTACGCCAAAACCGTTAGGGGCGATTATTCCCAGTCCTGTGACTACCGGTGATAGCGACATGCCTACTTCTTTCCTGGTGTCGTGAGGACCATCGCGGATTGGAATCCGCCAAAGCCGCTACCAACTGTGAGTACTGTGTTGATCTCAACTTCTCGTGCGGTGTTTGGCACGTAGTCGAGGTCGCATTCAGGGTCTGGATCGTGCAGATTTGCTGTGGGCGGGACGATATTGTGCTTCATAGCTAGGACAGATGCCGCAATTTCAATGGATCCGATGGCCCCTAACGAGTGCCCAATCATAGACTTGATCGAGCTGACTGGCGTCTCATATGCGGTCGATCCTAGGGTTTTCTTTACCGCTGCCGTTTCATGCCGGTCGTTCTGTTTCGTGCCTGAACCGTGCGCGTTGACGTAATCAACGTCCCGTCCATCGACGCGTGCCATGTCTAGCGCTGCACTAATTGCAACAGCTAATTCGTTTCCGTCCGGGCGCAGTCCCGTCATGTGAAAGGCATTCGACCGGGAGCCGTAACCGCTAATCTCTGCATATACTTTTGCCCCGCGCGCGACTGCCCTATCCAAGGGCTCAAGTACGAAGATGGCAGACCCCTCCCCCAACACGAATCCGTTTCTACTGGCGTCGAAGGGGCGGGAAGCCTGTGCCGGGGAATCGTTGTAGGTGGACGTTGCCTTGATAGCGTCAAAGCAAGCTACCGTAATTGGGGAAATCGGCGCATCTGTTGCTCCAGCGATCATGACGTCGGCGCGCCCCTCGCGCAATATGTCCAATGCATGCCCCACAGAGTCGATTCCCGAAGTACAACCGTTAGAAACAACGGCGACTGGCCCTTGAGCCCCCACAATCCAAGCGACTTCAGCCGCAATGGAACTTGGAATCATGTGGTTGAACAGATTAGGAATCGCGTAACGGTGATTGAAAAAGTCCTGACTCCCGTCGTCGCTGACAACCCTAAATTCTTCATCAAGGCTCGTTGTTGCGCCGACTGCGGTACCGACTGTCACTCCCACCCTGTATGGGTCAAGGAGATTCATATCTAGTCCGCTGTCAGCGATCGATTCTCTGGCGGCGACAACTGCCAATTGGGCGGAACGGTCCATCCTACGCACCTCTTGGGCAGTGAGTCCCGAAGCATAGGGGTCAAAGTCAATTTCAGCTGCGATCCTTGATCGAAACTGCGAAGCATCAAATGCCGTGATATTCCGCGTTGAAGTCTTGCCCGCGCTAATCAAATCCCAGAATGCTGGTGCGTCGTTCGCGCCAGGTGCTATCACTCCAATACCCGTGATTGCGACTCTTGACGCGCTCATGCGGAGCCCTCCCAGTTGTAGAAGGGGGTTGCCATCGCGTCAGCGGGAGATTTCCAAGTGGCCGGATCGAAGGCCCCGATAAATGGCTTTAGATCGGAACTGATTTGAATGAACCGAGGGTCAGTCTTAGCGGTTTCAATCCGGGCGGACCCATCCTCCTCGAATTCCTGCAAGTGAAAGTACAACCCCTTGTAGTGGAACAGCTGGCGTCTTTTAGTCCCCATTTGTTCAGGCATGTCACTTTGGTCAAATTTCTCGAAGATCTTCGCTACTGCCCCTGAAGACTCCGGGGCCATCCTGGCAACGATGAGATTTGTTGGCAATTGCTGCTCCTTATTTTCGTATTTAGATCTAGCGTGGCTCGCCGAACCAGCGTCTCAACGCGCCGGATAAGTCCAGGTAGCTACCGGGAGCGACCCAAGCAATGTGTCCATCGGGCCGAACCAGCACGCCTGCGGCTCCCACGAGTTCAGATCTCTCAGAGAGCTCGTGGATGGGGCCAGTTATTGTGTCGACCCGGTCTGCCCATCCGATTGCACGTTTACGCAACTCGGAATTGTCTTGGAAATCAAGCAGCAGACCGCGCCCACCTGATAGCGCGTCAGCAGACGATATGATCTTCTTTTCGGCCTCAATGCTGATATTTTGTAAGCGACGACCTAAGAGAGGATGCGAACCTCCACCCATGTCATAGGCGATATCGATGCCACTGACCATTCCGGCCAGGAAAGTGCTGACAGATTCCTGCTCAGTTAGCCCAGGTATTTCATCGA
>NZ_NRGV01000067.1:0-113571 GCF_002332385.1 Glutamicibacter sp. BW80 | reverse complement strand
GTGTTTGTGCGGCAGGCGTTAAAGCTGAGCGGGGATTTGGACCCACGCCAGGACGGGGTGCTGGAGGTGCTGTTGGATCCTTTGCCGACGCGTCGTGCCACGGTGGCGTTGGGTGAATTGTGTGAGTTGCTCAGCGGTACGCGGACCGTGTATCCGGGGACGGATCGGGTGTTGCGGTATCGGGTGAAGGGCTTAGCGGCGACTCATTAATTTTCTACCGATGTCCAGAGCCCTGGGGCCAGGACCATGGCCGGCAGCAACCCGGCGGCGGACACGAGGTTCGATTCGTCGAAGGAAACTGACACGGCGGAGGGATTGTGGAACTTGCATCTACGAGATGCCCTTCATTTCAGGAATGTTGTTACTGTCGCAAGTTCAATTTTCCCTGATATGACGGGCATTTCGTGGTTAAAACGCCGAGCAGCTCCCAAATCTCATCGGTGGATCAAGGCTAAGACTTAGTGGTCTCACTTGACTTGAAAATTTCCGTATTGGCGCAATTTCTAAACAACTGTCTGTTCGGATTGGTCTTTCTGGATGGTCATATCCTGCCTTCGCTAGTCTCTTTCTATCAATTGACTAGCAGTCTTGCACAATCCATCTGACAGGCTCTTGACTTGCGCCAGCACCAAGCTAACTATATCCGAATTCCTGGGCAATGAGGTGTCCAGGATTAAAGACGAATTATATCTATAAGGAGCACCAACTTGCTAGCCTCGGCCGCGTTTCATGGCTACAGCGAATATGCTACTTCGCCGTCCAATGAATCGATGAAACGGCGAAGATCCTCTGGCGAATTGAACCCCGCAGTTAGCTGATCCAGCCAGACAAACGACTTATCAACAATGCGTTTCGAATAAAGTTGCCCGGTATACGACTCATAGACTTGCCACCCGATGCAGGATAAAAGCCGACCCTGTTCGTATCCGTCACGAACTTCGGCTAGGCACTTAGTGAAAGTTTCGATATTTCGACAAGAAACGCCTACGATGCTTCGATTGTCACCAAAGAAAGTTAGTGGGTCATTGTTCGCCTCAGTGATAAGCGAAATAGCTTCATCAGTGTAAAAAGTGTCACCGTACAAGAAGCAGGTATCGTTATCAATTAGCTCATGAACAAATCGATCTAACTCGATTTCATTACGCCTCGGCTTGTGACGGGTTGCCCCAACCGTTTCATGCCGTGAGTCGCTCGACGAAATGATGACTTCAGCGCAAGGGTCAAAGAAGCTGAGCTGGCGAACAATGCGCCGGAGGAGCGTCTCCCCCTCAATTTCGATGAGCTGTTTAGGAATTCCTAGGTGCCCGCCCCAACGAGTCCCTTTACCGTTAGCCATGATCACATAACGATTGTGGCTCATGAAATGACTCCATGCTGTCGATAGAAATCGCCAAGCTTACCCTGACGTTGTGGCCCCCATACCTGCACAATATTGACACCAGATGAAGTGTTGGCCTCGATGACTACTGGTCCCTGTTCCGTTAGCAAAACGTCCCATGCGACAAATTGAAGGTACGGTAGAGCATCCGCGAGTTCCAGTATCGTATCCCGGACACCCTGCCAGTCCGGCAAAACAATTCCCTTAATCGTTGCGCCCGAATTAGGATGCTGATCAAACTCGTCTGTTGACCAAAGCGTACGAGCAGCGGACAACTGCCCAGATTCCAAATCCACGTGGGCAACTAGTCCACCACGACTACCGTTATCAACGGGCACCGTTTGGACGGTACCAAGGCGCAAAACGGAGAACAAAAGCCCTACGTTGCCTCCATGATCGCGCGTGGTAATCATTCTCAGAGTGTTGGTCGTTTCAGAATAGAGCTCTGCTAGAACTGGATGTTGTGTGACTCCATGAGTTAACAACCAACCATCTGTACCATCAAGAAGTTCGAGTATTTCTTGTTTTTCGACGGATATTCCGTCGAGAATCAGGTTTCCATCGAGCGAGTCAAGGCGATGAACGCCTTTGCCTTTGCCTGCAGCCAATGGCTTCATGAAGTAGGTGTGGACAGAGTCCAGCGCGAAAATCACCGCTTCAGATTGTACGGACTTCGAGATGTCTGTCAACGAGACAAGACGTCCCTTATTCTTGATGAAATCGATTGGCGGTACATCAATATGATGCCGTAGCACTTCGTTGCATGCAATCTTGTTATTGAGCATCGAATCAAAGGGCGCATTAATCGACCGCGAACGATACCAATCAAATTCTGAAAGGTACGCGTTCCTATTACGCAAAGTCAAGCTATATCGCCCGACCTGGTCGCACGTATAGCCGCCTGCGATTGCGAAGAATATCCGTTTTGGAATCGAAACGTCGAAGTGGTTGGGTGCTAGGAGGATACGACTGATCCAGAGATAAGAGAGTTTTCCTTGTTTGAGGAGTGCTCTAAGGACTGGGAGCAAAGTTCACCTACAGTTAGAATGTGGCCCGCAAGATCAGAGGTTGAGTGCCCGAGATCAAGGCTAATAAATTTATTCTTATATTCTTGGAGCGTATCCGCTGGATACGGACGTTCCAAAGCTCGGCTCAATTCTTCTGCCGACGCAAAGACGCAACCTGGCATTTCTTGATCCAGATTGATGTTCATACCATTATTCTTCAAGTACTCCTCACGGTCGTACACAAAGTACAGGGTATTCACATCCAGGATTGCGGCTTCAAGGGCAATGGAAGAGTAGTCGGTAACTAGGTAATCCGTCACTGACAACAACTCAGTTGCAGTGAAGTCCGGAATCTCGACGAATCCACTATCCGGCATAAGTAGGCTGTCACTTCCGTGCATCTTAATCACCAGATTAAAGCGATCCATAGGCAGAGCATCAACCAATCGACGTGCACCATCAGCGTCGGTACCGCGGCGGAAAGTAGGAGCATAAACAACTATCGGTTTCTGATTCAATTCCGGGTAGCGCTTGTGGATTCGTGCGGCAACCCGTGACTTCTCGTTGTGCAAGTAGTCCGCTCGTGGCAAACCAAAGTTCAATAGCTGATCTTCACGGACGCCAAAAGACTCGACGTAATTCGGATTCCACACTTTTGCGCCTGCAACAACGTAGTCGTACCCTTGGTGCATCTTCATCACGTTTGCCAACGAACGATCGTGACCACCGTTGCGTCCAAGGGTCTGCAAACCTGATTGCTTGATTTTTCCCAGTGAATGCCAAATCTGGTATACGACAAGTTCAGATCTGTGCGATAGCGCAGATACTGCTGGCCAATAGGAATCGAGGACGCAAACCTTAGACGTGGCCAGGTGATAAATGCTCTTCAGCAATACTGGCACGAATCGCAAGGTCTCCTTGAATCCGCCACGATACATTCGCGAAAGGACTACCGGGCGAATATCAGGATTCTGTTGCCTTAACTCCTCAATCAAAAGCTTGAAATCCAACGGAGTTCTATCCATCCTACGACCAAGGAAGACAATCTTATTTGAATCTACAGAAGTGAACTTCTTCAATACCCAATAGACTACCGCCATCGCCATCTTGGCAATCCAGATTATCAGCCGACGCATAAATTAGTCTTTCCTCGAAGGCAAGGAGAACAACTTCCTTGGTGGCACAACGTCGTATCCGAACATGCGCTTCTTCTTATCCAGTTTATAAAGCAGGTATTCAATAGTTTCCGGAGTTAGCCTATCAATACGTGGGAAGTCTGGCGAGCGGTTGATTTCTGGCAACATGATTCCAGTCGGCGTAATTGCTAGGTCGAATCCTAGGTACTCGAGCTGTGGCAAGCTCGCCGCAATGTCTAGTACCTTTTTAACTGCGTAGTCCCAATGAGGAATTACGCCATCAATCTCTACGTCAGTGTCCGGGTGACGCGGACAATCCGCAATACGTCCATTGTCAAGGATCTTGGCGTCGCCAAAACGACCCGTCGCAGGATCAATCTGGGCCAGCATGCCGCCTGCAGCAGTATTGTCAACGTAGCCCGATTTCAGAGAACCGATACGCAGGTATGCATTGCCGATCTGCGGGGTAACACCGTCCTTCTTGAACACGATCAAGCGAATGGTATTAACGGAATGAGGGTAGATCCTTGCGAGAACTGGGTGCATTTGAATAAATTCAGTTACCAGATACTGGTTCTTCGTATCCTTTAGGATCTGGAGAACATCGTTTTCAGTCGAGGTTTCGCCGTTCAACAGCAACTCGCTACCGGTCCACTCAAGTCGGAAAAATCCGTCACCGTGGGAGCCCTCGTCTGGCTTCAGAGCAAGAACTTGTTTGTCCTTGGCCAATCGGATCACCGATTCGAAACTTGCGGAGAATCCCTCAGGGCAGTCCATCATCGGCACGACTGTGTTTTTACCTTCATGCGCGGTTGTGTAGAAGTAGTAGGCTGGCAGGCAGTCGTTGAACTGCGCCGCTACGTATTTAATACTGACTTTGTCTTCTAGCCAGTACTTATACTTCTTGTTAATATGGCGCAGCCAGCGGTACTCAAAATCAGAAATGAACTGCTCACGGTTTTCCTCGGTAATTCCGTACTGAGGAATACGGTAAGACAAAAAGCCGTTCTTGTACGCCCAAAATTTCGTCCTCAACGAAATTTTGTTGCGCTCGAACAAGTCGCGACGCATGTCTCCCAGCCACCGAACAGACTGGTAGGGTACGAGGCCTTTCGGGTACAGCGCATTGGCAAACTCACGCCGGGTTTTCAACTTAGTCTGGTGAAGCCACTTTGTGACGACAGTCTTAGTCGGCGTGCTCTTTGCTTCTTTTTCTTCAAGCTCGTGAAGTAGGAACTTGACCGTCGCTGGCGAGAATGAGTATTCCTGACCATATGTCGGGGTTGCCGAAACACCATTGATAACTGGTCCGGTTTCAGCAAGAACAACCGAGAACTCTACAAAGCGTAGCTGTGGTGCAAAGATGCAAAGCTCTTGCAGTCGCTTAACGATTTCATTCCACTGTGGAACTTCGCGTGCAATTGCGGTTTCGCTAACCGGGTGGTTCTTATACACATAGAGTCGGCCTCGAACAAGGGAGCGCGCTGCTTCGATACGTCCAGTTTCAGGCGTAACGCGCGAAACGAGTCGCAGATGGGCGATCTTCTCCACCGCATCGTCTTCAACGGTAATGTCATCGCCGTTGAATCCAGGGCCCGGGTCATCACCGTCTGCGCGCTGATCAGCGCCGGCTAGCTGCATCTCAATCAATTGCTCATCTGATACAGCAGCGCTAGCGAGACGGCTAGACTTGGTTTGGCGCCCAAGCACGTGACCATTCTTGAGGAATGCTTCAACATGCTCGGCATCTTCAATTGACACAACCGAGGCTTCGGCCACCGCCGGAGCTATGCCACTAGGGTTCATCATGGTGATACTCAAAGCGACGTTGCCGATCGTCGATAGATCTGTGAGCGATGAACTATCGATCTTCTTTTCGCCGAGTACATAGAACTGCTCACGAACACGGTAGGTAAGAAGTTTTTCAAATTCGTCCGAGGTAAATGGCACCCCGTTTATGACGAAGCGGCCGGATTCATAGGTAACTTCCTCGGAGGCAGTTCCACTCCAAGCCGACGAAGACAGCGTCAGCACATCATTCTCGACGAGGAACTTGGCTACACCGTTGATGTCGGATCCGAATGCACGTGCTTCATCGGAAAGGGCGATGACCTGAAGTTCACGGTCACGACGAAGTACCTGATAGTGAAGGATTTCGAAGGAATCCAGATACGGTTTAAATACAGAGTGAGTAGAAACGCGGTCGCGCACCCACTTTGCGTACTTACCATTGAGCGGCTGAACGTACAAGTAATCACGCAACGATACAAACTCGTTGCGATTTGCATCCGTGATGCCGAAGCGACCGGCATATGCAGGATCGAATCCCCAATCTAGCGCTTGCCTATCCAGAGAAGTTAGGTTGCCAGAATTCTTCCTGTCGATAGCTGAGGAACGACGAACCCACAATCGTGCGGCACGTCCGGTGAATCCCTTTGCACGCAATTGGAATGCAGCGTATCGGCGCGAAACGCGTTGAGTACGACGAGTGACCCGTGCAGATACAGTCTGACGTTGTCCGCGTTCGATATTCGAGTCGCGACGTGTATCCATAACAGTGGTAAGGAACTCGGTGACTGCATTGTTAAATCCCCCGGTAGCTGGGAAACGAGGAGAAATCGAAAGGTCTCGAATTTCTAAGGTACCGTCGGGACCCAAGACGACGTCTACCGAGATGAAGGTAAATTCGTGGCGTTCGCTGGAGAGCACTTCTTCAAGAGCGCTGTTGATTCCAGTGAGTTGCGGTACAGAGGAGACTCCGCCATCAAGCTTTTGGAAGTCTCCGTTCTCCAGATCCACATTAATTTCGTGATCGAATCGTTGCTCACCCAAAGACATGCGTTGGCGTCGTTTACCCCAACCACGACGAATACCTTCGTTTTGTGAAGATCCAATTTCTTCTAGAGTCGGCTCTACAGCACGCCAGCGGTCGCCAACACAAAGTTGGCCTTGTAGTACATGAGCCTTGTTGTCTTCGCCTCGTCCAATAAAAAGACGAAGAACTGCATCGTCAAACCCAAGTGATTCTCCCATATACGCTTGCGCTTCAAAGACTGGCAGCAGGACGCAACGAGCGATAGAACTCATTTTGCGGAGAGTACCGAGTACATCTTCCTCAGATGCTGGCCATCCGTCAATCGTGTAACCCTGCCCATCAAAGGCAACCTGGCGACCGCGGCCACGATCCCATCGGACCGGACGAACGTTAACTTGACCGAATTGTCGAATAACTGCCAGAAGTCCAGTCTCGTCAGCAAGGGCGTCGGCAGGGAAATCATGCAAACGAACGATGTCGAATACTTCGCGGTAAGTAAAAACAGTACAAATTGGTGTCGGCATGTACTTTTCAAAGCCATCAACAAAGCGATAAGCCGTAACCAAGTTGGTCAGCCAAGCTCGGCGGCGATTAAGCGGGCTCAGATAGAGGTAATCCTTATAGCTCAAAAGGTTCGCTGAGGTGCCTACCACTGAAGCAGAATTGACAGTATGTCCGGATTCGTGAATGTTACGGACGTTGATTGCGGCGTTGATATCGCCTGCGGATTGAAGATCTCTTATCTGGCTTCTTACCCAGCGACGCGCCGCAGCCGTGGAAAATCCCTCAGTTACAAACTTGTGAGACGCTGCGGTCACTGCGGCCTTGCGTGCCTTCTTTGCTACTTTTTCAGCAGTGCTCATAGGATGCCAAGAGACCTTTCGTCTTGCTCAATGTGCCGACTTCTCAATCCGGCAAGTGTTCCTCTGCAACGAAGTTCCATAGACGCCGATGCGCGAGGCGATTATTGACACCTACAACTCACAGAAACACAAATTAACTTTGTATGGCCTGTGCGTAAGGTGAATCCACCATCAAAAGAATACCAACTCTAGCGTGATCATGAAATATTCTGTGTTCTGTCCAACAATGGATGAATTACATTTCTCCTAGTCTTCCGTCAATTCGAGCGTCACGGGATCAATGATCCAACTAGTCAAACGGCAAGTTTCATCAAACGTTCTGATTAGCTTAAACCCTAAAACAAGTTTTTCGAAAAGTGGTTGGCGACAGGATAAACACCCGCCAGAGACGACCGGGTGCCGGGTTCTGACGGGTGTTTCAAGTGGTCGCGCAAATTGCGTAATTAGTTTAGACGGAAGTTAGCCTTCCAAGTTGATCTCCCGAGCAACGCTCGCACCGATCGCAGCACCAACAACATCCAGCACACCGTGCGGCAGTGCCGAATCAATGTTAATCACCGCGACGGCCTCGGCGCGCTCTTCATCGCGCGAAACCTGCATGCCAGCAATGTTGATGCCCTGCTCCCCCAGCACGTTGCCTAGCGAGCCGACAACGCCTGGACGATCCGAGTAGCGCACAACGATCATGTGATCCGAGATCGGGATTTCGATCTCGTGGCCGTTGATTCCGACAAGCTTTTCGATCTGCTTTGGACCGGTCAAGGTGCCGGCTACGGCCAGCTGCGTGCCCTCATTGGTTGCGCCCTTGATGGTCAGCTGGTTGCGGTACTCAGGTGAATCAGGGGTGGTGACCAAACGGGTGGCCACTCCGCGCTGCTCGGCAAGAACCGGAGCGTTGACGTAGGACACCTGGTCCGAAACGACATCCATGAAGACACCCTTCAACGCGGAAAGCTCCAAGGCCTTCACATCCAGGGAAGCGATTTCACCGGCGACCACCACATCAATGCTGGTCAGCGAGCCCGAGGTCAGGGCGTTGAAGATGCGACCCAGCTTCTCGATCAGCGGGATGCCCGGGCGCACGTTTTCGTCGATGATGCCGCCGGCAACGTTCACTGCATCCGGAACCAGCTCGCCGGCAAGTGCCAGGCGAACCGACTTGGCAACGGAAACACCGGCCTTCTCCTGCGCTTCATCGGTGGATGCGCCCAGATGCGGAGTGACGGTCACGTTCTCGAATTCGAAGAACGGAAGGTCGGTGCTAGGTTCTTTGACGAATACGTCAATGCCGGCGCCGGCAATCTCTTCATTCTTCAGTGCTTCATACAGCGCGTCCTGGTCAACGAGGCCACCACGTGCCACGTTGATGACGTAAGCGCTCTTCTTCATCTTGCCGAAGGCTTCCTTGCCCAGCATGCCCAGCGTCTCTGGAGTCTTCGGCATGTGGATGGTCACGAAGTCCGCCTGGGCCAGCAATTCGTCAAGGGTCACCAACGTGACACCAAGCTGGGAGGCACGAGCCGGGGTGACATATGGATCATAGGCAATGACATCCATGCCGAAGCCCTGCAGGCGTGCTGCGACGAGGGCGCCGATACGGCCCAGGCCGATGATGCCGGCCTTCTTTTCGAACAACTCGACTCCGGTGAAGGAGCTGCGCTTCCATTCGCCGTTCTTCAGCGAGGCATTCGCGGCAGGAATGCGGCGAGCCAGCGAAACGATGTGGCCCACTGTCAGTTCCGCCGCCGAGATGATGTTCGAGGTCGGAGCGTTGACTACCATGACGCCAGCCTGAGTGGCGGACTTGATATCTACATTGTCCAGTCCTACGCCCGCACGGGCGATGATCTTCAGGTTCTTGGCCGCGGCGATTGCCTCGGCGTCCACCTGGGTGGCCGAACGGACGAGAATTGCATCTACGTCGGCGATAGCTTCGAGCAGCTGGGAGCGGTCTGCTCCGTCTGTCTGACGAATTTCAAAGTCGGGACCGAGCGCAGCGACAGTTGCTGGGGATAGTTGTTCGGCCAGAAGTACGATTGGCTTATTGTCAGACACGGGTGTGGCACCTTTGCGATTTCATTGGGCTGATGCTGGCATGTGGGCGATCGTTGATGATCGCCAACATGTTCCACCCTATCGCCGGGCAGTCCTAGACTCCGTTGAATTTACGCATATTACGCAGCTTCAGAGCGACTTTGTGAAAACTTTCACTTGATCGATAGACTGGTGTTTAGATGTGCCTGCCTCAATCCAGTACCTGATTCTGCCAGCCTTTCCTAGAGCTCCCAGCGGAGATCTAGAGTTCCTGTTTTTGCGTGCAAAGCCTTCACCCAGGGCGGGAATGACAACAGCCTACGGAAGTGCCCCGCCCCTCAGCGCCTACCGGCGGTTCGCGGCTACTCCGCTTCGATAATCATTCCAGCGGCCACCGTATTGTTGGTAATTTCATCGATCAGGATGAATCCACCGGTGATCCGGTTCTTTTGGTACTCATCAGCCAATAGGGGCTGCGTAGTGCGAATGTTTATCCGGCCGATCTCGTTCAGTTGCAGCACATCAACTCCCTCGTCGCGGTGCAGGGTATTGATATTCAACTTATACCGCAGCGCCTTGATCAGCGCTCTCGCGGTCTTCGTGGTGTGCTTGATCGCAAGCTTCTGCCCGACGTGCATGGGGTTGTCGCTCATCCAGCAGATCATGGCCTCGAAATTCTGTGCCACCTTCGGCTGGTTATTGGGACGAACGATCATATCCCCGCGGGATATATCGAGTTCATCATCCAGCCGGATGGTCACCGACATCGGCGGGTAGGCTTCGGCCACCGGACCGTCGGCGGTGCGGACCTCTTTGATGGTGGAGGGCAGGCCGCTGGGCAGTACCACCACGTGGTCTCCGGCCTTCAGCACGCCGCTGGCCACCTGGCCGGCGTAACCGCGATAGTCGTGGTAATCATTGTTGTGCGGGCGAATCACATACTGCACCGGGAAGCGCACATCCACCATGTTCAGGTCGCTGGCGATCTGCACGTTTTCCAGGTGGTGCATCAGCGAAGCGCCCTGGTACCACGGCATGTTTTCCGAGCGGGTCACCAAATTGTCGCCGGTCAATGCGGACACCGGGATCACCTGGATATCGGTAATGTTCAGCCGTGCCGCGTAGTTGGTGAATTCGCTGCGGATCTGCTCAAACACCTCTTCTGACCAATCGACCAGATCCATCTTGTTCACCGCGACCACCAGATGCGGCACATTGAGCAATGAAACCAAGAAGGCATGGCGCCGGGACTGTTCCACCAGCCCCTTGCGGGCGTCCACCAGAATGATCGATAGATCCGAGGTGGAGGCGCCGGTGACCATATTGCGGGTGTATTGGATATGCCCTGGGGTATCGGCCACGATGAATTTGCGCTTAGGCGTCGCAAAATAGCGGTACGCCACATCGATGGTGATGCCCTGCTCACGCTCGGCGCGCAGGCCATCGGTCAACAGCGCCAGATCGGTGTAGTCCGTGCCGCGCTCCTGGCTGGTTTTCTCCACCGAGGCCAGCTGGTCGGTGAAAATGGCTTTGGAATCGAAAAGCAGCCGGCCAATCAAGGTGCTCTTTCCGTCGTCTACCGACCCGGCGGTGGCAATGCGTAACAAGTCCATTTTAGAAGTACCCTTCCTTCTTGCGGTCTTCCATGGCCGCCTCGCTGACCTGGTCATCCCCCCGGGTCGCCCCGCGCTCGGTGATCCTGGAGATGGCTACTTCCTCCACGATCTGAGCTGCCGTCGTCGCGCTGGAGGCTACCGCCGCGGTGAGGCTGGCGTCCCCCACGGTGCGGTAGCGGACCAGCTGGGTCCGCACCGGCTCATGATCCCTGGGCTGACAGAAGGCGTGCACCCCGAAGATCATTTGGTTGCGTTCGAAGACCTCGCGTTCATGGGCGTAGTAGATCGAGGGCAGCAAAACGTTCTCGCGCAGTATGTAGTTCCAGATATCCAGTTCGGTCCAATTCGATAGCGGGAAGACCCTGAGGCTTTCTCCGTAATTCAGCTTGCTGTTGTACAGGCTCCACAATTCCGGACGCTGATTTCTTGGATCCCACTGCCCGAATTCATCACGGAAGGAGAACACCCGTTCCTTGGCCCGGGCCTTTTCCTCATCTCGGCGAGCGCCGCCCATCAAGGCGTTGAGATCATTTTTCTCGATGGTGTCCAGCAGCACGGGGGTTTGAATGCGGTTGCGCGAACCACCGCGCTCCTCTACCAGGTCCCCCGCGTCAATGGCCTTCTGCACCGATCCGACGATCAGCCGCACTCCCCTGCGGGCCACTTCGGCATCGCGGAAGTCCAGTACCTCCTGGAAGTTGTGCCCGGTATCGATATGCACCACCGGGAACGGTATGGCCGCCGGGGCGAAGGCCTTGGCCGCCAGGTGCAGCAGCACCGCCGAGTCCTTTCCTCCGGAAAACAGCAGTCCGGGCCGTTCGAGTTCGGCAACAACTTCACGGATGATGAAGATCGATTCCGCCTCGAGCGCCGTCAATTGGTCCAGCTGGTACTTCAGACCCGCCGTGGTTTTCGTTTTCAATGTGAACCCCCCAAAGTTCGTTTTCTTCTCGCTAGCCGGAAACCGGCCTGGTGCAGCGTTCCATCGTGTCGACGAGCAGCTTGCTGATCTCCTGCCTGCAGACGAGCAGATCAGGTAGATACGGGTCGGCCCCGTTGTAGGCGAGTTCCGAGCCGTCGACCCGGCTGGCGTGCAATCCGCTGGCGCGCGCCACCGCGGCGGGCGCCGCGGAGTCCCATTCGAACTGTCCGCCGGCGTGGATGTAGGCATCGGCTTCCCCGCGGATCACCGCGCAGGTCTTGTATCCGGCCGATCCCATCGGGAGCAGTTCCGCATCCAGCGCTTCGGCCGCCCGCAGCACGCTGTCGTGCGCCCTGGTGCGGGATACTGCGAACCGCAGTCTCCCGTGGACCGGCCGGTTGGTTGCCGGCTCGCGTGATGCACTGCTGAAGATGGAGTGCAGGCCCGGCAGCGCCACCGCGCCGGCGGTCAGCTGGCCGCGTTCCCACAACGCCACATGCACCGCCCAGTCATCCCGGTACTCTGAATACTCGCGGGTCCCATCCAAGGGATCGATGATCCAGACCCGCTCGCGCTCCAGCCGTACGGGATTGTCTGCCGCCTCCTCGGACAGTACGGCGTCCCGGGCGTGCGATTGCGCCAGTGCGGCTATCAGGTATTCGTGGGCGGCCCGGTCCCCGGCGTCTTTTAATTCCCGCCCGCTCAGGCCGCGCGATTGCGCGTGCTCGCGCAACTCGAGCAGTATCGCTCCGGCGCCGTCGGCTAGCTGGATGGCGCGCGACAAGTCCCCCATTTGTCCCCCTCCTTGACCCCTCAAGGTCACATGGAACACAAATATGCGCCATGTGGTTTAGATCATAGTATCCAGCTTTGGGTGCAAGATGATAGGCGTTGCCCGGATTATTCCCCAGCTCCTGCCCAATCCGTGACACACGACAGCCGGGAGCCTAGGATGGCCATATTCATCCATGGGAGGGGACCCAATGGAATCCGAAGACCACCGCACCGCGCAAGAAGAAGTCATCCACCTGGATCCGGGGGATCTGGATGTCTTGGAATTGGCGCTGGGCGGCCTGGCAGAGCCTGGCGCCGTCGAGCACGCCCTGGCTCGCCATTGGCCCGCAGCAAGCGAAGCCGGCGCGCAGACCCTAGCCGGGCAGCACAGGCACCTGCTCCTTGCCGATCCCGACGGAACGCCTCTGGCGAGGCTGAGGCTGGCCTCCGGGGGCCACATAGCTGGCCTGGTGGCGCTTGCCCCCGCCGAGCATGGAGCCTTCCGCGAGCTGCGCGTCACCGGCCCGCTGCGGGCAGAGCGTGTCGTGCTCTTCGACCATGCGCCCACTCCGGGACAACTGCTGCAGCTGCGCAAGCAGCACCCAGACCTGACGGCAGTCACGCTGCTGCTGGTCATCTCCACCCCGGTGGCCCACGGAGCTGGATTCGCCTCGCTCATGGATCAGCTTTGCTCCGCCGCGCAGCTGATCGGAGTCCGCGCGGGCCGGCATCTCATCGTTCCCCCCGGGTTCTCTCCCCCGGAGCTGATCGCTCGGCTCTCCGCGGTGGTGTTGGACGATTTCCGCCAAGGTGCCACGCATCCCGCGGCCCGGCCGGGCGCGGTGGTCCTGCTCACCGGCCTGTCAGGGTCCGGGAAGTCCACCCTGGCCCGGGCCATCCAGCAGCAGGTTCACGCGCATTCCCGCCAGCGCGCCGTGCTGCTCGACGGCGATGAGGTGCGGCGCTATGTCTCCAAGGGGCTGGGTTTTTCCCGGGCGGAGCGGGAAACCAATGTCGAGCGGATCGGCTGGATCGCCGCCCGGATCAGCGAGGCCGGGGGCCTTGCGATCTGCGCGCCCATTGCCCCGTTCGCGCAGGCTCGCAGCACGGTCAGGCGGCTGGCCGAGGCCGTGGGTTCCTTTACGCTGATCCATGTCGCCACCCCCTTGGAAGTCTGCGAGCAACGCGACCGCAAGGGACTGTACGCCAAGGCCAGGGCGGGGCTGATCCCGGACTTCACGGGCATCGATTCACCCTATGAGGTGCCGGTCGAGGTGGATCTCCGGCTGGACCTGTCGCAGTTGAGCATCGAGGCGGCCACCGCGCAGGCCATGGAGGTGCTGGCGCCCGGGCTTGCCGGGCCAGGCGGGCTAGAAAGGCCAGAAGAGCGGAATTAGACCCAGGGCGACGCTCGCGGTCAGCAGCGTCATCGGTATCCCGATGCGCACGAAGTCCTGCATCCGGTAACCGCCGGGGCCCATGACCATCAGGTTGGTCTGGTATCCCAGCGGCGTGATGAAGCTGGCCGAGGCCGCGATCATCACCGCCACGGCGAAGGGCATGAAGTCCGCGCCGATCTGATCGGCAATCTCCATGGCTATCGGGAACACCAGCACCGCGGCCGCGTTATTGGTCAAGAGCTCGGTGCACAGAACCGTCAGGAAGAATACCGCGGCCAAGGCCATCCAGGGGCCGCCGCCGACGGACAGCAAGGTGTGCGCCAGCCAGCTGGCTGCCCCGGTTTTGGTCATCGCCATGCCCAGCGAAAAAGAGGCCGCGATCACGATGATCACCTGGATATCGATATAGCGGCGCAGCTTGCCAAGTGCCACGCACCCGGTGGCCAGCATCAACCCGGCGGCAACCAGGGCGGCGACGATCACTTCCAGCAGGCCGAGGGCATTGAGCAGCACCATGACCACCAGGATCGCCACCGCCCAGGGGGCCCTGCGGAAGTTGGCCGGCGACTCGTCGTTGATCGGGCTGACCAGCAGGAAATCCCGGCGGAACCGGTATTGCTCGACGAAGTCCAGGCTCGCTTCGAGCAGCAGCGCGTCGCCCACCCGCAATTCGATGTCCCCGATCTTTCCGGGCAGGCGCTGGCCCGCACGGGAAATCGAGAGCACCACGGCCTTGTAGCGCGAACGGAACCGGGACTCGCGCACCGCCATTCCCAGCCCCGCGAAGTCCGGGCCGATCACGACTTCCACCAGCCGGCGCTGGAAATGCTCCACGTCCAGTTTCCCCACGTCCCCAGCCGATGGCTGCAGGCCGCGCACCTTGCGCAGCTCACCGGCGCAGCGCGGGTCTCCGATGAAGGTCAGCCGGTCCCCGGATTGCAGGACGGTGTCGGGTCCGACTTCCGAAACGAGGTTCTGCTCGCGCTGTATCTCGGCCAGATAGCAGTAGTTCAGGCTGCGCAGTCCGGCGGCCGCAATGGTCTTGTTCCGCACCGGGCCGTCCTCGGTGACCTGGAACTCGACGGCGTACTGGCGGGCCGCCTGCAGCTGTTCCAGGGCGCCGTGCCGGGTGGGCAGCAATTTGCCGGCAAAGAGGATCAGGAACAGCGCCCCGATGACCGCCAGCGGCACGCCGATCGCGGCAATGTCGAACATCCCCAGCGACAAACCGCGTTCGGATTGCAGCAACCCGTCGATGACGAGGTTGGTGCTGGTTCCGATCAGCGTGGCGGTACCGCCGAGGATCGCCATGTAGCTGAGCGGGATCAGCATCTTGGACACCGGGATGCGCAGCCGCCCGGACCAGTCCTGGATGGCGGGCAGCATCATGGCCACCACCGTGGTGTTGTTCAGGAATGCGCTGAGCGCTCCCACCGGGAAGGCGAGCCGGGCATAGGCGCCGCGCTGGGTCTTGGGCCGGCCCAGCATCAGGTTGGCGATCCATTGCACCGCTCCGGTTTCCTTCAGGCCCGCCGCGACGATATACAGCACCGCCACGGTGATGACCCCGGGGTTGGCAAAACCTACCAGCGCCTCGGCAGGTTCCAGGACGCCGGAGACCAACAGGATTAGGACAGCGCCCATCAGCACCACATCCGCCGGCAACCGCCCCCAAGCCAGAGCCGCGAGCACCCCGATAATCACCGCGAAGGTGATGTACGCTTCAATGCCCATCGATTGGTCCCGCCGGTGCGGCGACCCGCAGTTCGCAGGTTCCAGACGGGTGCGGCTCACTCATCGAAAAGCCCCTCCTCGATGATCAACCGCTCCAGCTTCCACGGGTTATCGGTGTATACGCCGTCGATTCCCAGCTCCAGATACGGTTGCAGCCGTTCGGTGCTATTGATCGTGTAGATGTACACCGTCAGCCCGGCATCCTTGAGCGCGCGAATATAGTCCGTGGGAAGATCTCGGGAGGCCCCCACGTAGTCGATTCCGTGGGCCTTGATCTCCTCGGGCTCCGGCATCTCCTGCAGCAGCAGGAGCAAGGCCTGCAGCCCGCTGGCGGCCAGCTGCACAGCGGCGGCGTAGTCGTAGGTTTGCACGATCACCGAGCCCTGGATTTGCCGGCTGGTCACGGACGCGGTGAAGTCCTCCAGATCCGGCACCGGCCGCTTCAGCTCGGGGAACAGCACGTTGCCCGTGGTGTATTCGTCCAGGATCTCCGGCCAGGTGGTGGTGCTTCCCAGCGTTTCGCCGTCTTGGGAACGCACCTTGGCCAGCTCCCACTGCTCCAGCGAAATTTCTTCCAACGGTCCGGTGGCGCCCTCCAGGCTCCGGTCGGCCAGCGGGTCATGGCTTGGAACCAGCGTGCCGTCGGCCAGCGGACGCAAGTCGAATTCGATCGGATAGCCGGTGTTGGCCAGCGCCTGCATGGCTTCCGCCGAGGATTCCGGATACACCCGCCAGGCGCTGCGGTGCGCGATCAAGGTCAGCGGCTGAGCCGCCGGCTTGGCGGTGGCTGCCGGCTTGGCGGTCGTTGCGGTGCCGGCACCACCGGCACACCCGCTCAGCAAGGCCGTCAGTGCAATGGCTACGCACCCTGCGGCGCTTCGTGCCCGGATTCCCCCGGGCCTTGGCGAATTCATGGATCCTCCCCAGTAATACATGGATTCAATGGGCAAGCACCAGAGTCCAAAGATGCTGGTTCCCGGTGCCTGCCGATAGTGCTATTTAATTGCATTCAACGCTTTTGATCAGCACCTCCAGCGACTGCTCGGCTTCTTCCAGCTGCTTCTCGCTGTCTTGTTCCTCATCGGCTTCCACCGCCAAGACGGTGCTGAAGCTGCGCTTGACCGCATCGAACTGCTGGCTGTGCTCGGTGACCGAGGGATCGCCTTGCAGGTCATCGATGGCATCCAGCCAGCCGCGGATGGCGTCCACGCCCTGCCCCTGCACGTCCTGGTTGATGGCGCCCAGCCGCTCGGCCACGTAGCCGCAGCCCACGCTGTCCTGTGGAGCCTCCGGCCAGTCCCCGGACGTGGCCCCTTCGAAGGTGGTGATCGGCTCGGCGGGCCCCTGGTCTTCGGCTTCCCCGGCCGCCACCACACCACCGCCCTCCGGCTCGTTCCCGGCGTCCGGGCCTTGCGGGCCGGAGCCGCCCAGGGCATTGATGATCAGCCAGGTGGCCAGCGCCACGACCAGCAGCGCGCCGAGGATCGCCAGCAGCCAGCGGGTCCGCGCCGGCTTGGAGTTCTTCTGCCGTTCAAGGGTGTTGGACATGATTATTCATCCTTTCCTGCCAGCGTCACCGTCATGGCAACGGTTCGCGCTCCGGCACTATCCAAGGTGGCGGCAAAGCCGCCCACGGTACCGGCTGGAACCGCGCCGTCGCTCTGGGCTACCAGCGAGGTGATCCGCCCGCCGCCGGAACCGACGGTGCTGCCGCGGTTCAGCAACTCGGGCTGCGCCGTAAGCGCGTTGTCCTGGCTTCCCTTATCCGCCCAGTAGCCAAGCACGGTCAATCCGCCACCGCTAGCCTCCAGTTGCGGAGCGATTTTCTCCACCCCATTGGTACGGAGCAGTTCGATGGCGGAGTCTTGCACCCACGCCTCGCCAATGCCCCGGTAGGCCAGGAGGTGGATCCCCGTTTTGGCCGTTGTGCTTAGCGGTATGGAGACCTGGGTTCCGGCGTCGGAGGCGGCGGCGACCTTCGAGTACAGCACCGTGTGCGTACCGTCCTCTTGCAGGGAATCCTGCAAGGTCCATCCGGTGACGCCGGCCGGCTCGTCCAAGGCCGCCGTGGAGGAGTTGACCGTCGCCATCAGCAGCAGCCCATCACCCTCCTGGACCGACTCCGGAACGTTCACGCGCGGCAGGCTGCTGGACAGGTTCGCCTCGACCCCGGCCACGAAGTCAACGACCTGCCCGGGTTCCGGTTCCGGGTCAGGATCCGGTTCGGGGTCCGGGTCAGGATCTGGTTCCGGCGCGGTGATGCTCACCGTCTGCGTGGCCGGCTCGGATTGGAGGCCCTCGCCATCGGTGACGCGCAGCGTGAGCGTGTAGTCCCCGCCCTCGGCGTAGCTGTGGCTGGCGGCGGCCCCGGTGGCGGTGTTCCCGTCTCCGAAGTCCCACGCATGTTCGGAGATTTCTCCATCCGGGTCCGCCGAAGCGTTTCCGTCAACGGCGATGTCCAGGCCGTCAACCTCGACGGCGAAGTCGGCCACCGGAGGCTGGTTCGGTTCCGGAACCGAGGTGGAGCCGGGATTGATGACAATGGACCACATGGCCGTGCGGACCGAAGCGACATCCATCGTGCCTACCACCCCGCCGGTGAGCCCGGTGGTCAGCGTCTGCTGATCGGCGGCAACCGAGACGATGCGCCCGTTGCCGCTGCCCACCGCGGTCCCGCGCGGTTCGGTCTCCGCGGCAGGGGTGATCGAATTCTCGATGCTTCCCTTATCGGCCCAGTAGCTGATCACCGTGCTGCCCGGCTGCTCGACGGCCACGGCTGGAGTCACTTTCTCCACAGAGCTGCTGGTAGTCACTACCGCGGCCGAATCGGCGATCCAGTCCGCGGAAATGCCGCGGTACACCAGCGCGTGAATGGTTGTCTTCAGCATCGACCCGGTAGGCAGCGTCACCGTGGCTCCGGCGTCCTCGGCGGTGGCTACCTTGGCGTAGGCCCTGGTATGCACCCCGCCCACGGCTTCCTGGCCCAGCTTGCTCCAGCCGGTGACGCCGCTCGGTTCCTCCATGTTGACACTGGTCGAATTCGACGTGGTCAACATGATGATCCCGTCCCCAGCCTCAATGCCCGCGGGCAGCTGCAATTGGGCATTGGAGCTGTTCATATATCTCGCCGCGGAATCCACGAAGCTTGCCGGGGCGATCTGCGTGACCGGGATCTCCTTGGTCACGCTGTGCTGTCCAGCTCGATCGTCGGTCACGGTCAAGGTGACCTGATAGCTGCCGGCCTCGGCGTACTCATGCTCCACGACCTGGCCCGTGGCGGTATTCCCGTCCCCCAAGTCCCAGGTGTACTCCTGGATGGTTCCGTCCGGGTCGCTGGCCGCGGCGGCATCCAGGGTGACATCCAAGCCGAGCGAGGAAGCCGTGAAATCGGCGTTGGGAAGCTCGTTGGGCAGCTGCTGCACGCTCACCGTTTCGGTCTTCGAAGCGGTGGCACCGCGGTTGTCCGTCACGGTCAGGGTGACCTCGTAGTCGCCGTCCTCGGCGTAGCTGTGGTTGACGAATATCCCCTGGGCGGTATTCCCATCCCCGAAGTCCCATTCGTAGGAGGCCAGCGTGCCGTCCGGGTCGCTGGATGCCGATCCATCAACCGAAATCGTCAGGCTGTGCGCGCTTGCGTCGAATTCGGCCACCGGCAGCTGGTTTGCCGGCGGTTCGTTGCTGCCCAGCGTATAGTGCTCGGCCGCCTGTTCGGCGCTCAATGCCCTTCCGTAGACCGCGAACTCGTCCACCGAACCGATCAGCCAGGCACGGCTGTTGCCGGACCAGGTGGTTTCGGCGCCGACCTTCCAGTACCCGGTGAAATTCTCCGCCGTGGTTGCCGGATGGCTTGCGGCCAGCGCACCGTCGACGTAGAGCCGCATGCCTTCGCTGCCTTGGGTGGCCACCACATGGTGCCAGGCGTCGTCGTTGTAGGCGTTGCTGGTGGTGGCCCGGGCCTCGGATCCGGGATAGGTGCCGAAGACCAGCTGGCCGGAATTCGTCAGGAAAATCTTGCGATCATGCTGGTTCGAGAGCTGATCGGCGCGATTGCCGAAGGAGGCGATGGTGCCGCCCTGCGTGCTCGAGGTCTTGAACCAGGCCTCCACGGAGAATGGACCGGGATTCGTGTAGCTGCTGTTGCTGGAGATCCATCCGTAGCTGAGCGAGGAATTGCTGGTGAAGCTGATCGCCTTGTCATCCTCGCCGACCAGCGCTCCTTCGGTCCCCCGGGTCACGAAGCGCCGGTAGGTGCCGTGGCTTTCACCGCCGGAGGCATCCACAGCGGTACCGCCCGTGGCGTCATTCAACCGCCAGTAGATCTCCGGGACATCGTTGTACACCGCTTCCCCATAGGGGTCGTCCGGAATATCAGGGCCGGTATTGCTCCCGCCCACCACGATGATGCGGCTGGCCTCGCCCACTTCTCCAGAGCTGGTGGTGATCTTCAGGGTCACCGTGTAGGTGCCCGGTTCGCCATAGGTGTGCTGGGCTACCGGACCCACCGCGGTGTTTCCGTCCCCGTAGTCCCACTCGTAGCTGGTAATGGTGCCGTCCTGCGTGCTGCTGCCCGCAGAGTCGAAGTTCACCGTGGCGCCGCTGATCGTGGCCTCGAAGTCAACGTTCGGGTCAAGGACCTCAAGCTCCTCGGCAGGATGGTTTCCTGCCAAAACGAACAGATCCTGGCTGCTCCAGTCCACGCCGTCCACCCGCGGACCGGAGACGGCCCGCTGCGAGTCCGGAACCACGTTGCCCAGCGTTGAATCCCATTCCCAGGTACTCAGCTCTCCGGTGTTATCGGCAACGTGGAGGGTGTCGCCCGAAAGGAACGCGGATTTGACCCGGCTCCAGTTGATAGCCGCCCCGCTGGCCGGCGCCGCATACAATTCGGCACCGGTAATCGTGCTCTCGGTGTTGAAGTAGCGGTAGTTCAGCGTGCTTGACCCGCCGCGGGTGAAATACATGCGCGCCGTTTCCGGATCGAAGAAGGCAGAGGTCATCGAGGTCATCTCACTGGCAAAGGCGGTGAGCAGATTCAGGTCGATATTCTCGGCGGCTCCGAAGCTGGTCCCGTCAAAGGTCCGGCGCTGCAAGGTGCCATCGGAGTTGGCCGTATAAACCCAGCCATCGACCATGAACGCTGCGCGCACCCCGGACCAGTCGACGTTCGTCGAAACACTCTGGCTGGTTGCCAAGCCGGCCGAAGACAGCTCGCGCATGACCAGCTCGGACTCGCCGGCGGCTTCGGCGGAGTCGATCAAGAACAGCGGATTGTCCGCGTTGCCGACATTGTCGTGCGGGAACTGCACGCCGTTGGCCAATGGCATATAGGCAATGCGCCCACGGTACTGCCAGCCGGAAATCCGGTCGGTATCGCTGCCGATCCACAGACCCTGGTCGTCCGCCAGGAATTGGTAGACGCCATAGCCTCGGGTGCGGCCCGGGTTCCAGCTAAAGGGCATGCCATTGCGCACATCAAGTGCGGCCAGCCCCTCGCGGGATACGGCACCGGGCCCGACCCGGTCCCCGGCAAAGGGGTTGTTCATCCATCGCTGGTGCCCACCGACGTAGACCACGCGTTCGGTGACCGAAACGGAAATCAAGGTATCGCCGCCGGTGTAGTCAATCCACGTCGGCTCCTGCGCGGTGCCCACGGCCCCGGTCTCGAACCTGGCGGCGGTGTCGCACAGGGTGCCGCGGAAGTAGGCTCCGGTGGTGACGACCACGAAATAGGATCCGTCCGGGGAAAATTCAACATCGCGCATGTAGCTGTCGAAGGAAGACGAGCAGGCCGGCGCATACCGTTCGGTGGCCCATTGGGCGGTGGTGGCGCCGGAGGCGTCGAGGGCAAGCATCACGATCTGCGGATGGCTCTCGCCATTGACCTTGAGGAAATTGCCGATGCCGATGAGCCGTGACCCATCCGGGGTGATGTCCATGCTGTACAGGTTCAGCGAACCCTTGCGAGGTTCCTCAAAGAGCACGTCGACGTTCTCCAGCACCGCACCGGTGTCCGGGTTCAGCCCTGCCAATAGCGTGCGGTCGGCGCTGCCGACCTTGGTGAAACGTCCCGAGACGTACAACGTGTCATTCTTCAGCAGCACCTGGGTGACCCGGCCGTTGAATGCGGGGGTGGTAAATCCGGCAGTCTTTTGTCCGGTCTGCCCATTGAGCTTGGCCACGGTACGGGTCGTGGCACCATTGACCTCGTTGAAGCCACCGCCGATAAAGACATTAACGCCGTCACCGGCCGGGATGATGTCGGTGACTTCTCCGTTGACCTGAGGGGTGAAGTCCGGATCGACCTGCCCGGTCTCGGTGTTGAAAGAAAAGATATTGGTGCGCGAGATCACCGGGGTGTCGCTTCCGGGATTGCGCACCTGCGTAAAGTTTCCGACCGCAATAGTATTTGGGCCAACGTGGGCAAATCCCCTGACGTAGCCATCCAAGACATGCGGGGTATTGCTGCTGGGCTCCGTACTGACGATATTGTCGTGGTCGCCGGGAAAGGCGCCCTGGGCTGGCGGCGGGGGCGCCACCAAGAGCGTGATGACCATAGCTGCCGAAGCTAGCACGGCTACGAATAGACTCCGCAAATATTTTCCGAAAGTCCCATGCCGATTAATCATGGAATTGCCCTTCCCCCAAAAAGTGACATGATCCACCGCGCAGCACCACAATCTCTCTGGTTTGCGCGAACCCCAACCCACGCAGCACGATTAGGACATATTATGCGCCACATTCCGATTCCCGAACAGACCAAAAACGGGAATCAAGTAGTTTGCGGCCGAATAGAGTATGGCCGTTGCCCCTAGGCGACAAGGGACGAGGCGCCGGCCGGATGAATGGTGAAACCATCCCGGTCCCCGTCGGTACTCGATGGATTGCCGCCAGATCCCTTGTCAGGGTACGCGCTTGTCGGTACGCTCAAGTAACTGCTCAATGGGGAATGGTGCGAACCATTGCGGGAGCAGGCTTAACGCGCTTTGGGGGTGCGGATTCGTGCAGGTCAGTCTTGTGCCATCGGCGGGATCTTCGGATACCGAGGATCCGTCGCACCCAAAAATGCTCACTCGAACAACGTGGCCGCTGGTCCTGCTGGTCCTCGGTTTCCCCTTGTGGTGGCTGTTGGGACTCAGCGCAATCCTTCCCATCCTGTTCGCGATGCCCCTGCTCTGGCAATTGGCCAAGAAACGCAGCTTGGCCACTCCCAAGGGCTTCGGTTGGTGGCTGCTCTTCCTGGTGTGGATGTCGGCCAGCTTATTCCTGCTCTGGGCAAACGCCCCGGGGGCCGTCCCAGGCGGTGGGTTCAGCCGGGTCCTCGTCTTCGGGTATCGCTTCTTGTGGTATCTCAGCTGCACGGTCATGCTGCTGTGGATCATCAACACCAAGAAGGAAGAACTGAGCAACGCACTTGTCGTGCGCCTCATGGGGTGGATGTTCATTTTTGTGGTCGCCGGCGGCCTGTTGGGCGTCTTGGCCCCGCGCTTTGAAGTGACTTCCCTGGTTGAACTGCTTTTGCCGGAGTCCCTGCGTTCCAACAGCCTCATTAACTCCATCGCGCACCCCGCCGCGGCAAGTCTGACCAATTTCCTGGGACGGCCCGAATACCGTCCCATCGCGCCTTTCGCGTTTGCCAACAGCTGGGGCAGCAATTTCTCGTTGTTCCTGCCGTTCTTCGTGCTCGGCTGGTTCTCGAAGCATGCCGGTTGGCGCCGCGTTCTCGGGATAGCCATCCTGGCGCTGGCTACCATTCCGGTGGTCCAATCGATGAACCGCGGGCTCTGGGCTTCGCTGGGGTTGGGGCTGCTTATCCTGCTTGGCTACATTGCGGTGCGCGGTCCGCAGCGCCACCGATTCAAGCTCGTGGCCGCCGTGGTGCTCACGGTCCTGGTTGGCGCAGTCGCATTCTCGATTAGCCCGCTGGCCGATACCGCTCTTGAAAGGCTTGACAACGCGCACAGCAACGAACGCCGCTCGCAACTGCTGACGCAGACCGTGTTGAGCACCGCCGAGGGATCCCCGGTGGCCGGTTTCGGCAGCACCCGCGATATCCAGGGAAGCTTCGCCTCCATTGCCGGTGGCGGCACCCCGGACTGTCCTGCCTGCGAGGTGCCTCCGTTGGGAACGCAGGGCCATATCTGGCTGGTGATCTTTTCCCAAGGCTTGGTAGGGGCCGCGTTCTTCCTGCTCTTCTTCCTCCGGCAGGCCTGGCATTTCTGGCGCGTGCAGACTGCGTTGCAGCTAGTGGGAATGTCCCTGCTGTGCTTTTTCGCCCTGCAGATGTTCATCTACGACACCCTGGGCATGCCGCTGCTGACGATCATGCTCGGGCTGGGGCTGATCTGGCGGGAACGCTACGCCGCATTAGATCCGCAGGATTTGCCTCGGCTGACCGGCTATTTCGTGCTGCACCGTCGGCAGAAGATCGTGCTGCTCTCGGCGCTGTCCTGCGCGCTGGCACTCGGTGTTCTCTGGACGACGAGCAGACCCGCACAGTACATCGCGCAGACCTCGCTGCTGCTGGCTCCCACCCCGATGTATTTATCCGGCACGGCCGGTGAGGGTTCACGCAGCATCACCGTGGATACCGAAGCGGCTTTGGTGCTCACGCAGAGCACGCTGGACAAGGTCAACGCCGCCTATCCGGAACTGGGCAATGCCGAAATCCGCAGCGCCGTGTCGATTTCCGCCACGCCGAATAGCCGGGTACTGCATTTGAACTACGCGAGCACCGATGAACAGCGGACCACCGAGGTGATGAGCTTGATCGCCGAGGAGTATCTGGCGGTGCGAAACGAGTTCCTGGCCCAGCGCAAGGAACAGGTCTTGCGCGACCTTCAGGAACAGCTGATGGCATTGTCACCCGATACCCCCGAGCAAATTGAGGTGGACTCGCTGCTGGACATCGATGCCGAGCTGGCACGCGAGATTGAATTGCGTGATTCCCTCATTGACTTGACGGTGAGCGATACCCGCGCGGGTGAGATCCTGCGCGCGACGACCACAAATGAATCCAATAACCAGCCCGAGGTCGTGCTCGTGTCGCTCTCTCTGCTCGGGCTGCTGCCGGCCCTCGCGCTGCAGCAGCGCGCTAGGCCGCGGAATAACGGTGCACAAATGGGCTAGGCAGCTAGTTCACGCAGCGCAACGCGCGCCCGTCCCGGTGCGGGACAGTCCAGGAAGTTCAGTTGTCAGATTAATGATTGGGGAGAACATTGAGCGACACATCGGCAAAACAAGCCGCACGCGAGGCCTCCGAGGCCAACGGCGAAACGATGGTGAGTGTGGTCATTGCCACGCACAACCGTCCAGAGCTGTTGAAGCTGGCCATCGACGGGGTGATGGGACAGGACTACGACGGGATGATCGAGTGCATCGTGGTCTTCGACAAAAGCGTTCCGGATACCGCGTTGGTCTACGACGGGGGCGCCCGCTCGGTGCGGGTCATCGCCAACGACCGTACTCCCGGCCTGGCCGGAGCCCGGAATTCTGGAATTCTCCAGGCTCGTGGGGCGTACGTGGCATTCTGCGATGACGACGATACCTGGCTGCCAGGCAAACTCACAGCCCAGGTTGCCGTGCTCGCCGAGTCCGCCGCGTTGACTGCGGTCACCGGGGTGATCGTCGACTACCAGGGGCACTCGAATATCCGGGTGCCGCAAGCCGAGGATCTCACCTTGCGCAGTCTGGTACGGCGCCGGGTCATGGAAGCCCACCCCTCCTCGGTGATTGTCAAGCGAAGGGCGCTGCTTGATCAAATCGGGTTGGTGGATGAACAATTGCCGGGCAGCTATGGCGAGGATTTCGACTGGCTGCTGCGTGCCGTACAGGCAGGAGACATCGCGGTGGCCGCAGATCCGTTGGTTCGGGTCCGCTGGGGCGGCTCGCAGTTCTCGCAGAACTGGGCCGTCATCATCCAGGCCATCGACTACCAGCTGCACAAGCATCCGATGCTTAGCCTCGATCCGAAAGGTCATGCCCGGATTCTCGGACGCAGGGCCTTCGCCAATGCGGCTCTCGGTCATCGCCGAGAGGCGGTTCGCGGCGCCCTGCAGACGCTGCGGCGTTCCCCCACCGAACGTCGTGCCCTGCTGGCCCTCGCGGTTGCCTCACGGCTGGTCAGCGCACAACGGCTACTAGGGTGGGCGCACCGCCGAGGGCGCGGCATCTAGTCCTGGCTACCGCCGCCGCCCGCCACGGCGCCACCATCGCTGTGCCGGCGCCGCGGCGGTCAGCCGGTCCACGATGAGACCTAACCGCAGGGCACTCTCATCCGGGGATGGCAACTCGATGCCGGGTTTCAATCCGTCGTCGGCGCCAGCGGTGAATTGCTCGATTTTGGCACGGACTTGTTGCACCGAGTCGACCAGCTGGATCAACCCCAGGCCGGCCATATGCCGGGCAAAGCGCTGTTGGTGTCCGTCCACATGCTCTCCGCGTTCCGGATCTCGTGGCATGACCAACGGCATCTTTCCGCTGCGCAGGATCTCCACGATGGTTGACGGGCCACCGTGGCACAGCACCAGATCGGCTCCTTCGATGCACTGTTGGACCTCGTCCTTGGCCAGAAATTGCCTGCCCTGGGCGGAACGGGGCGCCTGGGCGGTGCCGTATTGGATCAGGGCGCTCAGCGCCCCTTCCGACGGATCATGTCCCGCCAGCAGTTCGTCAACCAGGTTGACCATGCGATCAAAGGGGTGGTGGTCGGTCCCGACCATTGCCAGCACCGTGACATCGAGTTTGGCGGATTTCACAGCAGCGGTCCGATCACGCTGGCACCGGGATAATATTTCAGCTGCTCTTCCCACTGGACACAGAATTCGGAAGACAGCGGTCGGCACAGCCGACCGGTCAGCGTACGCGAGTCAATGCGGTCATACACCTCCACGTAAACGGTGGGAATACCCATCAGCCGCGCGGTCAGGAAGAAGGGCAGCGCCACGCCGGCGCCGGTACTGATAACCGCCATCGGCCGGTGAGCTCGCAATACCTTGATCGACAACCACAGGTTCCGCGCCGCGTTCCCGGGATTCCGGGTGGTCGGATGATAGGCCCAGGTGACGTCTTCCCCCTGCAATGCGCTCGTGGCATCAGGGGTGTCAAAAGTGACCCATGCGCGCCGGTGCTGCTTCCACCAAGCGTCCATGCTCAGCATTTGTGCCAGGTGTCCCCCGCTAGACCCCACAAATAATAGTGTTCCCATCCGGCCAGATTACTCATCTTGCGTGCAGACCAACAGTGGTTTAAAAAGTATTCGTCCAGATTTGCGGAATCACGCTCAAATGAGAGGTATATTACAGTCATTACCGGGAACAGCGATACCCGGCGGATTAGAACTTGGGGGAACTAATCTTGGAAGCTCGCGCTGATCATAAATCTCGCTTGACATTGTTCAAGTCCGCATCCAGAAAGATGTGGGTCGTTACCGCCATTCTGGCCCTGTTGGGGGCAAGCCTCGGTTTCGCGGTTGGGCACACCGCTCCGCGTGCACAAACCGCATCCACGGTAATCCTGGTGACGCCGCTGGATGGCAATGCTTTCTACCCAGGCACTCGAGGTGAGCAGCTGGTCAACCTGACCACGGAAGCCCAGGTATTGAAATCAGACAAGGTGGCTGCGAAGGTCATCGAGTCCACCGAACAGGGCTCGGATCCGGTTTCCCTGCTGCGCCAGTTGACCACCACCGTACCGCCCAACACGCAGTTGATCGAAATCGCTTTCGAGAGTAACGACCCCGACGCTGCGGTACTCGGAGCACAGGCCTTCGCCGATGCGTTCCTGGAGTTCCGCAGCGATCAGGCCGCCTCCCATCTAGAGGGACAGATCATCGGCATCCGCGAAGAAATCGAGAAGCTGACCGCGAATATGGGCGAGCTGAGCGAACAACTCGGGAAGCCGAATATCACAGCCTTCGAACGCACCACGCTGGAAGCCCAGCTGAACGCAGGAGCCTCGCAAATCGCCTCACTCGGTGCCCGGGAAAGCACTTTGGCAACCACACGCATCGACCCGGGGCAGGTTGTCACCGCAGCCAGCCTGGATCGTGCTGCGCTGTTGAGCTTGCGCGAATTACTGGTGTTTGCCGGGCTCTTGGCTGGCTTGGGACTGGGAATGCTGATCATGGTGTTCATGGCCCGGAGCAACAAGGTCCTGCGCGGGGTCGAAGAGCTGAAATCATTCGGGGTCAATGCCCTGCGCGTGTTGAACGAAGCCGAGTTATCTGGCGGCGAGGCCAAGGGCAGCATCCCGACCCTGACTAGGAATTCGCCCAAAATCACGCAATTTCGCTCCGAACTGTTGGGCATGGTGCAAAACAGCAACCGCCGGGTGCTGCTGATTGCCTCGGCCGATGACGGATGCGATTTCCCGCTCTCTTACAACGCCGTGGCCGACATGTTGGCCTCGGCCGGGCTGAAGGTGCTGGTCATCGATACCACCGGCAAGGCCGTGGAGTCCGGGAACACGGCGAAGCTGCCAGGCATTGGGGAGGTGCTCGCCGGCCAAAGCACTCTGGCCGAGGCCAGCCAGAGCTCAAACCAGTTGTTGTGTCTCATCGGGCAGGGGGAACTCATCAAGCGCTATGAGAATGGGCTCTCTTCCGAGCGGCTCAACGAGTTCCTGATCAGCGCAGGCAAGGAATTCGATGCTGTGCTGGTGATCGCTTCAGACCTGAACCTTTCCATCACCCAATGGCTCGTATCCGTCATACCCACCGTGCTCGTTGAGGTCGAGTTGGGCACCACCAAGCGGAAGGATGTCCGGGCTGCGCAAAACGTGTGCGTAAGCCTGGCAGCCGAACTGCGTGCCCTGCTCATCCGGCCTGTGAACTCTCCGCAAACACGGCACCGGCCTCGCCCTGACAACGGCCGCGCCGAGCACTTGTCCACTGGAGTTTCGGGAAGCAAGACCACCTGAACCATGGCTGCCCAACTTCAACATCATTTGTCGGGCATTGCCCGCAGCGGTAGCTTAAACGTGCTCGGCGCGGCGGCGGCGGCGTTGCTGAACTTCGCGTTCATTGTAGTGGTCACCCAGAGCTTTGAGCAGCGAACAGCCGGCGCCCTATTCACTGCGACCTCGATTTTTGTGATCGCCCTGAGCATCTGCTCGCTGGGCACCGATGCAGGTCTGGCCCGTTTCCTTATGCGATACCAGGCCCTGGACCGAGTTGGGCATATGCCCCTGGCGGTGAGAGCCGCGCGAAACCCGGTGCTCTGCTGCGCCCTGCTCTTGGCACTTGCGGGCAGCCTGCTGTCCGGACGCATCGCCGCGACCATCGGCCTGCACGGCGCAGAAGGCCAGCTGACTATCATCCTGCTGATGCTCCTGCTGCCCATGGCTGCCCTTGGGGATCTCAGCCTGGCGGGCGCACGGGCCTTGGGAACTGTGCAAAGCACCGTCCTGAGTGAAAAGTTGCTTCGCCCGGTCCTCCAGCCGCTGGGCGCGCTAGCGGTGGCGGCGATGGGCGGCTCGCTGATCTGGCTTACCGCGAGCTGGGCAATTCCCTATGCAGTTGCCGCTGGCTTGTCGGTTGTCCTCTTTCGCCGCGTGTTCCACCCTTACCGGAGCACCGAGGCACCACCCCGGCCCGAGGTCCGCGCCGTCGCCCGGGAATTCTGGACGTTTTCCTGGCCACGGGCCATCTCCCGGATCTCCCAGTCCATCATCCAGCGTGCCGATATTATCATTGTGGCTGCGCTGATCGGTCCGGCAGAGGCGGCTGTGTACACGGCCGCCACCCGTTTTGTGGCCTTGGGGCAGTTCGGAGTACACGCGATCCAACAGGTTCTGCAGCCGCGCTTCAGCCAGTTGCTGGCGATGGATCAGATCAAGACCCTGGAAGCAGTATTCAAGACCGCGACTTCTTGGAACATGGGACTGGCTTGGCCCCTATACATCACGGCCATTGTCGGAGTAGATCATTATCTGATGCTGTTCGGTCCGGACTACGGCACCTCGTCAGCTCGCATGGTGGTCCTGGTGATGGGCCTGGCCTTGATGCTGGGTACTGCCGCCGGCCCGCTGGACACGATGCTGTTGATGTCCGGGCGGAGCACCACAAGCTTGGTGATCTCGCTGGTCGGATTGGCCGCCAATATCGGCTTGTGCTTCGTTTTTGTTCCGGCATTCGGGTTGCAGGGGGCCGCGTTCGCTTGGGGCGCGGCCATCGTGCTGCGCAACGTGCTCACGTTTTTTGGGGTCTTCCTAACGCTGCGAATCAATCCTTTCAGTGGGCAGGCCGCACTCATTGCGATGCTTGCGATTCTCAGTTTCGGCAGCCCCCTGCTCCCTGTGGCGCTTTCTGGAACTCGTGCAATCCTGCCATTTGCGATCGCCCTGAGCGCCGGTGTGCTGATTTACCTCGCGGGGTTGTGGTTTTTTCGGCGGCGGCTTCAACTGACAACATTCCGGCATATTCTGCCCAAGCGAAAGTCCGGCCAGGCGAAAGGATGACCCAGTGGTGCGCACCATGCTGTTTGAAAGTTGGCGGGGCCGGTATGCCGACAGCCCGCGAGCCATCTCCGAAGGCGTGAGCAAGCTGTACCCGGAGATCAGGCTGGATTGGGTGGCAACAGAACAAGCCCGTCTGCCAGACAATTGCACGCCCGTAAAACGGCACTCCCCGGACTATTTCCGCAAGCTGCTGACCACCGATTTACTTGTCGCCAACGACATCGTCTCCAAGCACTTGATCAAGGGACCACAGGTAACCTATATTCAATGCTGGCATGGCACACCGCTGAAGAAGGTCGGATTCGATGAATCGCATCCGAGCTCCAAAAGGTTCTCGTCTCACATGAGGCGGGTTATTCGCGATGTGCGCAAATGGGACTATCTGGTGTCACCCAGCCCCACGTGCACCGAACTGCTCAGATCCGCGTTCCGCTATGACGGCCATGTATTGGAGACCGGGTATCCACGAAATGACGTCCTCAATTCGCCGCAGGCTCCGCGGATTCGCCAGCGCGTGCGGGCTCGTTTGGGGGTTTCCCCGGATCAGCTCGTGGTGCTTTACGCGCCGACATGGCGAGATGACAGCAAGGACGAGCACGGCCGCTTTCGGGATCCGAGCGCCATGGATTACGAACAGATGTCGCGAGCGCTCCCAGCGGGAACCGTGGTGCTCAATCGGCTTCACACGGTGGTGCAAAGCAAGGCCAGAACGTGGCAGGATGACCGGCTCAGCGTCGTTGACGTCAGCAGGTACTCCGAGATTGCCGACCTTTACCTTGCGGCAGATGTCTTGGTATCGGACTATTCTTCGGCGATCTATGACTTCGCCGTCACCGGCAAACCCATCATTCTTTACCCCTATGACCTGGTGAAGTACAGCGAACAAACTCGTGGGCTGTACTTCGACTATCACCAGTGGGCCCCCGGACCCATCACGCAAACTCTGGAGGAACTCATCGCCGAGCTTCTGCGGCTCGATGAATACGCAAAACGCTTTACCCTACGCTACGAATTGTTTAGGCAGCGATTCTGCCCCTTGGAAGACGGGCAGGCCACCGGCCGTTTGCTTGCCGCCATCCTGCAGTGATTCCCCTGTCCTTCGCTAGCGCCGCCACGAGGGGGTCTTGCCCATCAGCTCCGCGAGCTCGCTGTCCGGTGCGGCAAAATAGTCACGCAGTCGAGCACGAAGCTGTTCATCCATTTCGGCCCGAGGTTGCGCGTTTTCCGCCGGAACACTGTCTGGAATAGAATCCGGCAGCCCCAGCCACTTGAGCAATGTCCTGAACTCTTCGATGGGGTGCTGGAAGAAATCATCGGCGTCCATCAGGTAGAGCCGGTCGCTGCCCACGGCTTCGTGGATCCGACGAATTTGCTGGGCATACAGGCCGCGGCGCAGATACGCGTGATGCCGGTGATTGTGGCTCTGGTATTGCGGATCGTCGATGAGCCGCTGATCTTCGCCCGCCAGCCGCTGGTCCTCCAGTTCAAGGGCCGTCTCGAAATCCTCCGTCTCGAAGCCGCGGACCAGTTCGTGGCGGTGGGCAGAATAGGCGCGTTCCACCGGATCGCGCAGCATCATCACGAGTTTGACGTCGGGCAGGTCCGTGGAAATCCGTTCCGCGGCAAGCGGATGGAAGCAGTAGTAGCCGCTGCTCTCAAAGACTTGGCGGACGGAGGAACCTGGCAGGATGGCGGCGGTCAAACGCAAGGGAAAGTGTCCCCGATACCAGCGCATGCCCCTGGCATAGTCCACGTCGAAATACCCGATCCCTTTGGAGGCGGTGGGACGAGCGACCGCTGGGTGGGCCGAGAGCAATCGATACAGCGAGGTGGTGCCGCTGCGTTGCGCGCCGATGATGATGAAATCAGGCAAGGTCCGCGCCGGAGCACTCAGCATCCCTATGCCCTGCATCCCGGCACGCAGGGCACCGATCACCGGTGCCGGAAGCACCTTTTTGGCCTGCTTGGTCAGCGCGCGTATTCTGTTCCCAATCATTTGCTAATCCCCCAAAGTTGTTTCCAGCACAGCTACCAGTACTGCGGTTTTCTGCTGCACCGCTTGCACCTGTTGCTCCCGCTCCCCGAGCAGGTATCGGCCAGCCAGGTCCGCGAGATAGCAGGCGGCGGGCAATTGTTCCCCTCGCTTTGCTTCCCCCAGCACAGCCCGCAGTGTTCGTTCACTGACTCCTGAGCGTCCAAATGCCTCATGCACCGCGAAATGCAGGCGATCAAGGCCCGCCGGTACATTCGTCGCGAACCTTTCCCAATCCCACACTTGCAATCGGCCACGATAATCGGCCATATTCCAGGCGGTCCAATCCCCGTGGGTGGCGCTGAATTCCAGTTGCTCCGATCCGTATCGGCCATCCAGCTGCTCCAGCGCAATGCGCCATCGTTGCCACAACGGCGATGGGGATTCGTGTTGCCTGGCAGCCGAAAGCCAGTTCGCGAGCCACAGGCTGCTGCCCAGCGGCTTGCGGCCGGCGTAGAAGACCCGGTGCAGTTCGCCCTCCGCCCGTGCCCTGAGTCGGGTCAGGCGTCCCGGCGGCGCCAGTGCGGTGGTTGGCAAGGTGCCCATGACCAGCAATTCAATGCCTCCCCAGGAACCGGAATGCAAAACGCTGGGAAGCTCCAGATGCTCCAGGCGCTGCTCTCCCAACTCCCGCAGCGTCTGTGCCTCTTGGCGCACGAGCCGTGCGGTGAATTCATTGCTACCGATCTTCGCGAATCCAAGGCTTTCGCCGGAAGTCGAGAACAGCTGCAGAATCGGCTTCCGGTTGGCGCGGACCTTCCCGATGGTCATGCTGAACGTCACCGGTTGACCGAGACGATCGGACAGGTAGGCGATAAGCCCCTGGTTGATCCCCCGCGCGAGACGGAGCTGATGGCGGGCGATCGGGGTCCGCGGCCCCCGAAGCCGCACGGCCTGGGCCGCGAACAGCCGTTGCATCCGCGTGGCGATCCCCAGATCTGCGCTGTAACGCTGCAGGGAAGCGCTTGCGGCCCTCCGCTGCCCCGCCGGAACCAGGATCCGCGGGTTATCGAGGCTCGGGATAATGACCAGGCTGTCCATGGCTGAGCCCACCCCAACCGGTTCCAGCGTAATCCTCCCGGCCAATCCTAATTCGCCGAGGGCATGGCAAAGGGCAGCCACCGGCCCACCTTCCATCGGAACATGACTGTTCACCTGCAAGCTAGGCACGGAGCTGCCCCCCATAGCGCTCGGACTATTTAATTTTGGTCGAGTCCTTCAGGACTTCACCAAATTGCTTAGTCTTAAGACTATCGGTAATTTCCCAGGTTGTGCTCGAATTCAGGTGGGTATTAAAGTAGCTCATCGCAATGCCTCCACGGTTGACGATCTGGTCATAGGTGCGTTGCATCCATTCCGGATCCGAGGCGGCCGCTTCGTTGTTGATTCCGGTTTCGCCGATTCCCCATTCAACATCGTGCTTTGCGGAAAATGCCTCGAATTCCTGGAAATAGGTGTCCATCGGACTCGTGCCGCGCACTTTGCCGTCCTTGACCGTCTCGTCGTAGTTGTACACGTCGAATCCAACGATGTCGACGAGACCATCTCCAGGCCACGTATTTTCCAGCGAGTACTGCTCCTCGCCAGAGACCTGATGCCAACCGGTCAGGATGGTGGCGAACGCGATGTTGTCAGAGCTCTTCACGATCGGTGAAAGGTGTTTCTGCATGGCGACCCAGTCCTTGATTGGACCGTCCCCCTCTGGTTCGTGGTGGAAGGTCAACCACACCGGTCCCTGCAAGGCATCGAGCTTGGCCACCAGATCCTCGGCCCAAGCGTCCCCCTTGCCCGCAGCCATGTCATTCCAAGAATGAGGCAGCTTGAAACTGATCCAAGGAACACGCTTGCTCGCGATGTCGGTCTTTGCGATGTCCACGGCCCAGTCCACCTGGGTGGGGCCGTAGAAGGTACGGCGGATGCCCAATTTTCCACCGACTTCTTGCTCAAAGGACGATGGATCGCCGTTGCTTCCCACGGTGGCTCCGAAGTAGGCGCCGTCGGAAGGGATGCCAATCTTGCTGTAGGTGCCGCCCTCGGTGAGGTATCCGCCGATTTGATCATTCGGGTCCGCCTCGACCGCGTCAGTTCCCGGCGTTAGGTTCACATCGTCGATGAGCAGTCCGGTGCCAGCAGCCAGGTCATAGGCTACGACGTTCAAGTCGAAATCCGCACCGGCTCTGGTGTTGGTGAACGTGAAGTTGACCTTGGTCCAGTTCGTGTCCTTCAGGTGGAAGTATTCACGGTGCGTATCGGCACCATCGTTGCCGACAGCGCGGACGCGCAAGTGCCCGCCCATACCCGGTTCTTCCGCTTTGACCCAGGCCGTTGCGGTGAAGGTCTGTCCTGCGGCAACGTTGGTCAGGGTGGACTTCTGATCGTTCAATACCGAACCGGCAGGACCTGTGGTCACTGACAGCCGTGCCGCGCCTCCATTTCGGCCATTCGCAACGTGGCTAATGCTCTGCTGCTTTGAGTTGGTCTTCCACCCGGACACCCCCGAGGTGAAGGTCCCATTGACCACGTGCTGTGTGTCTGCGGAGGCCTTGGGCACCTCGACCCAGGGGTAAAGACCGGTGAATACGAGGCCGGCCGCCAAAGTGCCGGTAAGGAGTCGGGCTGCCGAGCGGCGGCTACGCGAAAGGGGAAGAATCATGGAATTCAAGGATGACAAAAATTACTCCGAATACAATTGGGCCCGCAATAGTGAGCGGTTCAAGCGAACATGGTTGTTGACTTTACCCATGTAAAAATTCGATTACAACGTTTAGATAACGATTACTGCATACAACGCGATTATCTAAAAGTGCCGTATATTTTTTGCCATTTTTCTTATACTCAAGATTTGCACAATGCCTTACGTCAGTCTAAATCTTTTGACCACCGCCCTGGCACGATGCAGAAAATGATTCCCCGCACGCGCTCAATGAGACTCTCGTCACCCTACGCGCCGAGAATTCAATCCCACTCCTTCCGCCCGTGCCAGTTGCTTCTCAGCCGAGTACAAAGGAGGAGCCAGCGACGGCTGGGGGCGCATACCACATTGTGGCTGCTCTACGTCACTGGCTCCGTCTTTACAGGCAGGAGTTGGTTGAACGGCTGGGGACCGTTTTATGTAACCCCAAAGTCCTTGCCGTATCTCAAAGGCTTGCCAACAAGCCCTCGGCACGAATCTCGAGGTTCTTCTCTCCTACCTAGCTCCAAGATACGAACCCCGCAATTGGCTTGCACGCGTAGTCCATACCCGAAATCTATCCACTAGCTAGGTGATTCTCGGGCGGCCCGGTGGCCGCAAGTTCCCGAATCGACCTCACCGCGGAAGCAGCGGCACCATGCTCTCTGGCCAAGGCGGCGCCTGCCGAACCACGCTTAGGCGGACCACCAGGCCGAACCCCGCCCGTTGTGCCTCAGTAGGCACCTGCTGGACGCAGCATCACCTTGAGCGTGCGCCACATAATCATCAGGTCTCCGGTCAGCGACCAGTTCTCCACATAGTAGAGATCCAGACGTACGCTTTCTTCCCAATCCAAATCTGACCTCCCATTGATCTGCCACAGTCCGGTCAGCCCGGGGTTGATGAACAGGCGGCGTTCGGTGTACCCCTCGTAGCATTCAACCTCGCAAGGCAACGGAGGCCGAGGGCCCACCAGCGACATGTCGCCACGCAGGACATTGTAGATTTGCGGAAGTTCGTCTAGCGAGTACTTGCGTAGCCAGGCACCAACCCTCGTAACCCGTGGATCCGCCTTGAGCTTGAAGAGCGGGCCACTTCCCTCATTTTGTTCCCGCAACCTTCCGAGTTGCTGCTCGGCATCGACCACCATTGAGCGGAACTTGTAAATTCGGAAAGACTTGCCATGCCGCCCCACCCGTTGCTGGCTGAAGAGAACCGGCCCTTCGCTTGAAAACTTTATAGCGAGGGCAATGGAAAGGAATACAGGCGCCAATCCGAGTAGTGCGATGCCAGAAAGGACAACATCCAATATCCGTTTGATTACGTGGTGGCCACCGGTGAAGCTCGGCATTTCAACATGCATCAAAGGCAAACCCTCGACAGGTCGCATGCTGATGCGTGGACCTGCCACATTGGTGAGCGAGGACACCACGATCACATTGGTCTTCGTTTCCTCCAGCCGCCAGCTCAAGTCCTTGAGCGCATTGCCACCACCACGCAGGGGCCCGGCGACGATGACGGAGTCTGCCTCAACACTGCGGACTGCCGCCTCCAGGTTCTCCAGACCTGAAAATGTGGGTACGACATCAATGCCTAGAACATTATCTTGCGGACCGTCAATCAATAGGCCAGCAATCTTGTAGGCCGGCCCGGCTTTTCTGCGTAGCTGACGCACCACATACTCGATATCGTGCTCTTGGCCGACAACTACCACCTGCGAGAGGGCATATCCGAATGCGGCTTGCTTCCACAACCATCGCCGCCAGACCCATCGCTCCAGCACAAGCAATACCATTCCCGCCGGGAAACCAATCAGAATCAATTCCCTGACGCCGTCTAAGTCGAAAAGAACCGCGACGAACGCCATCAATCCTGCTACTAAGGCCGTGGAGTCTACGACGCGCTTGTACTCGCTCGCCCCCACGCCAATTTGCTGAGTGGCTCGTGTTCTGCCGAGAATGAGAAACAGTGCCCAAATGAGCATCGCGGCAACGATGAAAAACTGCGTCGCCGTCAACTGGAAGGGCACGTTGGCCATTCCCAGTGCACCGATAGAAAGCAGAATCAGGAAGTCCGAAACTGCTAATTTCCGAACGTATCCTTGCCGCCATTTGGCGGCGGAAAATCTGATGGGTACGTCTATCCCAGTTCGTGAACCACCCCATGCCTGCGCCGTCGCAGACTTATTCCTCAAATTGCGGATAATCCCTCGACTACCCAGTGACCCATATGCTTGCGACACGCCGTCCCCCTAGTAGGCGGTGCCGATATCGTGACACAGGACATGACAAATAATGATCCTGCTAATCCCTATTCACGAGTATCGTTGGCTCCCCATTGCCTTAAATCCCCATTGTTTGCATGAAGTTTTATCCGTGTTCACGGACAAGCCTCATGATCGCTAATACTATGGAGTGGGACTTTGTTCCCTCACGGGTAATGAGGCACCCTAGTTGCCCAGAACTGGCCGTGATAACACGCGCGTGTACTCTAAGTGCCAGATCGAACTAGGTAGTGGCTACTCAGAGGGGATGAAAGGTGCAGTCGGCTGGCCGTATTCCCTGGCTGGATCGGGATGTGTTCGGCTTTCCCTGTAGCCGCTGCGCCTTTCAATGCCGGCGTTGAGCAACACCATCTGTTCACTAGTCGCCGACGAAAAGCTCAGAACGCTCGTAGACTCCCAGCTTGGCAAATATTCGGTAAAGGTGCCCCTCTACGGTGCGTTGCGACACGGTAAGTACACCGGCGATCTCACGGTTGGTCAACCCACGGCGGACCAGTTCCACGATCTCATTTTCGCGTGCGGTCAAACCCGTGAGTTTCAGCGCTGCAGAAATGACTCCCCAGGGTTCCTGCTCTATCTCGCCAAGCCACAACTGTATTTTCCGGATTGCCATACCCCGCCGACGAGCATCCTGCCGTGATGACCAGTACTGCACCACTTGCGACAGTATCTCCAAGGCGAGTACGCGGTCGCCCGCCGCATGTAATTCTTCGCCAAAATCCAGCATGGCTTCGGGATCGGCTTGCGAGCAAAGTTGCACGATATGTACCATTCGTTGCGCAGTAAGATACGCCGGCGGGATCTGAATCTCGCTGATCGCGTCGGCGCAGAACTGCCGGAGGTCGTTGTCCGCGCTGTGCAGCGCGACATAGTAGAGTCCATTGACGCGCGGGATCATGTGAGTTTTCGGGATCCTCTCCAGCAGATGCGAAATTTGCCCTTTGGCTAGATTTCCTGTGTGCAAGGCGCCCGTCAAAGGACGAAGCAGGTCATCGCTGAACCTGTCTCCGGCACCGTTCGTGTCGGCTCGCTGGAATCCCGGACGATCCAGAAAATCCTGTCCGGAGAAATCATGGCCCTGCGCATTGACCACCGAGGTCGCTTCTCCATCGTTCAGCACATGCTGCAGGATTGCGCTCATTGGAAACAGTGATTGCGGATCGCTAAGCTGCAGTTCCACTTGTGCGTGGCGCAGGTGAACGCGAGACTGAGCAACGTTGCCCATTCTGGCTTCAAGCATCGAACGCAGCAGCTCTAGGGTTCCGTTCGCGAAGGACACTTCGAAAGAATTAGCCAGCTTGAAGCCATCGAGCTTCTTCCGTGCACGACCGAATTCGGCACGCTCGATCATCGCTCTGATCTGGACGACCAAAAGCGACAATCGATAGTTGATCCTTGGCAGGAGTAACTGCACTTCCGTATGGGTCGCGATTGATTCAAGATCCATCAGTCGGTCGAAGTCCCCGCTCGAGTAATTTTGCGTGGCTTGCTGGATTTGAAAAATGGCTTCCCGGTCCTGAGGCAGTCGGGCTATCTCATGGGGCCCGCCCGGAACTCTTCGAGTCGCGGAATCTGAATTCGCCGGTGATTCGCCTTCGCATGGGATCTCTTCGCCACGAATCCAGCACAGCACCGCTTGTGCGATTTCCGCGAGCTGGGTTGTGTCCTCGCCCGCCCCGCGTGCGGAGACCTGCGCAATGACATCGGCGGCATGAAATCGCCGCTGGCCAAATAGAAACTGAATCTTCGCTTGTTGGCCAACGCGCGAAGACAATCCGTTGGCCCGCTCCAGCAGGTATTCCGCTTCTCCAAAGGCATTGTCCTCAAGCGAATCGCGTATAGCGTCCTGCAGACGAGATGAATCAACGTTTTCCCCCTGGGCAATAGCCCACAGCGTGTAGCGTGGATCCGTCGCCCCACCAGACTCCAGCAGCTTGCGATATCGTTCGAACAGCTCTCTGTTCTTACCCGGAGGGAAGCCACTGCGGATCGCTTGGGCGTAAAACCTGCTCCTTAGGCCAACTTTGCCGTTGTGCGTTTCGATGAGGGTTAAGTGATGATGCTGAGCCACTTGGCGCAGACCGAGGTGGCGTAATTCGGTCATCGGAATTGTTCCGGCCAATGCCAGCAGTTCCAGGACGTCGCGAAGCTCTGCATCAAAACGCTGGGCTATCAGCCGGACTCCTTCGACCGCGCGTGCGTCGCAGGCCAGCGAGGGGCGCGTGAGCACAACTACCCGGCCATCGTTCAGCAAGGCACCCTGCCTCTTGGCCATGAGTACGTATTCCTCAACCAACGCATGCAGGCCAGCGGTTTCATAATGGATCATTTGCGCCGCCCCATGGCCCAATGAAGTCCCAAGAATGTCGACGCCGATGCGTTCAATTTCCTGCACGGTCATTGGCTCCATCATGATCCGTTGCAGCTGGGCCACGGAGATCAGTACCTCAGAGGCGACCGTGTTCTGTTGCACTTCGTTGCTCAGGACTAATAGCTTGACCAATCCAGACCGGACTAGTTGCGACAGGACAAAGGCGCTGGCCGAGTCGATATATTGCCCTTCTTCAACAATGATCAACACCCGAGTTGCGAAATCGTCCGAGTCGAGCATGCCATGGACCGCGTTCAAGGACTCACGGATGGCCCCCACATCATTGAGTTCCTCCGTAATGCCAGCGAGCAATGGCGCTAAGGCGCCGTATGCGGTACCCAGCAATGCGTCGCTGCAAATCAGGCGAACGGTATGGAATGGAAACTCGGCGAGATCTAGCATGGTTCGAACCAATGCCGATTTGCCGCTGCCTGTTTCACCCAACAGCAAAACTCCGGTGCAACCCTCGTCAGACAGGGCATGAACCAGCTGTTCGTATTCCTTGGGTTGCCAATAGCCAGAAGTCTGTGCAAAGTCAGAATATTTTTTCATTTCTCATCGGCCCCAGCATGCAACTTGAGGTCGGCACGCTTGCTGATTCCAAGCTTCGAATACACCTGGTAGAGGTGTCCCTCGACGGTTCGGACAGATACACTAGCCTGTTTGGCGATCTCCTGGTTCGATAACCCCATGGCGGCCGCCGACGCAACAAATTTCTCTCGTTCGGTTAGGACGGTGAGCGAGACCAGGCTTGCGAAGGTATCAGAACCCGCAGAACTGGGCTTAATCTTGGCGATGAAGCTGCCGGCGCTGCGAGCTAGCTGGCGCTTTTGTCCGCCATTCAGCATCCCATAAATACCAGCCTCGGAGCCGTCGGCCAGGGAAATAAAACCGAGTTCAATAAGCCGTCCGAGTTGCGCGGTGATGCACATGGTGTCTGCGTTGTCCACGCCTAATGCCAACATGCGCAGGCTATTCGCCAACGGGTGTTCAAATCCGTTTTGCAAGGCCGCAAGACGGGAGGTCAGATGGAAGTCACCCCGGCAGATCTGCTGAGCCAACAACAGCGATGCCAGTAGCTTTTCGCCTTGCGTTTCTGCCCACTCGGACAGTTCGCTGACCATTCGCAAATCGGCACGGTTCAAAAGCAACTGGCCAACGCACATGTCTATGCCGATTCGAGCGCAGCCGTTTGATGACCTATCCAACTCCGAGTCCGGAGCATCTCCGCTGTCGCTATCAGCCAGCGCGACGCCATTGATCATTGCATCAACGAGTCGCAGGTCGGCAATGGTTCCAGAATGCAACACTTGGAGTCTGAGCGGTTGCCCAATTTCTCGTGCTTTTGTCTCATTCCCGGCGATGGCCAGCAACAGGGCATGGGCTGCCTCGGCGAAGGTCAGCAGACGGTGATCATCAACGGCGCCGTCCAGCACCAGCTGGATAAGATTTCGGCACTGCCCCCAATCCCGCAGCGCCAGGCAGGTAGAAATTAATGCCCGTACTGTTCGTCCCATGCACAAACGGATCTTGTAGTGCACGGCTTGATTGCTTGGGGACTCGTGAACGACATCGGCCAAAATTGCATCGACCAATGCTCTGGCAGTGTTTTGGTCATTGACTCGAACCGAGTACAGTGCAATGAGCGCCAAGGCTAGATGCTGCTGGCAGTGATCGAGGTCTTCCCACAGACGCTTCCGGCCATTGGGTCGCAGCTCGTTAACTACTTTTTCGGCTTCATGCATTCGGCTCTCTTCGAGCAGGCGCTCCAGCATGATGAGATGCTCGTTACTTTGCGCCGCCATGTGCTCGATTGCCAGCCCGAGTTCTGGCCGTGCCGCGAACAATTCGATCGCTCCGGTGATTTGACCTGTGCAACTAGGCTCTTCGAACTGCGAATCCTGTCCGTTCTGGAACTTGATTGCCCGCTCCGGGAGCGATCGCTCTCGCTGAACTACTCCGCGCTGGCACGGACCGTCCATTGGCAGCTCCGCTGCATTGAAAGCTGGTTGTCCCTGCCAGCTAGCTATCGTGTGCGCAATAGCTGGATTTGGAATCGACCATTTCTTCCCCGGCCGGTCCAGCAGCTCGCGAGAAACGAGGAAGTCCAACGCTTGGCTTGAAGAATCGATCGATTTGGCAATTTCCCCACTGATGGCAACAGAATCCAGAATTGCTCTCTGATCCGGGGACAATTGTTGAAGTTGCGACTGCACGTAGTGCTCGGTGTGCAGCCCGATGGGCAATGCACCCTGCTTTAAGGCTGCGAACCTGTCGGTCACTTGGAAGGCCTGGGCGTTCTGGCAATCGCTGACCACAGCGCGGAGGACCTCGGAGCTACCCCCACAGTAACGCCATAAATGGAATGAAGTTAGGTAGGAGACGTCCCGGCCCAACACCAGTGATATTTCGGTTCGGGCTTCCTGTAAGGTCAAGCTGTCGAGGTGAATCATCTCGATGGTGCCCATGCGCACTAAAACCGAAAGATCCTGAGGCATCTCATCGATTGTTTCTTCCAGGAGAATCAATCTAACAAGGCCGTTGCTCACAAGCTGGGACAAGACTGCAGTGGTCAGAGGATCAATCAGTCCAAGATGTTCGACAATCACCACCGCTTTGGGCGCACAGAGTTCAAAGTAACTCTTCAAATGGCCGAATACCGCCAACGGGGAGTTCAGCTGCGCGTCGGGCAAACCCGTTAATAGGAATTGAATCGCGCCGTAGGATTTTTCGCTTCCGTAACGACTGCCCGAAACCCAAATCGGCACGATTCCGGCGTCGGTATGTTCGAATGCCACGCGGACCACTTCACGTTTTCCAGTGCCCTGCCCACCGCGCAGGACGAAACCACCCGGCGTTCGCTCCTGCACCATTCGCCGAAGACGATCCTGCACGTCAGCGCGGAAAAGATATAGCTGAGATTCTGACCGCCAGCAATCCTGCCGCAAGCCATCCCAATGATCAAGCCACATAGTGGATACAACAAATCCACCCATTTACCCTATCCCCCCAAAGATCTGGATAAACATCAAGTCTCCCCCAAAGAGACCATATAGATTATGGAAGTTATGCTACCCGTCTTCGAGCATTTAAACGAGAGGACTGCGCTGCCGCGGGGTTCGCAAGACCTTGTGCACGCACATCCACAAACCGTGAATGCGAAAAGAATCCATCCGTTCGAATCAACGTCGCGACTTGACCACGAGAAAAGAACACGGTATAGGCGAGTAACCCGCGTTCCTGCGCGGAACGAAATACAGCAATCGCTCAAGTCCTGCATTCGGCACGAGGCCGGTCCCCTCGGATTGCCTGCTGCCTGGGGTTCGTGCCCTGGAAGAGTCGAAGCATCTTCAGCAGCAAACGGCAAGAATGAAATCCAGACGAGCGTCGGCAAAGCCCAGTTCAATCGAATCCCATTAAAACTTTTGTATCGAACCGAGCTTCGCAACCTTTCCTAGAGCCGACCGCCGCGGCGAAGCTCACAAGCCATGTAGCCTTCCAGATCAGCCATGCATAGAGGTAGGCAGTGAATGGGGCTGATATGCTCTGGTGCACAACCTGGATAGTCAGCAATCATGGCTAGCCACGTCAATATTCGCAGGGGGCGCGAAATGGCAACCATTGGGATCATGTCGATGCATAGGATTTTGAATTATGGATCCTCTTTGCAGGCATATTCACTACGACGGCTCTTGGCCGAGCTCGCACCAAACGCTGATCTGACTTTTGTCGATTACCATCCAGGAACACCGTTAGTCAACGAAACCCAGTCCAACGGAATACCTTCACAATTGGGCCGACTCTTTCGCAAGGTTCAGGAATACGGTTCTCATGACGCGTCGTGGCCGGACAAGCTGCGCTTCTTCGAACACAAGAGAACTTACGCGAAAAAGTACTTTCCGCTGATTCACTTGCCTGCTTCCCGCATGTACGACACGAATATGGATTTGCAAGTCATCGGCAGTGATGAAGTATTCAACTGCGTGCAATCAAATGCCAATGTTGGGTTCTCTAGAGACTTATTCGGTATCAATTCTCAAAGCCGAAGTCTCGTTTCCTTTGCTGCTTCCTTTGGCAATACAACCTTGGAGAAGATCCGCACGCACCATGTGGATGAAGAACTTGCAGCTGCTTTCGCCCGATTTGACCGCATTTCTGTACGAGATGAAAATTCGGCTCATATCGTTGAAAGCCTAACCGGTGCCAGACCACCAATCCACCTAGACCCGACACTTGTCTTCAATCTCTTGCCAAAGTCCATGAAGCCGAACGGCAAGAAAGTTGCTGAACCCTACCTATTGGTCTATGCCTACCCCGGCCGACTCGATGATGACGAGAACGCACACATTAAGGCCTATGCGAAGAGGAAGGGCCTCAAAATCATGTGCTTTGGCGGAGCCCAACCGTGTGGAGACTCCTTCATTGACTGCAGCCCTTTCGAATTACTGGGATACTTCAGCCATGCATCCGCAGTGGTCACTGACACCTTCCATGGCACCATTTTCTCTGTGCTCACCGAACGTCCATTTGCGACGATCACGCGTGCCAACCAGCATCATGGATACGGAAATATGGAAAAGATTGGCTACCTGCTAGACACTTTGGGCCTGCGACAACGCGAATTGGGACAGATCCAACAGCTGGAATCCGTACTGGCGCAGAGCATCGACTACCCGAACATCCAGCAAGTCATCGCGGACGAACGCCTAAAAGCGCGCGAATACCTGGCCGAGGCCGTGGCACCACTACAAGAAACGAAACCTATTCAACGACCGCAATAGGCTGAGGGATCCATATGGGCCTGGGACTCTCCACAGAGCCAAATGCGCCACGGTGACTGCCGGGATTAGCTTCCCTCATGCGGCTCAGGCGCTGCGAATTATGTGTAAGTCGCGGCTGGGCCTCAACAAGGTGGCATATCGAGATCGTGCACGCGTTGGCGCCACAGCTGACACATGCGGCCGGACTCAGAGAGCTAATTGCATAGAATCAAGGGCGTTGAACCATGAAAATAGCCTTCACTGGCGTCGGGACGTGACATGGCAAGACGATAAATCTCAAGTCATGGCGGGCAATTCTCCGCAAGTGAGGGCAGCACTGAGGAACATCGCGATCACGTTGCCCGAGAATCTTGGGTATACGCATTTGACGAAGGCTACGAGGAAACTAGGCAATCACCCCGATCGGGTGCCGTCAATGATTGGCTTGGCGACCAGCCACTGACCTTGCGGACGCTCTGCCACCAAAGCAACGATTCACACATGAATCACTTAAAAATAGTCCAAAATGCCAAACTTACCTTTTCGTTTTCCACAATTTGGCGCCCGATCTGCATACCCAAATTAGTGCGACGGATAGGCGAAACGCCTGACCCGCATACATAGTAGTTGCTTCCCATCCACGTGAAGAATTGCATTGAATACCTGCCCACTGGGAAAACACGCACTTGAAAATTTGTCTCCATAGTTGACCTTTCTAGAAAGTACGTTGTACGCTGAGCGAAAATACATGCAAGGAATCTGGGGGTTCCTGCACTGTACTTTGGGGAACGTCACTCGCTTTTGGGGTTGTTTGACGCGCGCGCTTAAATGCTCACCACCTTGCTACTTGCTTGCCGCCAGGTTCCACAAAAATTGGGGTTTTTGTGTTTGGCAAATATGTTGGGGGCAGATTCTCGCACCGTAAAAACGGTGACTGCTCGAATCAAAAGTCTTTTCTCTGGCGAACAACGAAGCATAATAGCTCGCTGCGAGCTTTCTCCGGTGCTTCCTTGAGCGCAGCGCTGATCGCATCCTTGGCATTCGCCGGATCATACGCACCAGCATCAGCCACTTCGGCGAGTGCTTCCCCAGTGGAGACCGACTTAGCCACCGCAACGGCAAGACCCGCTCCGGTCGAAACCACTAACGTCCTGCCAACACCGGACACGCCAACAGCTTCTGAATCGCCGGCCGAAAACAAAGCAACGCAAGATACTCCAACCGCGTCACCCACGCCTGAGGTCGAGGTATCCAAGGTACCCATCGAATCCCAGAGTCCTGCGCCAAGCTCGCCGGAAGCCGTACAAAGCGAAGAACCGAAGGCATCTGTAAAGGTTACTGATCCGGAACCTTCCCCGACGCAGATCACGGCCAAACCACTTGTCGAGACTCCAACAGCAGAACCTTCGGAATCATCGAATTCTTCAATTTCACCAACGCCGATCAACAGCAAGAATCGCCTCTTGATGGCTGCGGGAGCAACTTGTATCGAACCAACAAATTCGCCAATCCTCGTTGGCGGATTTGAGATCGATGGTAACTTTTGTTCCAACCTCAGCGGGCAAGACGACTGGACCACAGTTCCTGGCATAACTACAGGCAATGATCAATATGGAACGGGCGATGCATCGCAATTTACGCAAGGTGCCAAGGAAGATGGCTGGGAATGGTCTTCTTCTCAATACGGTGGGAGCGGACAGGCTACTGGCCAATCGGATGTCGGCAGGTTTTATGCCCTGTCGAGAACCAGCAACGGCCAAGTTTTCGCTTTTCTCGGTTTCGAACGCCAAGCAACCACAGGAAGCATCGGCTACTTTGTGGAGTTAAATGCGAATACTAATATTCCTGCAGATTCTCCAAACCCGGACCGCACTGCAGGTGATTTACGATTGCGCATTTTCCAAGACGGAAACGAATCACTCAGTTTAGTTTCGACTGATATTTGGGTGGTCACCGGGACGTCAGGGGCTTGGGTTGAACAGTCAACTCTGAGTGGTTTTTATGGCTCTATCAACCAGGAGCAGATCTTAGGTTTTGATGGAGTGACTACTGTCCCGATGGGAGGTTTTGCTGAGATTGGGATCAACCTGACAACCCTTTTTGGGCAGGCTACCTGTACCGGAAATTACGGAACGTTGAATGTGCGCTCATCTAGCTCAACAGCACTGAATAGCTCGCTGAAAGACTGGATCGCACCAATCTCGCTCAACGTGCCCAGCACCTGCTCCAGCGTGATGGTCGACAAGAATTGGGTCATAGACGGCGAAGAATTCGAAAACGGCCTCCAGCCCGAAGGCATCAATGCCGAGCTGGAGCTGGAGGGACAGGATTCACCTGAATTCGGCACCGGCTACAGCAAGCGCAGCGACGAAACCGATTACTTGGCCAACGAGGAAGTGGTGATCAGCGAGTCCGTCACCGGACTTCCAGTTGGTTGCGACAACGTGGCTTCGGGCGATCTGGGCACCCATGTATTGGAACCCGGGGTGAATGCCTACACCATTACCAACACCGTGACCTGCACAACCTTGACCTTGGAGAAGGAAGTCATCGGCGAGGCAGCTGCCACTGCGTGGACCCTGGCAGCCGATGGCCCCACGGACCTCTCCGGAGCTACCGGTAGCGCCGAGGTAACCAACGTTCCTGTCGGCGCCGGCGATTACGCCATCGCCGAGACCGGCGGCCCGGAAAACTACGAGCTCACCGACCTGAGCTGTGAAGGAGCCGTAGTCGGCGATGGCAATATCATCACCATCACCGCCGGCAGCAAGGTGACCTGTACCTTCATTAATACGCAGCTAGTTGACCTGATGGTCAACAAAACCTGGGTGGTCAACGGCACCGAGTACGCCCACGGCGAGCAGCCGGTAGGTGACGCGGAGCTGAGCATAGATGGGCAGACAGCGGAATTCGGCGAAATCAACGCTGGACATCGGATCGGGGACGAGGTTTCCATCGCGGAAACCATCACCGGCACGCTTCCGGAACTGTGTGAGCCGACCAGTTCGACCATCGACGGAGTGGAAACAACCTCTGCAACGCACACCATGACCGCGACCACGTTGCCCAACGTGGTGGAAATCGTGAACACCGTGAACTGCGAGCAGCAGCTGACCCTGGTCAAGGTCGTTGACAACGAGATCTTCAACGGAACCTCGACCAGAGATGACTGGACGCTGACTGCCACCGGCACTGAGCAGACCATCACCGGTACAACCGAAGAAATATCCATTACGGATGCTTCGGTCGCCGTGGGAACCTACCAGCTGTCTGAAGATGACACCGTGGCAGGCTACGAGCCGGGCACCTGGAGTTGCGATGGCACCGGCACCGCTGACGGGGCTAGCATCACGCTGGACCTTGGACAGGAGGCCACCTGCACCATCGTGAATACGGCCCTTCCCGGGTCAGTCACCTGGACCAAAACCAACATGAGCGGCGAGCTGCTTGCCGGGGCTGAGTGGATCCTGACTGGTCCGCTGGGCGAAGATTCCCCAGCGATCGCGGTCACCGACTGCATCGCCGAGGGTTGCGCCGGTCCGGACATGGATCCAGCCAAGGGCCAGTTCGCCCTGCCGGACCTGAAGTGGGGTAGCTACACGCTTCAAGAAACCACTGCTCCTCCGGGCTACATCAAGGACGGCACCGTCCGCGAGTTTGAAGTGACCGGGGAAGCACTGGAGGTCGAACTTGTTGCCTTCGAAAATGAGCAGCAGGCCGGACCTGAGCTTCCGCTGACCGGTGGCATCGGTCGAGACCAAATCTACTTGCTCGGCGGCGGCATCCTGGTACTTGGTCTGTCCATCTTGGGATTGCAGACCTTGCGAACCCGTCGTAGCCGCAGTCAAGGCTAGATCCAATAAATTTACCAACAACGCTGAACTTGGGTAGGCGTACAAAACACTCGCACAAAGGGAGATAACGTGTTCACGCAACGCAAACTCGGCAAGATAGTTGCCGGTGCAAGTGCCTTGGCACTTGCTGGGATGGGGCTATTTGGGGTAGCTGCCGCATCCGCCGACGAAGTTTCGGATATTACGCCGGGAACACCCGGTAGCATCTCGGTCCACAAGTCTTCGGCGGACCCCGTCGAAGGCCTCAATGACGGCACCCTGCTGGATCCGGATCCGGGCGACGGTTTGGGCTTAGATGGTGTCGAGTTCACCTTGCAGCCGGTGCTGTTCGAAGGCAATGCAATTGACTTGAGCCTGGCCGAAGGGTGGGAACTAGCAGAAGCGTTGCAACCTGAATCTGCCGGCGGTGCATTGCCGGTAGGCTACAGTCTGGGAACCGGTGTCGCCCAGGCAACCGTGGGAGGTATAGCTACCTTCTCCGGTTTGGAATTGGGGCTGTATCTGGTCACCGAAACCGATTCGGGTGACAACCTGATCGACGCCGCCGCCGCACCGTTCTACGTGAGCATTCCTTATCCGAATGCAGACGGCACCTGGAACTACGACGTGCAGGTGTACCCGAAGAACACGCTGAACACCATCGAGCAGACCAAGACCGTGGATGACACCGCGATATTCCTGGGTGACGTGGTCACCTGGACACTGAGCACCGAGGTTCCGGCCTCGGATCTGCCGTACAAGTCCTACACCCTGACCGATAACCTCTCGGCGAACCTCGAGTTCATCTCGTGGGAATCGGTGTTTGTCGGGGATACCGAGCTGACTTTAGGCACCGACTACACCATCTCGGGCGATAACGCGGTAATCACCTTTACCGATGCCGGTCTGCTCATACTTGATGACGCTGGCGACACCACCGTCACCGCAGTCTTGACGACCAAGGTTGTTTCGATCCCGGAAGGCGGCACCATTGAAAACACCGCAACCGTGAATATCAATGGCACCGAGGAGGAAGGCACAACCAACACCAACTTGGGCACCCTGGAACTGCAAAAGAAGGCTGAAGGCGAAAACGGCGCCCTGCTTGACGGCGCAGTATTCGAGCTCTATGGCACGGCACCTGATGCTGAGGGCAATGCAACCAGCGAGCCGCTGGACACCGGAACCACGGTAGACGGGGTCGTCCAGTGGGAACTGCACCTGGGCATCAACGAGGACATGGATTCGAGCTACTGGGTCAAGGAAACCAAGGCACCAGCCGGATATGTGCTTCCGGCTGACCCATGGTCCGGTGAACTTGTTGTCACCAACGGCCAGATTCTGATCGAAACGATCACCAACCACAAGCCGACCGGTCCTGATTTGCCGCTCACCGGTGCCTCGGGCACGGTGCTGTTCACCATTGCAGGTCTTGGCCTGATGGCCGCCGCCGGTGGTGCAGTCCTAGTGAAGCGTCGCCGCTCACGCACCCAGGGCTAACCCGCGAACTGCCTGATGCAGCGCAAGGGTAACCAGTAGATGGTGGGAGAACTAAGCATTGCTTGGGTCTCCCACCATTTTCTTTCTGCATTTTCTAAATCTTGAGACTTCGGAGGCAGATGTCATGAGCTCCACCCTCGGTTCCACGCTTGATACTCCCCCGCTGTGCGGGGTCCGCTGGCGTGTACCTGTTTCTACCCTGGTGATCGCCGTTGTCTTTCTGGCCGGTACCCTCATGCTGCTGTATCCGCAGGCAGCCAGCTGGTTCTCCCAGTTCAACCAATCCAAGATCATCAATGAGATTTCTACCGAGGTGTCCCACGAGGACAGCTCGAAAATTTCGGAAGAACTCCTGCGAGCCAAGGAGTACAACGAGGAGCTGGTTGGCGGCGGCCTGTTGGCGCCGGGCAGCAACGTCCCTACCAGCGATGGTTCGGTGAAGGAAGACACCGAGTACGGCTCCTTGCTCAACGTCAACAGCGAAGGGCTCATTGGCCGGTTGCGCGTGCCCTCGGTGGACATTGACCTGCCGATCTATCATGGCACCGATACCGAGACCCTGCTCAAGGGCGTAGGGCACCTTCAAGGCACGGCACTGCCAGTGGGCGGAGAGTCCTGGCATACGGTGTTGACCGCACACCGCGGGCTGCCCGAGGCCAACTTGTTCAATGATCTGCCCAAAGTAGGAGTCGGCGATACTTTCAGCATCGAAGTCTTCAACGAGGTCTTGACCTACCGTGTCACCGAAACGCAGACGGTAGAGCCGGATGAAACCAAGTCGCTGGCCCCACAGTTCGGCAAGGATCTTGCCACCTTGGTCACCTGCACTCCCCTAGGGATCAACACGCACCGCATGCTGGTCACCGGAGAACGCGTCCATCCGACCCCTCAGGCGGACTTGGACGCGCTCGGTTCGATTCCCGACATCCCTGGCTTCCCTTGGTGGAGCGTGTGGCTCGGCTCGGCCATACTGGTTCTGTGCATCTGGGTCTTCGTCGCAGGACGTCCACGCGCAAATAAGACACCGGCGCTCTGAGCTGACTCCACTAATTCCAGCTGAGCGCAGTTGAGCACAAAGATCCTTATCACTCGGTCCGTGTGCTCATCATCGGACAGGTCCCATGCATCTGCGAGCTAGGAAGCTATAAGCACCACCTGGCGGCAGAGAATAGTTGAACGTTAAAAAGTGCTCCGTGGACAACAACGCTAGGATCTGCCGTCGAAGTCCCGAATCAGCGCATCATCGTTTCAGGCAACGACCAATGCCGGTCAGCGAGATCCACGAACTTCCTAGTAGTAGTGAGCCCGCCGGTGTAAGGGGTGGAGAATTTTGTGGTTGACCGGAGTGATCACCGTTCCGCTACTTGGAGGAAATGCAGACGCGTACATCACGATTGTTCAGCCATTCCGTCGGCGGATCAGTCCCGCCCCGATATCCAGAATTCACCGAATCTGCGGCGTCGTCTATCGGTTCAAACGTGGCCAGCCGTTTTCAGGAGCAATTCAGCACTCCGTTTTCGTTCTCCGTCAAAAAACCTAGGCAAAACCGTCATGGTTCCCGGCCTGCGTAGCCGGCAGGATCCCTTGGTTGTTTCGCCCGAGTCGAACCACCGGCTCGCCCAGCCACGGGGAAACGGGGCATTCTTCAAGTCCGCCGCCGACGCTCGTTGGGCCAGCTACCGGGATTCGAAGATCTTGCAGCAGGCTCCGTAGCAACGGAATTGCACGCGTGACATGAAACGAACCAGGCTGCTTCCGTCCGGAAGCAGCCTGGTTCGTTTTTGTTCAATGTTGATTACGTGAGTAACCGAAGCTTAGCGCGCTACGGAACCATCCACGTAGTCATCCGCAGAGGAATCCGAGATCCAGGAGAACAGCGAGCGCAGTTCGCGGCCGGTGGTCTCGATTGGGTGCTCTTCGCCCTTCTTGCGCAGTGCTTTGAATTCCGGGGCGCCGGCCTGCTGGTCTTCCATGAAGCGGGTGGCGAAAGCGCGGGACTGGATATCGGCCAGCACAGCCTTCATGTTTTCCTTCACCTCTGGGGTGATCACGCGTGGGCCGGAGACGTAGTCGCCGTACTCAGCGGTGTCGCAGACGGAGTTGAATGTGTTGCGCGCCACGATATGATTTGTTGAAGAGCACGTCGACCACTCGAAGAAATATTGCACGCGCAGAGGACAGACGGGATTTGACTGATTTGAATAGCACCGTCGCCCCTGGTACTTCGCAGAAGTATTTTAACGTCGTTGACACGACTGGTTGGGAAAAAATAACCACCGAACCAGCCGGTGCTGAAGTCAAACATGTGTTGGCTGATCCAACAGACCCCGCAAAGCGTTGGTTCTTCAAAAACAATACTGTTGACGAACAGATGCGTTATGGTGAAGATTTCGCTGAACTGATTGCTTGCCACCTTGCACCGATGCTCGGGATCGCAAGTGCCACCGTGCAACTTGCCATCCACGATGATGTCGAAGGGGTAATCTCACTCGATGTCAGTCCTCGCGGACTGGATCTCACACATGGTGCCGCGTGGCTGCCGACGAACGGAATTGACGATTTCATATACGGGGACAAATTTCGAAAAGGCCACTCACTAGCCAACATCAAGAAGTCGCTGGTGGGTGTACTTCCACCTCCCAGTGTTTTGTACCCGGATGGATTGACCGGCTTCGATGCATTTGCGGGAATGTGCCTATTCGACGCGTGGATCGCAAATCAAGATCGACATGAAGAGAATTGGGCTGTACTTAGGCCAATGATCCAGCGACCAGATCTAAAAGTACGCCTCAGTCCCGTCTACGATAATGCCAGCAGTCTAGGCTTCAATTTAAGTGAGGACCGGCTGAAATTCATGCTCGAAGATTCGGAAAGCTACCGCGTAGAATCATGGTGTGCCAAAGCCAAAGCCAATCGATTGGAACGTGTTGGTGCCGACCATCAACGGTTAGGGCTGGTTGATGCAGCGGAGCAAGCGCTATCCCTTTGCACCGAATCGGGAAGAAAACACTGGACGGATCGTTTGCATACGGTTGACCTGACCCAGGCACGAGCAATTGCTCACCAAATCCCCAAAATGTCCGATGCCCGGCGTACATTTGTAGACAAGGTAATCACTGTGAATCTAGGAAGGATACAAGATGTCTGTACAAAGCTCGCCTAGACTATTGTCTTCCAAGGTTCTAGGTTCTCACGAAGTGAGTGTTCTTGCCGTCACTTGGCAGCATCCGTTTAACCGCCGCATCAGTGTCATAGGTCTTTTGGCAAAATCCCTTCGCGGAACCTACCGCTTTGATTATGTTCAAAACGTTCTTAGCATAGAAGACTTTCAACCGTTACTCGGGTTCTCTGACCTATACAGTTCCTATGAAGCTGCTACGCTTTTTCCGTTGTTCGCTCAACGTGTCATGGATCCGCGCCGTCCTGACTATACAAATTTCATTACTTCGTTGGGTCTAACTGACAGTCCTTCGCCTTGGGAACAGCTGAGTCATTCCGGCGGACGTCGAGCTGGAGATACACTGCAGTTACTTCCCGTCCCGGTCCCTGTCGAAGGAGAAATGGATACGTGGGAATTTTCTTTCCTCGTACATGGAATGCGTCATATCGCGGGGAGTGCTCGGATCTTAAATGGTCTTGAGGTGTCAGTGACTCGTGAACAGCAAGAACTCGCGATAAAATCTTTAACTCGTGGCGCTGAAGTTTCGTTAGTACAGGAACCTTCTAACCCTAAAAACGAACTTGCAATTCTGGTTTCCGACAAAAACAGCATTCCACTTGGCTACGTACCGGATCTGTTTACTTCAGATCTAGCCACGCTTGGCCTAAGCAACTTGTCATGCACTATTGAAGTTGTCAACGGACCTGACGCACCATGGCACATGCGCCTTGTTGCGAAATTACGATGCAAGGCACCTGCGGGCTTCCAATTCTTTACTGATACGTCGTGGCAAACCTTGGCTAGTAGCTAAAAATATCTTGCAATAATAGCTGATCAGTTTTCGCCCTAGTAGGCAAAAAAGTGCAACACGATTGAAAGAGTTCTAGCATCTGCATTGATGCCAGAGCTCTTTCTAACTCGAGGAGCAAAGGAATTAAATAAACGACATCATTTGTCGCATATTCCAGTTGTCCACTTGACAGGTTTTCAGCGGCCCAGTTACTTGTGCGGACGGAGCCTTTGTCGATGTGTACGCCCAGTACCCTCTCTAAGAGAGGCTGCAGTGAGTGGCTGATGTTTTGGTTCCGCCACAATATCTTGGAAGCGATTTTTGTGCACGCAGAATTTTCTGCGTCGACTCCCCACGCCGATTTCATAAAAGCCAAATCAAATGGCGCGTGGTGGAATACTTTACGAATTGAAGCCATCTCAAGGATTTGGCAGACCTGCGTTGCAAGTTGACCGTGGTTGACCCGGACAAGATGGGTTCCCACGTTCGGTGAATACAGTTGGACAAGAGCTAACTTATCCGATAGCCAATTCAGCCCAGTTGTCTCAGTGTCACATGCAACTATCTGCTCTGTTCGGAAACGTTCAAATACTTCCGTGGGGAGATCACCATCATGTAGCTGAACCATGTATCAGAGTCTATGTCTAGATAATGAAGAAGATGAAAAGGAAACGTCAGCGACACCCGAAGAATCAAGTTCAGGTGCCGCTGACGTTCGGTGCTATTCAGCGTTATAGTTGCGAAGCTTAGCGAGCTACGGAACCATCCACGTAGTCATCCGAGGAGGAATCGGAGATCCAGGAGAACAGCGAGCGCAGTTCGCGGCCGGTGGTCTCGATTGGGTGCTCTTCGCCCTTCTTGCGCAGTGCCTTGAATTCCGGGGCACCGGCCTTCTGGTCTTCCATGAAGCGGGTGGCGAAGGCGCCGGACTGGATATCGGCCAGCACAGCCTTCATGTTTTCCTTCACCTCTGGGGTGATCACGCGTGGGCCGGAGACGTAGTCGCCGTACTCGGCGGTGTCGGAGATCGACCAGCGCTGCTTGGCGATGCCGCCTTCCCACATCAGGTCGACGATCAGCTTCAGCTCGTGGAGCACCTCGAAGTAGGCGATCTCTGGCTTGTAGCCAGCTTCGGTGAGAACTTCGAAGCCGTACTGAACCAGCTGCGAGGTGCCACCGCAAAGCACGGCCTGCTCGCCGAACAGGTCGGTTTCGGTCTCTTCGGTGAAGGTGGTCTCGATGACACCGGCACGGGTGCCGCCGATGCCTGCTGCGTAGGACAGTGCCAGTTCCTTGGCGCCGCCGGTGAAGTTCTGCTCCACTGCGATCAGGTCGGGAATGCCGCGGCCTGCTTCGAATTCGCGGCGTACGGTGTGGCCCGGTGCCTTCGGAGCTACCAGGGCAACGTCAACGTTGGCTGGTGGCTGGATGAAGCCGAAGCGGATGTTGAAGCCGTGGCCGAAGAACAGGGCGTTGCCCTCTTCGAGGTGCTCGGCGATCGACTCTGCGTAGACCTGGGCCTGGACCTGGTCCGGGGTCAGGATCATGATGACGTCTGCCCACTTGGCGGCCTCGGCCACGGTGGCGACCTTCAGGCCTTCGGCCTCGACCTTGGCGCGGGACTTGGAGCCCTCTGCCAGGCCGACGGTGACGTCCACGCCGGAGTCGCGCAGGCTCAGTGCGTGTGCGTGGCCCTGGGAGCCGTAGCCAATGACGGCTACCTTGCGACCCTGGATGATTGAGAGGTCGGCGTCGTCTTCGTAGTACATATCAGCCACTGTGATTGCTCCTTAGGTTTTCTTCGAATAAGAAGTTTGTTATTGAAAGTTCTGGAAATTTGCGTGGTGCCGTTTAGGCGGAGAGGGTTTTCAGTGCCCTGTCCGACATCGACTTGGCGCCGCGTCCTACCGCTAGGGTACCGGCCTGGACGATCTCGCGGATGCCGAAGGGTTCGAGCACCGCCAGCAGCGCATCGATCTTCCCCGCATTGCCGGTGGCCTCGATGACCAGCGAGTCCTGAGCCACGTCGATGACGGAGGCGCGGAAGAGCTCGGCGGCCTGGGTAACCTGCAGGCGGGTTGCCGCATCTGCGCGTACCTTGACCATGATGTGATCGCGCTGCACCGAGGTTTCCGGCAGCAGCTCGACGATCTTGATGACGTTGATCAGCTTGTTCAGCTGTTTGGTGACCTGCTCCAGGGAGTCCCCTTCGGCGTCCACCACCACGGTCATGCGGCTGATTCCCTCGATTTCGGTGGGGCCCACCGCAAGCGAGTGAATGTTGAACGCACGGCGGGCGAAAAGGCTGGCGACTCGGGTGAGTACGCCGGGAACGTCTTCGACGAGTACCGACAACGTATGCTTTGCCATGTTCTAGTCCTCCTCTTCCCACTCTGGGGTCATGCCCTTGGCAAACTGGATCTGGTCATTGCTCACTCCGGAAGGCACCATTGGCCACACCATGGAGTCCGCGGAGACCACGAAATCGATCACCACTGGGCGGTCATTGATTGCAAGTGCCTGCTGGATGGTGGCATCGATGTCTTCGTCGCGTTCGCAACGCAGGCCCACGCAGCCATAGGCATCGGCAAGCTTCACGAAGTCCGGGACCCGTGCGGTGCCGTGGCCGGTGTTCAAATCGGTGTTGGAGTAGCGCGATTCGTAGAACAGCGTCTGCCACTGGCGGACCATGCCCAGCGAGGAATTGTTGATGATGGCGACCTTGATGGGGATCTGGTTGATCACGCAGGTGGCCAACTCCTGGTTGGTCATCTGGAAGCAGCCGTCCCCGTCGATGGCCCACACCACACGGTCCGGCTGGGCGACCTTGGCACCCATGGCCGCGGGTACCGAGTAGCCCATGGTGCCCAAGCCGGCGGAATTCAGCCACGAGCGCGGGCGCTCGTACTTCACGAACTGCGCCGCCCACATCTGGTGCTGGCCAACGCCCGCCACGTAGACGCCCTCGGGGCCGGTCAGCGCGCCGATGCGCTCGATGACGTTCTGCGGCGCGGAAAGCCCGTCGTGGGTTTCGGTGTAGCCAATCGGGTAGGTTTCGCGCAGCCGGTTGAGCAGGCCCCACCAGCTGGTCAGATCCTGCGGCGGGTCCGCTTCGAAGCGCGTGGTGCACGCTTCCTGCAGCTGCGGGATGATTTCATCCAGCGAGCCGACAATCGGCACGTCCGCGGTGCGGTTCTTTGAGATTTCGGCCGGGTCGATATCCGCGTGGATCACCTTCGCGTTGGGTGCGAAGGAGGAGAGCACGCCGGTGACGCGGTCATCGAAGCGCGCGCCCAGGGTGATCAGCAGGTCGGCCTGCTGCAATGCGGTGACGGCCGAGACCGCGCCGTGCATGCCTGGCATGCCCACGTGCTGGGTGTGCGAATCCGGGAAGGCGCCGCGCGCGGTGAGCGTGGTGACCACCGGGGCGTTGATGAACTCGGCGAAGGCCTTCAGTTCCTCATGCGCGTTGGCCTTGATCACGCCGCCGCCGACGTAGAGCACCGGGCGGCTGGCGCCGGCGATCAGTTTCGCCGCTTCGCGCAGCTGCTTGTTGTGTCCCTTGGTGACCACGCGGTAACCGGGCAGGTCCACCTTCGGCGGCCAGGAGAAGGTCATGTCTCCCTGCTGGGCATCCTTGGTGATATCCACCAGCACCGGACCGGGGCGGCCGGTCTGCGCGAGGTAGAAGGCACTTGCCATAACCCGCGGGATTTCTTCCGGGTCGGTCACCAGGAAGGCATGCTTGGTAATCGGCATGGTGATGCCGACAATGTCGGCTTCCTGGAATGCGTCCGAGCCGATGAAGGCGCTGTGCACCTGGCCGGTGATTGCCACCATCGGCACCGAGTCCATATTGGCATCGGCTAGCGCGGTGACGAGGTTGGTTGCGCCCGGACCGGAGGTGGCGATGCACACGCCGACTTCTCCGGAAACCATGGCGTAACCCTGTGCGGCATGGCCAGCACCCTGTTCGTGGCGGACCAGGATGTGATTAATCTTGGTCGAATCCATCAGTGGATCATAGGTGGGAAGGATGGCCCCGCCTGGTAATCCGAAGACGTCCTTGACGCCCAGTTCTTCCAGTGAGCGGACGATGGCTTGTGACCCCGTCATCTTTGTGGCAGCGACGATAGTATTCGGACCCTGTACCGGGTTCGAAGCTTCCACGACGGAAGAGACAGCGGTGGCGGCATCCTTTGATCGATTAATTGATTTCGCAACCGAGGCCGGATTGGCTGGTGTTACGTTGCTCATCGGGATCCTTTCCTGATCTATCTCTTCGTTTGCGCATAAAAAACGCCCCGCGGCCGTCACTATTGACGAAAGGGGGCTGGCGCGTTTCCGACGTTCTGTCCTGGTGGACAACGTTTCAGGCTTCGCGCCTGATAACTAGTAGAACCTCGGAGGTTGTTTGCATATCTCTAGTTTTCTCCACCGGGAGGTAAAGAGCAACTAGAAACCCCTTGTATCTCATTATACGAGATGGTTGTCCATTGGTTGGACGCTTTTGCGTCCAACCAATGGATCACAGTGGCTCTTGGCTAGCCACAGTAGGCGCCGGTTGACGCCGAGTTGACCAGCTTCGCGTACTTGGCCAGCACACCGGTGGTGAACTTGGCAGGCAGCGGCTCCCAGCCGACCTTGCGGGCTTCCAGCTCGGCAGGCTCAACCAGCAGGTCGAAGCTGCGCGCCTGAATGTCCACGCGGATCTTGTCCCCGTCCTGGACGAAGGCGATGGGCCCGCCGTCCACGGCTTCGGGGGCCACGTGCCCGATGCACAGCCCGGTGGTGCCCCCGGAGAAGCGGCCATCGGTGAGCAGCAATACGTCCTTGCCCAGGCCCGCACCCTTGATGGCGCCGGTGATGGCGAGCATCTCGCGCATTCCCGGACCGCCCTTGGGGCCTTCGTAGCGGATGACCACTACGTCGCCGGCCTGGATCTTGCCGGCATCGAGCGCCTCGATGGCGCTCTGCTCGCGTTCGAAGACGCGCGCGGTGCCCTCGAAGACGTCCGCGTCGAAGCCGGCGGACTTCACCACCGCGCCTTCCGGGGCCAGCGAACCGTGCAGCACGGTCACCCCGCCGGTCTTGTGGATCGGGTTGTCCATGGCCCGCAGGATCTTGCCATCTGGATCCGGTGGGGCAATGTGCTCGAGGTTCTCCGCCATGGTCTTGCCGGTGACGGTCAGGCAGTCACCGTGCAGCAAGCCGGCATCCAGCAGCGCCTTCATGACCACCGGCACCCCGCCGATGCGGTCCAGGTCGTTCATCACGTAGCGGCCGAAGGGCTTCAGGTCCGCCAGGTGCGGCACCTTGTCGCCGATGCGGTTGAAGTCGCTCAGGGTCAGTTCGACCTCGGCTTCGCGGGCAATGGCCAGCAGGTGGAGCACCGCGTTGGTGGAGCCACCGAAGGCCATGGTGACGGCGATGGCGTTCTCGAAGGCCTTCTTGGTCAGGATGTCGCGGGCGCGGATGCCCTTGCGCAGCAGTTCCACCACCGCCTCGCCGGACTTGTGCGCGAACATGTCGCGGCGGCGGTCGGCCGAGGGCGGGGCCGCCGAGCCCGGCAGGGACATGCCCAGCGCCTCGCCGATGGAGGCCATGGTGTTAGCGGTGTACATGCCGCCGCAGGCGCCTTCGCCCGGGCAGATGGCCCGTTCGATGCGGCCCAGGTCTTCTTCGCTCATCTTGCCGGCGGCGCAGGCGCCCACGGCTTCGAAGGCGTCAATGAGGGTGACGTCCTTTTCGGTGCCGTCCTCCAGCTTGACCCAGCCGGGCATGATCGAGCCGGCGTAGAGGAACACCGAGGAGAGGTTCAGCCGGGCGGCGGCCATCAGCATGCCGGGCAGCGACTTGTCGCAGCCGGCCAGGAGCACCGAGCCATCCAGGCGCTCGGCCATCATGACGGTCTCGACCGAGTCGGCGATGACTTCACGGGAGACCAGCGAGAAGTGCATGCCCTCGTGGCCCATGGAAATGCCGTCCGAAACGGAGATGGTGCCAAACTGCATCGGGAAGCCGCCACCGGAGTGCACGCCTTCCTTGGCGCCTTGCGCCAGCCGGTTCAGCGAGAGGTTGCACGGGGTGATTTCATTCCACGAGCTTGCGATGCCGATTTGCGGTTTGACGAAGTCGTCGTCTCCCATGCCGACCGCGCGCAGCATGCCGCGTGCGGGGGCCGCATGGATACCATCGGTGACCACACGGGAACGTGGTTTGATGTCTGGGGTAGTCTCCTGGCTCATAAATCAAATTCTAGAAGTCAATATGACCAATTGGACAACCCATGACGCGACAATGACATATTTCGCTAAACGAGGAGACTGATCAAATTGTCCAGCATTATCGGTAGAGTGTGAGTTATGGACCCACGCCCAGACGAAAATCCTACCGACCACGTCAAGCGCCTCCTGCACGAGGCCTTTGATACGCAGATCCCTAACTTCGCCAGCTACAACCTGGTAGCAGGGACCGGCATTGCTGGCTCTGGCGGGCTCAAGGTCATTGGATATCGACGTCAGCCAGCGGAACTTGTCCTCGCCCCGGTCTCCTCGGCGGACCTGCGCGCTTCCGAAGCGGCGATCACGATCAACAACACCAACGTGAACCAGCTGGCGCTGCTCAACGACGGCGGTTATGAGGTGGCCACCTCCACCGGACGCGTGTTCCGCTTCAGCATTCCCAGCCACCCCAGCATCGACATCCACATCGATGACGCGGTGACGCTCGGAGCCCTGATCGACCAGGAAGTCGATGCCCGCGACTTCGCGGACTTCATGGACCACTTCATGAACACCATCGAAGGAACCGAGAGCTTCGTCTAGCCACCGGCATTTTCACGACTTTGCACAGCGAAGCGCAGGGGCACACTTGCCGCTGCGCTTCGCTGTATTTGCCTTAGGCTTCATCCCGCACGCCTGGTCGGACTACCCCCGGCAACTGCGGGAGTAGTCCGCCCGGATTATTACTTAGCTTCGCGCCAGCTCGTGCGGATACTGCGCGTGGCGCTTCTGGAACTCCAGGATGGCTGGATTCTTGACCACGCCGTCCTGGATCTCGATGGCGCGTGTGATCGTCTTGTTCTCTTTCCACAGCTCTGGACCGCCCATGACCTCCTCGAGGAACGGAAGCAGCCCCAGGCTGATTTCCCAGCTGGCCGAATTCCACAGATACGACGGCGAATGATCCACCGCGTAGTAGTTGATATTCGGCCCCACCTTGAACATCGGCTCGGCAAAGGAGGTCGGCTTGGCCCAGTCGAAGCCCATGCCTTCATCGCAGGAAACATCAACGATGATGCTTCCGGGATAAAAGGCATCCAGCTGCTCGGTGCTCAGGTACATCAACGGGGCGTTAGGATCCTGCAGGGTGCAATTGACCACGATGTCGCTCTCGGCGAGGAACGGAGCCAAGGGAACCTTGCCTTCGTCGGTGATCACTTCGCTCAGGTGCGGCCCGCTTTCGTGTTCGAACTGCACCATCGTCACCGCGTGGATCGGCGAGGCTACGGCCGCCACGGCGCGGGAGGTGAGCACCTGGATCTCGTTGATGCCATGGGCGCGCAGTGCGGTGACCGCCCCGCGAGCGGTCGCGCCGAAGCCGATGACCACCGCCGAGAGCCGGCGCCCGTAGTCTCCGGTGACCCCGCATAGCTGCATGGCGTGCAGCACCGAGGCGTAGCCGGCGATCTCGTTGTTCTTGTGGAAGACGTGCAGGCCGAAGCTTCCGTCGCTGCCCCAGTGGTTCATCGCTTCGAAGGCGATGAGCGTCAGTTTCTTGTCCACCGCCAGTTGCGTGAGCTTTTCGTCCTGGACGCAGTGCGGCCAGCCCCACAGCGTTTGCCCCACCCGCATTTCTTCGAGATCCGCGTGCTGCGGCTTGGGCAGGAGCAGGATGTCTGCGGTTTGCATGATTTCGCTTCGCGTGGCGATTTTGCCGACCAGCGGGGCGAGTTGTTCGTCGTCGATGCCGCAGGGTAGACCGTAGCCGGTCTCGACCATCATCCGCTTTCGGAAGTTCTCATCGATCCGCTCAAAGTGCAGCGGGTGGATCGGCAGGCGCCGTTCGTCCGTCTTCTGCGAAGTTGCGATGACACCTAGTGAAAGGTCTTTTGTCGAATCCATGCGTGGTTTTCTCTTTCTGTGTGGGACAGGCCACAACGGACCGCCCCATACAACCCACGGTACAGTGCCCTACCAAACCCCTGGCTTGGCTCGGCGGCAACGCACTGCTCGGGACGCGGGAAAACGCGAGGACTCAGGGATTGGGGCGCGGCGAGAATTCGGCCAGCTGCCAGCCCATCCACGGGCTGAAAGCCCACGGGGTGCCTTGCACGGCGGCTTCCAGCTTGTCCGGCTCGACCCACTGGTAGTCCATAACTTCCTCCGGGTTGGGCGCCAGCTCATTTTCCAGTGTGGCGATGAAGACCGGGCAGCGTTCATTCTCCACAATTCCGCTGGCGTCCACGGCCCGGTAGGCGAACTCCGCGAGCACCACCTGGGGGTCGGCAATTTGCGCACCGAGCTCATGAGCCGCATGCCGGCGCACCGCATCCACCAGTTCCTCGCCCGGCACCGGGTGGCCGCAGAAGGAGTTGGTCCAAACCCCTGGCCAGGTCAGCTTCGACAGGGCGCGGCGGGTCACCAGCAGCTGCCCCTGGGCGTTGAACAGGTAGCAGGAAAAGGCTTGGTGCAGCGCGGTGTTCTCCGTATGCACTAATTCCTTCGGGCACGAACCGATCGGTTCGCCATCCTCGGAAAGCAAGATGACGTCCATAGAATGCTGTACTTCCTTCTCTGCCAATTGGGCTACGCGAACATGGTGGTGTAAATAATCAGCATAGTGAGCAGGAAGCCGCAGAGGTAATTGATCCAGAGGAATCTCTTCCACGCGGCATTCACCGCCGGGGAACTTGCATCGCTCACCGCCAGATGCGGCAGTACGTTGAGCACGTAGGGAACTGCCAGCAGGCCCGCGCCGGCCGCAGGCCAGGACAGGCCCAGCAGCAGCACCGCCCCGGCCAGAAGATAGGCGCACAGCACCAGATACAGCGTGATCCGCGCGCCGAGCACCGTGGCAATGGAGCCCAGCTCCCCGGCGCGGTCCGGGATGATGTCCTGGATGGCGCCCAGGGCATGGCTTGCCATCCCCCAAAGCAAAAACGCGCCGAAGACGCACCACTGGGTCAGGGTCAAGCCGCTGCCGGCCAGCACCCAGCCGTAGACCGCCGGGGACACAAAATGCACCGCGCTGGTCAGCGAGTCCAGCCCCGGGCGTTCCTTGAAGCGCAGCCGCGGTGCGCTGTAGGCCAGCACCATGGCCACGCTGGCCGCCAGCACCGCGTTGGACAGCGCGGTCCCGCCAAGGGCCAACACCGCGATGAACGGAAGCGAAATGATCAGGCAGGCGGAGAGGATCGTGCGGTGCGCATCCCTGGACAGCACCGCGCCCTCCACGCCACCCTTGCGCGGATTGCGCAGGTCCGACTCGTAGTCGAAGACGTCGTTGACCCCGTACATCAGCAGGTTGTACGGGAACAGGAAGAAGAGCGTTCCCAGAACCAGCAGCCAGTCGATGCGCTGCCCGGCAATCAGATAGGCCGCAGCAAAGGGGTAGGCGGTATTCACCCAGGAGATGGGGCGGGAGGTGGCGAGGATTGCGCGGATCATTTGCTGCTCCCCTGGTTTTGATGCTCTGCCGTTGGTTTCCCGCCAAGCAGCCACCACAGGGCGGGCATCAGCAGTACCGCGCACAACGGGTAGAGGAAGTCCTCAAGCGGGGCGCGTCCGATGCGCACGCCCAGCAAGGTCTGCTCGCCATAGTCGAACAGGCCCGCCGCGATCATCACGTTGTCGAAGATCGCGGTGAGCAGCACCATGATCAGCAGTCCCAGCGCCAAGACCGGAAGCGCTGCGGCCGGCCTGATCCGCCGGTACAGCAGGGCCGCGATCAGGGCGAGGGCGGCGCTGGCCGTAAACCAGAAACCCAATTCAAGAAACATTTCCTGCTCCTTCCCGGGGTGGCCGCGCAGCGGCTTTCGGCCGGCGCAGCAGCGCAACCCCGTTGACCACGATCATTGTCGAATAGCACAGGAAGAACAGGAAGAACACCTCTTCGAGCGGCAGCTGCTCGGCCACCATGATCCCGGTCATCAGCGCCGAGTCCAGGTGCAGGAAGATGCCTTGGGCAATGGCGATCACGTCCCAGAGCAGAAAGAAGACCGTCCCCAGCACCAGGCTGGCCAGCGCGGCCCAGGGCTTGGCGAAAACAAAGAGCTTAAAGCGCGCGTCGAGCAGCCCCATGCAAACGATGAGCCCCAGCAAGATCAGCAGATAGGTCATTGGCCCACTCCGCACACCTGCGCCCACTGGGCTTCGTCGATGGCGCCCGGCGTGCCGATGCCGTTCACCGCTTTGGCGGCCAGCTCCCCGCTGATCAGGCACATCGGCACCCCGATCCCCGGGCGCACCGAACTGCCGGCGAAGTAGAGCCCGGCCACCTTGCTGCTCTGGTTGCCAGGGCGCAGCATCGCGCTTTGCCCCAAGGTGTGGGCCAGGCCGAGGGCGGAACCGCGGAAGGCGCCGTATTGCGTGAGGAAATCCGCCGGTCCGATGCTCTGGCGCACCACCACGCGCTCGCGCAGATCCGGGATCCGTGCCCAGGCGGCCAGCTGGTCGATGGCCGCGTCCGCGACCTGCTCGACCATGAAATCCCCTTGCCCGTCGGCTCCCCCACGGCCCCACTCGGGCAGCGCCGGCGCGGGAACGAGGATGAACAGGTTCTCATGTCCTTCCGGGGCCACGCCCGGGTCCGTGGCGCTGGGTTTGCAGACGTAGATGCTCGTCTGCTCGTCAAGTTCGCGTCCTTCGTGGATCCGGGCAAAATTATCATCCCAGTCGCGGGTGAACAGCAGGTTGTGGTGCTCCAGTTCCGGGAGCTGGCCGGAGATGCCCAGGCAGAGCAGCACCGCGCTGGGCCCCGGGTCCTTGGACTTCCAGCTTTTCGCCGGGTGGCTGTGCAATTGAGGGTCCAGCAGCTCGCCTTCCAGGTGGTGCAGATCCGCGGCGCCGATGACGAAGTCCGCTTCGGTGCGCTGCAGATTGCCCGCGGCATCGACCCAGCGCACCGCTTCCACCGCCGGTCCGGGGCGCTTCGCGGTTTCGATCTTCGTCGCCGTGGCGCCCAGGTGCACGGTGGCGCCCCGGGAGATGGCCAGCTGGCCCATGGCGTCGGCGAGGCCCGCGAATCCGCCCATCGGGTATTTCACTCCGTCCACCAGATCCAGGTGGCTCATCAATTGGTACAGGGCCGGGGTGCGCCGCGGGCTGGAGCCGAGGAAAACGGCCGGGTATCCGAGGATCTGGCGCAGCTGCGGATTGGCGAACCGCTTGGCTATGTAGCCGTGCAGGTCGCTGGCCAGCAGCGGGGCCAGGCTCCGCGCATGGCGCGCGAGTCCGGGGTTGAGCAGTCCCCTCAAGGAGCGGAAGTCGTCATAGAGGAAATGCTTCAGCGCCAGCGCGTAGCTGGTGCCGGCCTGGGCCAGGTATTTATCCAGCGCCGCGGCGGATCCGGGCTCCAGCTCCTCGAAGAGCTCCCGGACCGCGTCGCCGGTACCCATGTCCACCGGCGCGGCGCCGTCTTCGAAGAAGGTCCGGTAGCCCACCGGCAGCTCGCGCAGCTCCAGATGCTCTTCCACGCCCGTGCCCATCAAGTTGAACCAATGCTCGAAGACCTCGGGCATCAGATACCACGAGGGTCCGGTGTCAAAGCGGAAACCCTCCCGGTGCAGGCGGCCGGAACGTCCGCCGAGGGTGGGGTGCTGCTCGAGCACGGTCACCTGGTGCCCGCTGGCGGCCAGCAGTCCGGCGCTGGCCAGCCCGGAGAACCCGGCGCCGATCACCACGACGCGGGAGGGAGAAGTGCTCATTTAGTGCTCCAAGAAATAGTGCCGAGCATGGTCCTGGCCGCGATCAGGGCCTTGCGCGGGGTTGAGACGGAGATCCGCCGGGTGAGCAGCTCGCTGGCCGCGGTGCGTTCGAGCTGCCGGTTCAGTTCGGCGAACAGATCGTGTGCCATGCGCACCGCGCGTGCCGCGCCGGGCGGAAGCAGTGAGATGCCGCGCTCGGCGATGGCAAGGTCGGCGTAGATCTCGGCCACCAGCGCGGATTTCTGCGCTTCGGAGAAACCCTGGGCCGGGGTGCCCGGGAAATAGCTGCGTCCCAGCTGCTGGCTGTCTGCGGCCAGATCGCGCAGGAAGTTCACCTTCTGGAAGGCCGCGCCCAGGCTCCGGGCTGCGGCGGTGGCCTCCGGGGTGCGGCTTCGCTGGCTTCCGGGCATGGCGCGGAACACCTGCAGGCACATCAGCCCCACCACCTCGGCCGACCCGTAGATGTACTGCTCCAGGGATTGGGCGTCGTGGGTGCTGCGCAGCAAATCCGCGCGCATGGAGGCGAAGAACGGGCGGGTCAGCTCCGTGCCGATGCCGGTGGCCCGGGCGGTTGCGGAAAATGCGTGTACCAGCAGGTTGGTGCTGTATCCGCTGCCCAGCCCCTGCTCGGTTTCCGCTTCGAGCGCGTCCAGCGCGGCGGCGACCTGCCGGGCATCCAGCCCGGCTTCGCGGGCTACCCCGTCGACCACCTCGTCGGCCAGCCGCACCAGGGCGTAGATGTTGGCGATATGCCTGGCCGTGGCCCGGTCCAGCATTTTGCAGGCCAGCGAGAACGAGGTCGAGTAGGAGCCGATCACCACGCGGGCGCTGCGCTGGGCGGTGTCCGCGTAGCGTTGCAGATCTGTGGGTTCCATGGCTCAGTTTCTCCGGGAGAGGATCAGGGCGGTGCATTCGTGCAGCATGCGCTGCGCGGCGGCAGGCAGGCGCAGGAAGGTGGCCGAACGGGTGGCGGAGGCGCAGAGCTCGTTGGCGAGTTTCCGGGCGAACTGCTCGGCTCCGGATTCTTCCAGGGCGTGGCGCACGGTGGCCATATCACTGTGCCCGGCCCGGTAGGCGGCCAGCAGCGAGCTGAAGCCTTCCTGTTCGCTGGCCAGCGAGGTCAGAATGGTGCTCTTGGCTTCGCGCAGATCCGAATCGTTGGGCTTTCCGGTGGATTCCGGCTTCCCGAAGGTCCCCAGCACGTCGTCGATCACCTGGTAGGCAATGCCCAGCTGGCAGCCCACCTCGCCCAGCCGCGCGGCCTGCTGCGCGCTGGCCCCGGCGAGCAGGGCCCCGGCCTGCAGCGGCAGCTGGAAGGAGTAGGCGGCGGTTTTGAGCTCTTCCATGCGCAACACCTCTCCGGTGGTGGCCGGTGCATCGAGCAGCGAGTAGAGCAGGTCTTCGAGCTCACCGGCCCCGGCCTGGGCGATGGCCTGCGCGAAGGCGTCCTCCACGGCTCCCTCGCAGTCCAGTCCGTGCCCGGCGCGGGCGGCCAGTTTGATGGCCTCTGCCAGCAGCAGGTCCCCGGCGATGACCGCGGCGCTGTTGCCCACGTGCTCGGCATCCGCCGTGCCGCGTCCGGCGGCCAGCGCCTGGTCGCGGTAGTGCGCCGACAGGGTCGGCTGGCCGCGGCGCATGTAGTCGCGGTCGATCACATCGTCATGCATCAGCAAGGCGGTATGCAGCAGCTCGAAGGCGCAGGCCAGATCCTTGGCACGGCCCGGATCCCGGCCGGCGAACGCCTGGTAGCCGAGGAACACCAGCGCCGGGCGGGTGAGTTTTCCGTGTTCCACACTGCGCGCGATCTGCTCCCAGAGCTGCGCGGTGTGCGGGGAATAGGCGCTCGCCCGCGCCGTGGCCCGGTTCAGGATGGTTTCCAGATGCCGGCGGATTTCGGCCAGCGTCCGGGCATCGGCAAAGCCGGGCAATCCGGGGTCTTTACTGGATGGTGCCGTGTGTGAGGTGGCGTGGATGGTCATGGCCCTTTGCTCCATAGGTGGGTTTCGGTGTCGGATTCCAACGCTTGGCAGGCATCATGCAGGAAGCCAAGCACCGTGTGCTGTTGCTGCTCGTCCAGTTCCCGGAAGGCCCGGTAGATTCCGCGCAGGCTTCCCGCGGCTTGCTCCGGGAGGCCGGGAAAGTTCTCTCCATGCAAGATCATCTTCTTGCGCCGGTCCTGGGGATGGTCCTCGCGGCGGATGTAGCCATGGGCCTCGAGCCGGTCCAGCACGGAGGTGATTCCCGCCGTGGACACCGCGAGCTTGGCGCCAAGCTGTCCGGGACCGAGCTGCCGGTTGACTCCCAGCGCGTTCAACGCGCGCAGATCCGTGTCGTTCAGGCCCAGTTCCCTGCGGTATTCGTCCTCGGCCGCCGCGTAGGCATGCTGGAATTGGCGCATGAGACGCAGCACGCTAGAAGACCTGGGGTCCGCAGTGGTAGCCATGAAGAACTTCTCTCGCTAGGTTGATTATTAGCTTCGCTAGATACATCATGGTTTAAGTATCTTCATTTGTCGACTCCAGTTTCAAGATTTTTGCCCCACCAACCGCGAGGAGCGGATCATGAAAGAACCACAACGCAGCGCATCGCTGGCCTCCTGGCCTACGGTGATCCTGGAAATCGCCGCCCTGGGCGCGGCGATCACGGCGGCCTTCATCGGCAGCGGCGCCCTGGGCGGCACCTCCATCCAAGATGCCGCCGGCGGCTACCTCGGTGCCGACTCGACCTTGCTGTCCCCGTCCGGGCCGGCGTTCTCCATCTGGAGCTTCATCTATCTGGGACTTGCGGTGTTCGCCGTCTACCAGGCTTTGCCCGCCGGGCGGCGCTCGGAAACCCTGAGGGCGCTGCGCCTGCCGGTGGCGGCCTCCGCGCTGCTGAATGCGGCCTGGATCGCGGTGGTGCAATTCGACCTGCTGGCGCTGAGCGCCGTGGTGATCTTCGCGCTGCTGCTGGTGCTGCTCTGGATCCTGGTCCGGCTGGTGCGCTTCCCCAGCAGCACGCGGGCCGAGCACTGGATCATGTGGCTGACCTTCGGCGTCTACCTGGGCTGGGTGAACGTGGCCAGCATTGCCAATGTCTCGGCATTGCTCTCCTCCTGGGGCGTGGGAGAAGACGCCGCGTGGGCTCGGGTGGCGGCGCTGGCCCTGCTGGTGGTTGCCGCACTCATCGCGGTGGCGGTCTGCTGGTACTGTGCAGGAAAGCTCTACACGGCGCTGGCCATGGCTTGGGGCATCGCCTGGATTGGGCATAGCCGGCTCACCGGGACCAATGAATCCGAACTGGTCGGCTACGGCGCGCTGGCGATTGCGGTCCTGCTGCTGCTCAGCGCGGGAGGAATCGCACTGCGCTTGGGCACCCGAGAGAAATCGAGGCAATCATGAGCACCATTGCGGTCACCGGCGCGACCGGCTACATCGGCGGGCGGCTGGTTCCGCTGCTGCTCGAACGCGGGCACCGGGTGCGGGTGTTCACGCGCAGCGCCGAACGGCTGCGCGACGTCCCGTGGCGCGAGCAGGTGGAGGTCATCACCGGAACCTTGGAGGACGGCTCGGCGGTCGCCCGGCTCTGCGCCGGAGCGGACGTGGTCTATTACCTGGTGCATTCGATGTCCAGCACGAAGAATTTCATGGCCGCCGAGGAGCGCTGCGCGCAAAGCATGCTGAAAGCTGCCACCGAGGCGTCGGTGGGACAGCTGGTCTACTTCTCCGGGCTGCACCCCGAGGGCGAACTCAGCGACCATCTGGCCTCCCGGGCCAAGGTGGGGCGGATCCTCGGATCCGGCCCGGTCCCCTTGCTCACCTTGCAGGCAGGACTGGTGATCGGTTCGGGATCTGCGAGCTTCGAAATGATCCGGCATTTGAGCGATGTGCTGCCGGTGATGCCCGCGCCGCGCTGGGTGCTGAACCAGGTCCAGCCCATCGCGGTGCGCGACGCCCTGCATTATCTGGCGCGCTGCGCGGAACTACCGGCCGGAAGCGCCGGGACCTATGACATTGGCGGCCCGCTTGCCTACAGCTACGCCGAATTGATGCGCAGCTACGCCGTCCAGGCGGGACTGCGCAAGCCGTGGGTGATACCGCTTCCGCTGCTGACTCCGCGGCTGGCCTCGCATTGGGTTAATCTGGTCACTCCGCTGCCCCATACCCTCGCCGGCGCGCTGGTTGATTCGCTGCAGCACGACTGCCTGGTGCGCAACCGGGAAATCGATGAGCTGATTGACCGCCCCGACGGCGGGCTGACGGACTATCCGCGCGCGGTCGCGCTGGCCTTGGAGAAGATCCGCACCGACTCGGTGGACACCAATTGGGCGACGGCGCACCCCGTGTCGGCCCCCGCGGACCCGCTGCCTTCGGACCCCGAGTGGGCCGGGCACCGGGTCTATGTCGATGAGCGGTCCCAGGACAGCACGGCAAGCGCCGCCGGGCTGTTCACGGTGCTCGGCCGCATCGGCGGAGAGTCCGGCTACTTCTCCTTCCCGCTGCTCTGGAAGGCCCGCGGGCTGCTGGACAAGCTGGCCGGCGGGGTGGGCCTGCGCCGCGGACGGCGGCAACGCGAAAAGCTGGCGCTCGGAGATGTGGTGGACTGGTGGCGGGTCGAAGCCCTGGAACCGGGCCAGCTGCTGCGCCTACGCGCCGAAATGCGGGTGCCCGGACGGGCCTGGCTGGAATTCCGGCTCAGCGACCAGGAGGCCGGAAAGGTGCGGCTGACCCAACGGGCCATCTTCTTCCCGCGCGGTCTCGCCGGAAGGCTTTACTGGTGGTCCGTGTACCCGTTCCATGGCCTGATCTTCTCTTCGATGCTGCGCAGCATCATCACGCACGCCGAAAACGAGAGCAGCCCGGCCTAAGGAGCTACCGGCCGGGCTCTGGTGCTTCGGGGTCGACCCCGTAGAGGCTGTCCTGCAGGGCCTCGGAGGTGCCGGCGAGGAAGCGGATCACCACATCGCGCTCTGCGGGGCTCAACCCCAGCGCCACGTCGAATCGCTTGGCGTGGTGGCGGCCCAGCTGCTCGCGGGCGGCCAGATGCGTTTCCTCGCTGACCTCCACCTGCCAGGAACGCCGATCGGTGGGATGGGCCTTGCGCACCACATGCCCTCCGGCCACGAGCCGGTCGATCATCTTGGTCACCGAGGCGGTGGTGACCCCCAAATGGCGGGCAAGCAAACCAGGGGTCACCGCTTGCCCGGCATGCTTGGCGGAAATGAGCTGGCGAATGGCGCGCATATCCGTTTCGTTGAGCTTCATGAAGCTCTGCGCGCTGTGCATGATGCGCCGCTCCACCGCACGCAGCCGTCCCAGTTCCGCCATGATGCGCTCGATCTGAGCGAGGTCCTGTGCGGGGATGCCAGCGCGGGGGATGAGCGCTTGCTCCGGATCCGACTGGGCAAAGCTATACATCATGGGCAGCTTTTCGCGCTCCACATTCCACCCCTTGAATAATCACCTACAGCGATCCCGATCGCGGGATAACTCTTCCAAAGCTTACTCCCCCGGCCTGCGGCAATAAGCAGGATCCGGGCTGTTGCACCGCTCCGCACGCCAGCGGCCACCTTGCAGGATGCACAAAACCTCCCGAACTTTGCCAGTTCGGGAGGTTTCGTTTGGTTGGTGCGAGTAGAGAGACTTGAACTCTCACGTCCGAAGACACTGGAACCTAAATCCAGCGCGTCTACCAATTCCGCCATACTCGCTCGCGCTACACCTGACTTGAAGTCCGGTAACTCGACCTCAACTAGTCTAGCGGAATAATTCGCAGATATAAAATCGGCGAACCATGGTTCTACTTGGGATCAATCCCCAAGTCACGACGCAGCTTTGCAACGTGACCGGTGGCACGAACGTTGTACTGCGCCAGGGAAACCAGACCCTGCTCGTCGACCACAACGGTCGAGCGAATCAGCCCCTCGTAGGTGCGGCCATAGTTCTTCTTTTCACCCCAGGCGCCATAGGCTTCGGCGACGGCATGGTCCTCATCGGCCAGCAGCGGGAAGTTGAGCTCTTCCTTGGCGGCGAACTTTGCCAGCTTGGTGACCCCATCCGGGGAGATTCCGAGAACTTCGTAGCCCAGAGCCTTCAGGGACTGGATCGAGTCGCGGAAATCGCAGGCCTGCTTGGTGCAGCCTGGCGTGGAGGCCGCCGGGTAGAAGTACACGATGGCTTTCTTGCCGCGGAGGCTGGACAAGGTCACTTCATTGCCCTCGGCGTCGCTCAACGTGAAGTCTGGCGCCTGATCCCCCGCAGCCAAGCGAGTTGGCGTAGTGGCTTCATTGCTCATTCGTAGAACCCCTTTTCCGTGGATATACAAAAAATCCGACCTGATAGTTCAGGTCGGATCTCATTGTGCGCCCCTCGGGACTTGAACCCGAAACCTACTGATTAAGAGTCAGTTGCTCTGCCAATTGAGCTAGAGGCGCTTACTTCGCTCTGACTAGTCCGTTTCCGGTTCATGTCGTTGCGACGTAGATAATCATAGGCAGAAGGCACCCAAAAAGGAAAATCGACTGCCCGCACCCTTGGAACCCTACAAACACCTAGTCAGATAGGACTTACCGGATCCCCTGGGGTCGCAGGGCAGGAAATTCGTTAAAATTTCCTGCGTGGTTTGAACCACATTCTGAATCGTCCTGCGGGAACTTATGAATTAATTCCACGAGATCTAGTGTTTAGTCATCTGCAGGCTCGGACCAAGCAAATAGCCCATGCTGAAGAAACTGATTCCTCGACTCTGAGAAATTATGGGTTCCAAAAGTGCAACGGATTCGAGAAGGGGAATATTTATCGGATTACACGCGCAAGATGAGGCCGCGGAAGAATCCAGCAAGGACAGTTCCGCAGAAAGGCTGGCGGCTCATCTAAAGCTAGTTTCGATTGGTTCCAGTTGGAACAGAAGACTATCCGGGCTATATTTTCCGACCCTGGCAACTACATGGATGTTGTCTCGGATGCCAATAGTGCCTGTGGGGCTCTCATTGGTGTAGTGCAGGTCGTTAGTGGTATTGACATCACGAAATTGGAAGCTTGGGCCAGGCGACCGGTTTTCATCAAAGTTCCCGGCAGCGATCAAGATGTCATACCGAGTTTTGTAGTTACCATGTTGCGCGAGAGCCCAAACGCTGGCATCGAATTCAATCAACTGGTCCTTGTACTTCGCTGCGAACTTTTCAACCACAGGACCGGAATCGCTCCCAGCCAGAAGCTCAGCTAAGTCTTTGCTGTTGTCCACGGTCAAGATTTCTTCTGCGGGTGCTGCACTTGGAACTTCGGTCAGCAACGAATCACCGGACGGCAGCTCTGCGTCTATCACTTCCGCGGTCGCATCGATTATTGGTTCTTCATTTGATTGCTCCGATTCACGAGCAACTGGCGCAATTGGTTCTTGTTCATTTCCACTTTCGAGAACGGCCATGACACCAATAAAAATAAATAACGCGGCCATACTTCCGCCAAGAACTACCATCGCTCGTCTAGACAACTTGCGCTTTGGGCGACGGAAGGTAATTTGAGTTTGGAGTCGTCCGCGCTTTTCCTCTACGAGTTCCCACCCTTCACTTGTCCACTTCGAAATCGCCCTGGACTCCGCGCCTCGGATCGTTTTCACGATTTTAGAGTGGTAATCAATTTCCGATTCAGACATTTCGCCCCCATAGGTACTAACTCTGCACTTCTCCAACTGCCGTGATTCTAACTGTGAGCTTCAACTATTCGTTATTTATGAGGATAAATACGCAGAAACATTCCGTAGCCACCAGAAGCAAACGCGGGTTCGGCTCGTACTTCCACTTTCTCCGTCTTTTTGGCGACAGCTCCTTCACCTACTCTTACTGACCGATGCGGTGCCCGTTCAGCGGGTTCGACTTCGCGGTGACCTTCCATCCATGCCAAGATTCCACCTTTCAGGAACAGCGCGGCAACGCACACGCCAAGTATCACTTAGGCGTGCTTCGGGAGCTTCTGCCTGGGCCGACGCAAGGTAATTATCGTTAACAGCAGCCAGTGCCATTACCTCGGCTACTTCCCAGCCTCTTTTTGTCCAGTTTGAAATGGTGATGGATTCTGTGCCTCGAAATTCCCGCAGGACATTGATTTGGTATTCACGTTCTGGCTCGGGCATGGCGCTCCCCCATAGTCGTGGTCCGCTGTTCATTCCTCTCTGCCATGAGCCAAACGATGAACGGCTAACGAGCGTTGAGGCTGGGGCAAATGAGGGGACGATCAAAGTCGGCCGTGAGAGAAGAAATCCGACCCGAGGTTTACGGCCCGCATTTCAGGGCTAGGTGCCGAAGTTTGATCCGGGTACGCAAAAAGGCCGGACCGAAGTCCGACCTTTCTCACTGTGCGCCCCTCGGGACTTGAACCCGAAACCTACTGATTAAGAGTCAGTTGCTCTGCCAATTGAGCTAGAGGCGCCCGCTGCGATGTTCTAGAAGCTTTTTATGCTTCGCGCTTTCGCAACGAGATAAAACTTTACCAGCTTTCGGCGAGAGTGCAAAACGAGAGGGGCCCTCCGGCCGGTGACCTTCGTTACAGCAGATGACTTGGGGTTATTTCCATAGGCATCTCCTGCTTTATACAGTGAACCCATGAACAGCCAACGCACGGTTTCCTTTCCCACTCAAGAACTCCTCAACGCTGTCGGCGAGCTGCCACGCAACCTCAAGCCAGTTATTTGGGACTTGGTCAACGAGCCATCCACGAACCTGGAGGAGATCGACATAGCGATCTTCCCTTATATGGCTTCACCGCACAGCCTGCGCAACATCGATCGGGCGCCAAACGTCAGCCACGTTCAAACGCAGACCACCGGCTACGACGGACTGGTTGATCTCGTTGGCGACCGGGCAAGCATCACCACGGCCGCCGGGGTGCACGCCGCAGCCACCGCAGAGATGGCACTAGGGCTGGCCATCGCATCACTGCGGGGCTTCCCACAGGCGGTACGCGACCAGCGCGAAGGGGCGTGGAACCCCATGCAGTGGCCCGGCTTGGCCGATCGCACGGTGGGCCTAGTAGGCGTCGGCGGCATTGGCGAGGAGATCCGCAAACGCTTGGATCCCTTCGAGGTGAACCTGCTGCGCTTCGGTTCCCGCGCCCGCACCGACGCGCACGGCCAGGTGCTCTCCATTGACCAGCTCTCCGCACACGCCGGTGAAATCGAGGTGCTGATTCTGATTGTTCCGCTGAATGACTCCACGCACCATCTGGTGGATGCCCAGCTGCTCGCCAAACTTCCCGACGGAGCACTGGTGGTCAACGTGGCCCGCGGTCCAGTGGTGGACACCGATGCGCTGGTCGCCGAAGTTTCCTCCGGCCGGCTGTCGGTGGCCTCGGATGTTTTCGAACCAGAGCCGCTGCCGGCGGACCACCCGCTGTGGCAATGCCCGAACGCGTTGATCTTGCCGCATAACGGCGGAAACACCGGCGCCTTCTTCCCGCGGATGGTGCGCCTGCTCAAAAAGCAGCTCCCGGCCTGGTCCGAAGGCGAACTTGGCCAGAACGCTGTGCATCAGATCACTAGTTAATGCTTTTTAGCTAACAATTTGATTCCACTTAGCGGCACCCCGAGAGTTACTGGGGGTGCCGCTAGCGGCGTGCGCTATCTTTGATAAATACCCAAACCGTTTACCGCCGCGAAAGCCGCCGGTTCACCGCGGCTGGGAACCGAAAGCAATCAAGAGGAAGTCGAGCCACAACCGTGCCTTCGAAGCAACAACATCTCGTGACGCGACGCTTGCTGCTCACTGGATCGCTCGCTGCGACAACACTGGCGTTGGCTTCCTGCACCTCTAAGAACGGTGAAGGCGTAGCCTCCGCCAGCCCGTCGGCAAGTGAACCTGCAATTCCGCGTACCCTGCGTCTGGCAGCTTCCGCTCCCCCGGTGTCGTTGGATCCCGCATTGGCCAATGACAACGAATCCTTCCGCATCACCCGCCAGATCTACGAGACGCTGATCTCCATCGATGCGAATACCGGCAGCCCCATTGCCGGCCTCGCCGAATCATGGACCGAGAGCGAAGACGGGCTGCGCTATACCTTCGCGCTGCGGCGCGGGGTGCGCTTCCACGACGGCAGCGAATTCAATGCCGCAGCCGTCGTGGCGAACTTCAACCGCTGGGTCAAGCTGCCCAAGGATCTGCAGCTGCGCTCCAGCCAGGGCTTCATGCACGTCTTCCACCACGAAAAAGACATTCCCAAGCTGCCTACCGAGGCGGAGCTGAAGCTCAAGCTGGACCAGGGCACCACGGTCACCGAGGAGCAGAAGGCGGCCGAGACCCAGCGCCTGGCCGAGCTGGAGAAGCTCAAGGCCATTTACGCTCAGGACCTATTCACCGGAAAATCCCTCGGCGGCAGCGCAAGCTATTTCGCCGGAGTCGAGGCCACGGAGCCATACGTTCTCACCTTGAAGCTGCGTCGACGCCGTGCCGGGCTCATCGAATCGCTCACCCTGCCGGGTATGGCGATCGCCGCACCGGATTCCCTCGCCGGGGGCCCAAAAAGCAACCCGAGCCAAGCGCTGCTCACCGCGCCTTCCGGCACCGGCCCCTACAAGTTCGTATCCAACGACGAGGGCACCGTGAATCTGGAGCTTTTCGCCGACTATTGGGACAAATCAAAGCTCAGCAACAACCCGAACCATCCAGAAGTAGTGGTGGTTTCCCCGGTCCCCTCCCCCTACAACCGCGAAAGCGCGCTGATGGCGGAGGAAATCGACGGCTTCGACATGGTTTCGGTCGATATCATGCGTACCTTGGTGCGCAACGCGAAAGTCGTCGTGCAGCGCGACCCGTTCTCGGTGCTGTATCTCGGACTGGATCACCGCAACGAATGGCTGGCCAAACCCGAATTCCGCATGGCCATCACCCACGCGGTCAACCGTGGACGGTTGGCCGACAACCTCTTCCTGCAGGGTTCCAAATCCGCGCAGAGCATCCTGCCGCCGGCCTTCGGCGTCCCGGATCCGGAGGGCACGCTGAACCACAGCTCCGATAAGGCCAAGCAGCTGCTGGCGGACATCGACTACAAGGGCGAAATCATCGAGTTCGCCTACCCGCTGCGGGTCTCGCGAAACTACCTTCCGCTGCCCGAGCGCACCTTCGCCCAATTGGCCGAAGACCTGGCTGCGGTAGGCATCCGGATCAAGCCACGCCCCATTGCGTGGACCGACGGATATGTGGATACGGTGCGTTCGGAGGAATTCAACGGGATGCACCTCTTGGGCTTCTCCGGTGGCTATCGCCTGGAAGATGACTTCATCTCCGGAATTCTCGACGCCAAGGAGCATGAGTTCGGATACACCTCCAAGTTACTTGACTCACAGGCCTTGGCTGCCCGCTCCTTGCCTCCTGGCGAGGAACGCACGGCGGCCATGACTGCCATTTTGGCCACGCTGAACACCGATCTACCGCTGGTCCCACTGGTATTTCCGATTTCCGCCTTGGCCTTCAACCCGAACGTCACCTACTACCCTTCCTCGCCCATGCTCAATGAGAGCTATCTGGACGTGCAGATGACTAACTCACCTGCACTTTCCAGTTAACGATTTTTAACCGGTGGTCTACTAGGTCTAGTCTGTAGTAGAGCAAAGTATCACTGTCGATGGAGATCCTCGTGCCTTCTGAAACGTCAACCGAATCTTTTGACGTAGTACTAATCGGTGCCGGCATCATGAGTGCCACCCTTGGCACCATGATCAACCAGCTGGAACCAACCTGGTCTATTGGTCTTTTCGAAAACCTCGACAAGGCCGGAGAGGAATCCTCCTCACCATGGAACAACGCAGGTACCGGTCACTCGGCACTGTGCGAACTGAACTACGCCCCGGCCAAGGCCGACGGAACGGTTGACCCAGCCAAGGCAATCGGCATCAACGAGCAGTTCCAGGTATCCCGCCAGTTCTACTCGTGGGCAGTTGAGAACAAGCGCGTCGCAGACGCGGATTTCATCAACGCGCTGCCGCATATGTCCTTCGTCATTGGCGAGGACCACTCCAAGTACCTCAAGGCGCGCTATGACGCGCTGAAGCCGAACGCATTGTTCGGCGAAATGGAGCACACCACCGATCTAGACACCATCAACGAGTGGACTCCGCTGGTCGCCAAGGGACGCGACGCCTCGCAGAAGGTCGCCGCCTCCCGCGTGGCCTCGGGCACCGACGTTGATTTCGGTCGCCTGACCAAGGACCTGACCAACTCGCTGGGTGCCGCAGGCGCGTCGGTGAACTACGGCCACAAGGTCAAGACCCTCAAGCGCGATGGCGCCGGCTGGGAAATCACCGTCAAGGACAACGCCAGCGGCGCTGTGAAGACCGTGAAGGCCAAGTTCGTCTTCGTCGGCGCGGGCGGCGGCGCCTTGTCGCTGCTGCAGAAGTCCGGCATCGATGAGATCAAGGGCTTCGGCGGCTTCCCGGTCTCCGGTCAGTTCCTGCGCTGCACCGATGAAGCGATCATCAACCAGCACCACGCAAAGGTTTATGGCCAGGCTTCGGTCGGCGCCCCACCGATGTCCGTGCCGCACCTGGATACCCGATTCGTTGACGGAAAGCGTTCACTGATGTTCGGCCCGTACGCCGGCTTCTCGATGAACTTCCTGAAGTCCACCGGACAGATGGACCTGCCGCTGTCGCTGCGCCCGCATAACATCATCCCTATGCTTGCAGTGGGCAAGGACAACATGTCGCTGACCGCCTACCTGATCAAGGAGGTGCTCAAGTCACGTGCCAAGAAGGACGAGGCCCTGGCCGAGTACTTCCCCGCAGCAGATGGCTCCCAGTGGGAGTTGATTACCGCCGGCCAACGCGTACAGGTCATCAAGAAGGATGCCAAGAAGGGCGGCGTCCTTCAGTTCGGCACCGAGGTCATCACCTCCTCGGACGGTTCGATCTCCGGTCTGCTCGGTGCCTCCCCAGGCGCCTCGACCGCGACTCCGATCATGGTGGGCCTGCTCTCGCGCTGCTTCCCGAAGCAGTTCGCAGGCTGGGAAGCAAAGCTGAAGGAAATGATCCCTTCCTACGGCACCAAGCTGAACGAAAACCCGGCGCTCTACGCCGAGGTCAAGGCTGCTACCGATAAGAGCCTGGAACTGAGCTAGCCAACGGGGGCAAGGGCCGGTTTGCTTCCTGCCGCTTAGCGGCCAGGGAAGCGAACCGGGCCTTTGTCATTCCGCCGACGCAGTGACCTCGATGGCCAGCGGGGATCGCAAGGTCTGCAGCACCACGCAATATTTTTCCGTCGCCTCGATCAGCTGCGCTATGTCCTGCTCGCTGGCCTCGGTGTGCAGCTCGAAGGACAACTTGATCGAGCTGAATCCCACCGCGGCTTCGGGGTCCAGCCCCAAGGTGCCGCGCACATCCAGCACACCGCTCGCGTGGACGCTGCCGGCAACGCTCAGCGAGCGGTTGATCGCGACCGCAGCCAGGGTGACCCCGGCACAGGCCACCAGCGCCTGCAGGAGCAGATCCCCCGAACAGGCCAGCGTCCCATCCCCGCCGGTGGACGGGTGCAGGCCGGCGCTCACCAGCGCCTGACCGGTTTGCACCGAACAGGAGAGTCCTTCTTCTCCGAGAGTTCCGGTGGCCTCCAATACGATGCTTCCGGCTTGCGGCTGCTCGCGGTAAAGCTGTTTCAACGGCCGCTGCACGCTGCGTAAAGTGTCCCGGTCCATGGCCGTCCTACCCATCTGCGAAGTTCCGTGGGGCATTCCCATACACCGAGTATGCGCTCGAATCCCACTATGGGACCCGATCAGTTGGCAGTTTTAGCACCTGCTTGCTGGCAGCCGTAATTCGTTACGTCAGGATCGCCGTTCCGTGTACTTGAATCTTTGAGGCCCTTGGAGGAACGTCCCCGCTTGTAAGGATCTCCTACTAGCGTTCATCCACAAATCATTAGGGCGAGGGTACTATCCCGACATCGATGCCAGAGCGAATTAGAATGTCCAGTGCCGGCGGCCGATGATCTAGCACCCCTGGGGCCTAGTCTGTGCGCCAATGAAGATTCATGAACCGCCGTAGGGATGGTTTTGGGGTGTGCGCGGAAATAACCACCAAACCACAACGCAACGACGCTCGATATCTATGAGTGAAAATTCCATGAAACTCTCATCACGACCTACGCCCGCTTCCAATCTACCTACGCGCATATCTGCATTTTGTGAGCGAACGGTGTCATAATGTAAATATGGGAACGATTAGTACCGCGCAAGAACTGGGGCGAGCAATCCGTGGCGCAAGGATTCAAAGCGGGTTGAGCCAGCAGGGGCTTGCAAACAAAACCGGGCTTTCCCGAAAATTCATCTATGAGCTTGAATCCGGCAAAGAGACAGCTGAGCTTGGCGCTTCGCTTAGAGTTGCCGACGCCTTGAACATCCGCTGGGCTGCCCCGGCTCCGACGCCTCAGGCGGTCCTCGACGAGGCGGCCCGCGATGTTGCCCGCGAGCTGTCCTCCGGTGACAGTGAATTCGCTTTACGAATTGCAATGGATTCATTGAAGCAATTGAAAATGATGAAGCCGGAGCACCTCAAGAAGCCCGGCCCCACCGGAAGCGAACGATTTGATGCTTTGCTTGCAGCGGGCGCGCGAATCGCACTTGAAGGCGTTTCTGCACAAAAACCTCGGTGGGGTGTAAAACTGCAGGACCCTTGGTTTCCAGGTAGTGACACGCGGAGCATGAGCGACGCATTCAGAGAACTGACAATCAAGCGCACCCCGAAGACATTGGCTGATTTTAATATTTTCCTCAAAGATAATTCGCTGGAGATGGCGTGAGCAAAGACTTCACCATCGATGAGATTCGCGAACTGCTTGGCGAGCTTGGGAGCAGGCTGCGTGCCAAGGGAATCACCCCGACGATCCGACTGGTCGGCGGGGCGGCCATCGCCTTCACGGGAAACGAGCGTCGGGTGACCCAAGACATTGATGCCTCCTATACACCCCCAGCCGACGTTGAGCGCGTAGTTGAATTAATGGCTCAGGAACGCAATCTTCCCTCCGGGTGGCTGAACTCCAGTGCGACCGCTTTCATCCCCGCAGGAGCAAAATGGGTCAGTATCAACCTTGGTGAAGGGCTCGAGGCATATATCGCTTCGCCTGAAACGCTGCTTGCAATGAAGCTCAGTTCGGCTCGAGATCGGGACATGCCCGACCTCAGCTTCTTACTGGAAAGCTGGGTATTCAAAACGTGGATGCGGCTACGGAAATAGCCGCAGAGCTCTATGGCGGCGATGACGTCGCATATTCTAGGACGAGCCGCGAAGATGCTCCTATCGTTGCCGAAGAAGCCATAAACCAAAAGCGAAAAAACAAACACAACTAGGCGTTGGCCCTCCGCGGAGGCGGCCTCTGTGGATCCATGAATGTTCCGCAACGTTGAGGACTCCTCCAACGAGCATTCATATTCGCAACGTTCCTGCCTACCTCATACCTCAAGGCAACGGCTCCAACGGAGCCCTTCCATGTCGGGCAAACCATCCAAGTGCGTTTGGTGCGGCGCCAGCCGTACCGGAGTTCCGCGGTGAACTTCGGCTGCCCAATCCCACAGCCATCGGTGGCGCTCGCGGAAATGATGCGGCCCCTGAGTAAATAGCCGTTCTCGATGGCCAATAATCCACGTACCGCCGCTAACTCGATTTCCCGGTTCTTCCCTACCCACTTCCGTCTAAGAGTGGTGGGCGCCGCAGCCAAAGTTCTCGGGCCGAAGTCACCATCACACGCTCGGCGCACGTCTGCGAGACCCTTCGGACTCAGTGCGAGGTGCAGGCCTTGTCCTGCGGCGGGACAACGTCGACAACGCGCCAAACAGAGCCTGGGGTTCTACAGGCGCAAATTCCTTCCATGCGGCGCTGGCACATGGTTCCTCAAGGCATGGCGCGGAGAACAGTAGACGCCCCAAAAAACCCGCTATCTCCTCCGGCACCGCTGTTGCAGGCCACTCCTGGGTAATCCATTCGGATGATTTTTGCGTGCTTAACATCTCTCGGTGACTGTTGAGCAATGACAACCAACTAAAGTTGTGCTCAGCCCCTCCCACTGCGACACAGCTAGGACCACACACGCATGCAGCGCTTGGCCATCTTGTCTTTGAAGAACCGGGCGCTCATCGCGCTTATCACGATCTTCGCCGCCGTTTTCGGCGTGATCTCCATGGGATCGCTGAAACAGGAACTGATCCCCTCGCTGGAGTTCCCGCAGATCTCCGTGATGGCCACCCAGATGGGTGCAAGCCCCGAGGTGGTCGACGAACAGGTCGCCGCCCCATTGGAAACCGCGCTGCAGGCGGTCGAGGGGCTGGAATCCTCCACCGCCACCTCGCAGACCGGGTTCACCCGCATCGCGCTGACCTTCGAGTACGGCACCGATATGGACCGTGCCCGCGCGCAGGTGGAACGCGCGATCTCCAACGTGAAGACCCAGCTGCCCGAAGACGTGGAACCCACGGCGCTGGCCGGCTCCATTGCCGACCTTCCGGTGCTGATGCTCGCGGTCTCCTCGAACGAGTCGCTTCAAGCGCTGAACGATGATGTGGAACGCATCGCGCTGCCTAAGCTGCAGAAGATTGACGGGGTGCGTGAAGCCGCAGTCTCCGGCGGCGCTTCCCAGCACATCGCGGTGATCCCGGACGACGACAAGCTCAGCGCCGCCGGGCTGAGCGTTGCCGACCTGAAGGACGGCATCGAGAACGCCGGCTCCCCCATGCCGGTGGGCAATATGGACGTCGACGGGCTGCAGCTTCCGGTGATCGCCGGATCCTCCCCTGACACCCTGGCTGCGATCGAAGACATTCCGCTGGTCACCGAGACCGGTCCGGTGCTGCTCAAGGATCTCGCCGAGGTCTCCGTGCAGGCCGACGAGGCCACCAGCGTCACGCGCACCAACGGGGATGAGACCCTGTCCATCCAGGTCACCAAGACCCCGGATGGGGATACCGTCGCGATCTCCCACGCGGTCACCGCGATGATCGCGGATCTGGAAGCCGAGCTCGGCCACAAGGCGACGATGACCACCATCTTCGACCAGGCGCCCTTCATCGAGGACTCCATCAGCCACCTGGCGCTGGAAGGCGCCCTGGGCCTGGGCTTCGCCGTGATCATCATCCTGATCTTCCTGTTCTCCGTGCGCTCCACGCTGGTCACCGCGATCTCCATCCCGCTGTCCTTGATGGCCACCTTCATCGGCATGAACGTGTTCGGGTACACGCTGAATATGCTCACCCTGGGCGCGCTGACCATCTCCATTGGCCGCGTGGTGGATGACTCGATCGTGGTGATCGAGAACATCAAGCGCCACCTGGCCCACGGCGAATCCAAGGCCCAGTCCATCCTGCTGGCGGTCAGGGAGGTGGCCGGGGCGATTACCGCCGCGACGCTGACCACCGTGGCGGTGTTCCTGCCGATCGCCATGGTCGGCGGCATGGCCGGGGAGCTGTTCAGCCCCTTCGCGATGACCATGGCCATCGCCCTGCTCGCCTCGCTGCTGGTCTCGCTGACCATCGTTCCGGTGCTCGCCTACTGGTTCCTGCCGCACCGCCCGGGGACCGGGGCAACCCGCACCGTCCACGTGGCCGAGGACAAGTCCTGGCTGCAGCGCGCCTACGTGCCGGTGCTCAACGGCACGCAGAAGCACCCGGTCATCACGCTGCTGGCCTCCGTGCTGATCCTGGCCGGGACCGTGATGATGACTCCGCTGCTGAACACCAACCTGCTCGGCTCCACCGGGGAGAACTCGATCTCCATCACCGCGAAGCTGCCTTCGGGCACCGCGCTGGAGACCACCTTGGCCGAAGCCGAGAAGGTGGAAGCAAAACTGCAAGACATCGAGGGCCTGGAAGATGTGCAGATGACCGTGGGCACCGCCAGCGGCATGGCGGCGATGTTCGCCTCCGGCGCGGACACCGCAAGCTTCACCGCGATCACCGACCCCGATCTCGACCAGGAAGCGCTGGGCAATACGGTCCGCGACCAGATCCAGGGACTCGATATGTCCGAGGATGTCATCCTGAGCTTCGGCTCCAATTCCTCGGCGATGATGTCCAGCGACGTCACCGTGGAGGTCAAGGCCCCGAATGAGGATATTCTGCGCGAGGCCACCGAGCAGCTGCGCGAAGCGCTGGCCGGCACCGAGCATGTCACCGGCATCGCGGATAACCTCTCGGCGGAACGCGAGCAGGTCTCCATCGATATCGATGCCGAGAAGGCAGCCGAGGCGGGGCTGACCGAGACGCAGCTTTCCGGTCTGGTCGCCTCCCAGGTCTCCGCCGTCCCGGCGGGCACCCTGCGCCTGGACTACACGGACATGACCGTGCAGATCGGCGAGCCCATGGATCTGAACGGGCTGGCCAAGCTGCGCGAACTGCAGATCCCCACCGCCGCCGGCCTGGTGCAGCTGCAGGATTTGGCGGCGGTGGAACGCACCAAGGTCGTCCAGCAGGTCACCACCTCCAATGGCGAGCGCATCTCCACGGTCACGCTGACCCCGGCGGAGAACATGCTGGGCAAGGTCTCCACGGACGTCACCGAGCGCCTCGACTCGGTGGATTTGCCCGAGGGCGCCAGTGCCGAAATCGGCGGCGCGGCCACCGAGCAGGCCGAATCCTTCAACCAGCTCTACCTCGCCTTGCTGGCGGCCATCGCGATCGTCTACGTGATCATGGTGGCTACCTTCAAGTCGCTGATCCAGCCGCTGATCCTGCTGGTCTCCATTCCGTTCGCCGCCACCGGGGCCATCGGCCTGTTGCTGATCTCCGGCATCCCGCTGGGACTGCCGTCCTTGATCGGCATGCTGATGCTGGTGGGCATCGTAGTCACCAACGCGATCGTGCTGATCGATTTGATCAACCAGTATCGGGCCGATACCCCCGAGCGGCCGGCGATGGCGCTGGATGAGGCCATCATGCAAGGTGCCCGCCAGCGTCTGCGCCCGATTCTGATGACCGCGCTGGCCACCATCTTCGCGCTGATCCCGATGGGCCTGGGACTCACCGGCCAGTCCGGATTCATCTCCCAGCCGCTGGCCGTCGTGGTCATCGGCGGCCTGGTCTCCTCCACCTTGCTGACCTTGATCCTGGTACCGGTGCTCTACCGCCTGGTGGAGTCGCGCAAGGAGAAGCGCGAGCTGCGCCGCGCGGGACGCAAGCACTCCGCCGAGCAGCACACGGGAGCTCAGGATCTTGCGCTGGCCATGAACGGGGCCACCGCGAAGATCACCCCGGGGGCCAAGCAGGTGCCGGTACAGGCCAAGGACAAGAAGCAGGCCAAGCCCGAGCCGAGGGTGGCGGACGCCAAGCCGGCGGATCCGGATAATCCCAAGGCGGTTCCGGGCCAGGTGGTCAATCCGCTGACCGGCCAGATCCCCGTCTCCCGCAAGGAGCGCCGGGCATTCGAGGAATTGATGAACAAGGCGGCCCAAGAGCCCAAGGACTAGGTTCTCCGGCGCCAAGCATACGGGCCTGCAACCACTAGATGTGGTTGCAGGCCCGAATGCTTTTTTGGTTGTGCAGACGCGCTGTATTAGACCAGCGGCAGCTCGGTCAGGCAGGTGGCGTTTGTGCTGCCAGCGGTGGACACGGTGGTCTTCGCGGTTTTGCCTTCGTAGCTGAATTCCAGATCCAAATTAATTCCACGCGGAACCCAGAGTCCAAGGAATCCATTGTCGAAGGTTTTTACGCCCTTCTCCACCAGCACCTCGCCGGTGTCGGCGTCAGTTGCCTTCACCTGGACTTCCTTTCCCGCCAGCTCCCCCAGACAGGTGGTCAGGCTATGGAAATGGCAGCTGTGGGTCTGGCTCACATAGGGTGCCGCCGAAAGGTAGTACTCATCTTGCGGCATCGGCAGATCCGCGGTGCGTCCCGACGCATCGGTGAGCACCAGCTGGGCCGGCTGCACCGAGGCGGTGAAGTCGCTGGGCCGCTGCGCCACCGGCATCCGGTCGAGCCGATCGATCGCCGCCCTGGCATCGAGCCCGGCCAGGCCAAGCTCCGCGAGGAACTCCCCGGTGTCCTCGGCCGCAACCACCGTAGGTTCGGGCTGCGCGACGGGCGCCGGTGCAGTGCTGCACCCGGTCAACGCGGCCAGCGCAAGCACCGAGCCGGCCGCCGCGGCCACAATCCCGGCGCGCCTACCTTTGCTGCCTTCAAATTTTTTGGGCACGGTCAATCCCAACCTTTCTGTCTTCAATCCCTGGCTACAGCGTTTCAAGCAGCTGCTTCATCTCGTTGATTTCCTCGGTTTGGGAATCAACGATCTGCTTGGACAGGTCGATGGCCGCCGGGTAGCTTCCTTCTTTGGTCTCGGTCTCGGACATCACCACGGCGCCTTCGTGATGCATGATCATCTGCTCAAGGAAGAGCCGGGCAGCTTCGGACCCCGTCGCGTCCTCTAAGGCCTTGATTTCATCTTCCGGAACCATTCCGTCGCCGTGGTCCATTCCCCCGTGGTCCATCCCCTCGGGGATGTTCCATTCGGAAAGCCAGCGGTCCATGCGTTCGATCTCCGGGCCTTGCGCCGCCTTGATCCGTTCGGCCAGGGCCACCACCTCGGCGGGAACCCCGGACTTGCCCAGCAAAATGTCGGACATGTCGATCGCCTGTTCGTGGTGCATCTTCATGCCCGAGGCGAACGCCATATCGGCGTCGTTGGCCGATGGGGACTGCTCCATGGAATGCCCGGAATGCGCTTCGGAAGCCGAGGCGCTCGGCGCCGGCGTGCTTGATGGTTCCCCTGCGCAACCGGCGAGGGCGAGCATCGCGCCCAGTGCGAGGGCGCTGGAAAAGAGGGTCTGCTTGTTCATGGGTGGTTCTCCTGATGGGTTTGGAACGTGAGCGGCGCCTGCCTGCGGCGGCGCCGGTACTAGTTGGCGGCAGGTCAATGGACCCGCCAAGTGCTCACGTTCTGCAGATCCCCAAGGCAGTCAGGTCAGGTTTGTTCGGGGCAACCCCACGAAGCTTCGAAGCTGCGCGCAAGGTCCGCAGGAACACCGTCCGGGCCACGGCTACGGTATGCGGTGGCCGCAGGAACAACAGCATGATCAGCAGCGCCAAAACACAACCTGCGGCGGCCATCTCATGGCCCATCGGACAGTCGGCGCAGCCCTGCTCGGAGGGATGGCCCGGGTCCGCCAGCGGAGCATGATGCAGGGGCATGGCTTCTGCCGCATGCGGCTGCGCCAGCGGGGCCGAGGATTCAACCGGGAGTACATGATTCATTACGTGCATCGAGAACAAACCGAAAACCACCGCGCTAATCAGCAGCAGCGAGCGAACTATTGCCAGACGGGGGTAGCTACGCCCGCCGGCATTCGCCAGGTGATTGCCGATGCTCATGAATCCCAGCTTAGCGATGCCAGCCGAACCGCGCGAAACGTGACCGGATCAAGCTACAGGGCTGGAGCTCTCCCGATGCTTCCAGCTAGCTAAGCACCCCGAATCCATAACCAATTCGGCGCCATCGCCAAGAGCCCGATCGGTAGCCCGCGCGGCATCAATCCCTAGGGATCAAGAATTTAAGTTGCGCGCAATTGAATTGCGTGCAATCATTATTTCATGGCAATAGTTGACGAAATGGTTTGCTTCTCCCTCTACTCGGCGAGCCGGGCAACCACCCGGGCGTACACCGAACTGCTCGCCCCATGGCAGCTGACCTACACCCAGTACCTGGTGCTCGTTGCGCTGTGGTCCGAAGGCGATAAGCCGGTGCGCGAAATCGGCGAGATGCTCCAGCTGGACTCCGGGACCCTGTCCCCGCTGTTGCGCCGGCTAGAACAGAAGGAATTCATCAAACGCCGGCGCGACGAGGAAGATAGCCGCGTCGTCAACGTCAGCCTGACCCCCACCGGAACATCCCTGCGCAAAGAACTGGCACATATTCCGGCGCAGATTGCCTGCGGCACCGGACTCCCGGATCTCCAGAGCGCGCAGGCACTGCTGGCAGCCCTGCACCGCATCACCGCGTCCATGCAGGAAATAACCTCACCGGACAACTAGTCCGGGAAACACGTTACAAACTTTCACCACCTCCGAAAGGCAGTTCCATGGAAACCCTATACACCGCAGAATCGCTGTCCACCGGCCAAGGACGCGAGGGCCGAGTGCAGGCCCACGACGGCACTCTCGACCTGGCCCTGGCCTCCCCGGTAGAACTGGGCGGTTCGGGCACCGGAACGAACCCGGAACAGCTGTTCGCCGCGGGATATGCCGCATGCTTCCACTCGGCGTTGAACGTGGTGGCACGCGGCCGCAAGGTCAAGATCGAGAACTCCAGCGTCGGCGGGCGAGTCCACCTGCACCGCGATGGAGAGAGCGGATTTAAGCTCTCGGTCGAATTGGAAGTGGTCATTCCCGATATGGAGCATGCCCAGGCCCAGGAACTGGCCGACGCGGCTCACCAGGTCTGCCCCTACTCCAACGCCACCCGCGGCAACATCGACGTAACGGTGACCGTCAGCGATGACTAAGTCGCCGGCGGCGAAGCCGCTGGGGTTCGCCCGGCACGGCGCGCGCATTGGGCTCGGAGCATTCCTTGGCTTCGCCGGGGTGAGCCACCTGACCTTTGCCCGCGAGGAATTCCGCTCCCAAGTCCCGGACTTTGTCCCCTTGGATCCGGACCTGACGGTGCTCCTCTCCGGCGTGGCCGAAATCGGGCTGGGGCTATCCTTGCTGGCGCTGGTCAGGAAGCGGGTGGCCGTCGGCTGGATTGCCGCACTCTTCTTCGTCGCGGTGTTCCCCGGCAATTTCGCGCAATGGCAGGAGGGACGCGACGCGTTCGGACTGGATACCGACGGGAAACGGCTCACCCGGCTGTTCTTCCAACCGGTGCTGATCGCGCTTGCGCTCTGGAGCACCGCCGCATGGCGCGATCGGGCGCAGCTCCGGTCCAAGGCATAGCTACAGCTGCCGTGGCGCAACTGCGTTGGCAGGTTCCCAAGTGCCGACCGCGGCTAGGTGTCACGCCGCTTCAGCGCAAAATATCCGGCTCCGAGCAGGACCACGGTCCAGCCGATCAGCACCAGCAGCGCCGCCGGCGGCCCATAGGGCTCGGTGGCACCGGTGGCCATGAACGTCGCCGCGTTTGTCGGCAGGTATTGGGCCAGCGTCTGCACCCACTCGAACGGAATCAGCTGCAGGATCTGCGGAAGCCCGATCACCAGCATGATCGCCGAGACGATCGCTCCCGCCGAGTTCCGGCAGAGCAGCCCGAGGCCGAGCACCATCAAGCTCAATAGCGCCAGATAAGCACCGGCGCCCAGGCAAGCCGAGACCAGGTCGGAGAGAGCGAAGGCGCCGTACTGCCCCGCACTGAGCGCTGCCGGGATGGTGCCCAAGCCGATCATGGCCACCCCGGCACCAAAACTGAGCCCGGACAGCAGCAGCGCCTTGGCGCCGAGCATGACCGAGCGACGCGGTACCGCTTGCAAGGAGGTGGTGATGGTCCCGCTGGAGTACTCGTTGGTGATGTGCAGGGCGGCTGCGGCAGCGAAGAACAGCTGGCCGAATTGCAGGGTTGCGAAGACCATCAGCGGGGCGGGCATCGCCGTGTCGAAGCCATTGTCCCCGCTGGCTTTCGCGCTGGCGCCAAGCAGCCACCCGAAGGCGATGGTCAGCGCGATTCCCGAGGCATAGAGCCAGAGCAGCGAACGCAGCCCGAAGAATTTAGTGGCCTCGGCGCGGGCAGCCCGCAACAGCTCTCCGCCCAGGTATCCGGATGCGGATTCATTGATCTGCAGCGTGCTCATTTGCTTCCCGCTCCCCCTGCTAATTCGGCGGAGTATTCCACCGTGTCATGCGTCAATTGGTTATAGGCGTTTTCCAGCGATCCGTGGGCAATGCTCAGTTCATGCAGCTCGATGCCATGGGCGAAGGCCAGCGCGCCGATATTTTCCAGCGGCAGGCCGACGACCTCCAGCCGGTCCTCGGCGGCGTTCAGCTCGATGCCCGGTTGCCGCAGGAGCCCGGCGAGCGCGGCTAGCTGCGGCGAGCGCACCGTGATGACCTGCTGGGTGAATTGCCTGATCAACTCCCCGGTAGGTGCTTGGGCGATCAGCGCCCCGCGTCCGATCAGGATCAGCTGGTCCGCGACCTGCTGCACCTCGCTCATCAGGTGGCTGGAGACGAAGATGGTTCCGCCGCGCTCGGCCCGGGTGCGCATCAGCTGCCGGATCCAGGAGATGCCTTGGGCATCCAGCCCGTTCATTGGCTCGTCCAGGATCAGGATTTGCGGGTCGCCCAGCAGGGCGGCGGCGATTCCCAGCCGCTGGCGCATGCCGAGGGAGAAACCTCCGATCCGTTTGCCGGCCACCGGCTGCAAGCCGACTTCGGTCAGCACCGCGTCCACGCGGTCTACCGGGATCCGATTGCTTTGCGCCAGGGACTTGAGGAAGGTGCGCGGGGTGTGCCCGGGGTGCCCCGCCGTGCCGGAGATGTGCGCACCTACCGTATGCAGCGGGTAGCGCAGCTGCGCGTAGGGAACCGAGTTGACCAGTGCCTGCCCGCTGCTTGGCGCGTCCAATCCGAGGATCATGCGCATGGTGGTCGATTTGCCGGCCCCGTTGGGTCCGAGGAATCCGGTCACTTGCCCGGGTTCTATGGTTGCGGTCAGCGCATTGACTGCGCGGGTGGCGCCGAAGTCCTTGCTCAATGCTTCGAGTGTGATCATGGTGTGCTCCTTGGGTTCTGTTCCAACCCTAGGAATTTGCGCAGGCGAGCACACCGGCCATACGTCCGCACTGTGGTGCCGGCGATCCCCTACCTTGGTCGGTGTTCGGCTGCGCCCTCGCTGAGTAGCATGTTGTTCATGACTACCTCGTGGAAGCAGCCGCTCCTGTTGATGTTGCTGGCTCTCTGCGCCTATTTGGTCCCCATCTCCACGAACGGGGCCTGGGTTGTGCTCGCTCCCCTGGCCGCGGCCTGCAGCTACCTGGCCGGACGGCATGTTTCCTCCCTGGCCCATGGATTACTGGCCCTTGGGTCGGGGACGCTAGCCGCCGGGGTGACACTGGCGCTGTCCTCCCACCTGAGCCTGCTGACCTTTGCGCTGAATATCCTCACCGGCCTGGTGCTCTTTGCGCTGCTGCCCTGGTGGGCCGGCCGGGCGCGGCGCAATGCGGTGCTGTTCCGAAGCCAGGAACGCCGGCATGTGGTGGTGCAGGCCGAGCTGCGCGAACGGGCACGCATCGCCGAAGCCATGCATGATCAGCTGGGCCACGATCTGGCGCTGCTGGCACTGTCCACCGGCGGGCTGCAGGTAACCCTGGAAAAGGGCACGGAAGCCCATGCACAGGCGGCGCGGATCCGCGAGCAGGCCGATGAGTCCATCGAGCATCTGCACCAGATCATCGGGGTGCTGCACGAGGACGGCGAGCAAGCGCCGCTGGGTCCGGCAGATTCATCGCTGGCGCAGCTGGTCGAACAAGCCCGGGCCAAGGGCATGAAGATCAATTTCACCCGGCATGGCCCACCACCGCAGGCCCCCGGATCCCTCCGGTGGGCCGCCGTGCTGCGCCAAGTAGCCCAGGAGGCGTTGACCAATGCGGCGAAGTACGCGCCGCACACCGAGGTGGAGCTGGAACTCGATACGCGCTCGGAGCAGGCGGTGCTGAGAATTTCCAATCAGCTCGCTGGCCCCGTCCCGCCGGTCCGGCCCGGGGCCACCGGGATCGCTTCGCTGCGCGGCGCCCTCGAAGCCGCCGGCGGTTCGCTGGCGGTGCACCGCACGAGGGAGCGCTTCGAACTGCGCGCTTCCATTCCCCAGGCACCCTCGCCCCCGGCGCCTGCCGGGGTGCACTCTCCGGTGAAGCGCACCAGCACCTCGATGCTGGTGCTGTTGCCGATCCTCGCCGTCACGGTGATTTCCGCGGCCCTGCTGCTGTTGCAGCATGCCACCTACCAAGCCACCGCCCTGCACCCGTCGGAGTACCAGAAGCTCAAAGTGGGCATGGACTCGGGCGAGGTTGCTTCGCTGGTCCGCGCCCCGGGCCTGGATGAGCCGCTGCCCGTGATCGACGAGCCGGCAGCGCCCGAGAATGCGCAGTGCCGCTACTATGCGGCGCGGACCGGCCTGCTGGATCTGGGCAGCGAGATGTTCCGCCTGTGCTTCACCGATGACGTGCTGGTATCCACCGACCACCTCTACCCCGCCGGCTAGCCAAAGGAGCTGCAGATGAGCATGGATACCCCCGTCAGCGTCCTGCTGGTGGATGACGACGCGCTAATCCGCGCCGGGCTGCGCGCGATCCTCGCCAGCGACCCAGGCATCTCGATTATCGGCGAAGCCGAGAACGGGGTGCGCGCCATCGAACTGGCCGCACGCCTGGACCCATCGGTGATCCTCATGGATATCCGCATGCCGCAGCTCGATGGGCTGGGCGCCATGGAAGCGATCCTGGCCCAGGCCCCGGAGGCCAAGGTGCTGATCCTGACCACCTTCGGCGAGGAGGACTACATCGACCGGGCCATGTCCGGCGGAGCCTGCGGATTCATGCTCAAAAGCTCGGGGCCCGAGGAACTGCTCGGCGCGATCCATGCGGTGGCCGAGGGCGCCGCGGCGCTCTCCCCGCGCATTGCCCGGCGGGTGATCGACAAGGTGCGCGGCATCGATACCGCCTCGCTGACCCGCGCCCTGTCCTTGGTCCAAGGATTGACCGTGCGCGAACGCGAGGTCCTGGCGCTGGTGGGAGCGAGCCTGACCAACGCGGAGATCGCCGCCCGGCTGGTGCTCACCGAGGCGACGGTCAAGGGGCATATGACCGCAATCCTGCTCAAACTCGGCGCGCGCAACCGCGTGGATGCCGCGCTGATTGCCTATCGCGCGGGGCTGGTCCACCCGTAGCGGCTCACGACATGCTTCGCATGCTGCCGGCAGGGGCGGAGAATGTTGAACGCACCGCTCATCCCAAAAGGTGGCTTTTCACGACGCAGCAGCCCGTTGATCTCATCGCAGCACGCGGCCTTCTCGACACGTTCATCGAAACTGAGTTCGTCGAGGTTGCGGCAGGGATTTAAACGCCATCAGATGACATGACAACAATGGTCGACCCATATTCAAGCATGCCGAAGAGGAGCTATCCGAATTCAGGCCATTGGTCGTTCATCCGTTCTGGAAGACCAGGGATGAAGGCCCGCCGGCTTTCCCAGAACTGATCAGGTTCGTGCCAGTTATCCCTATACCGTCCGTCCGCATTATCGGGATTCCCTTGACAAACCAAGTGGATTCCCAGCGAGGCTGAACCACCCCGCGAAACGCCTTCGCTGTTGGCACTTGCAGCTGGTCCGAGGATCCCTAGCTGACATCGGCGGAAGTTCGGCCAGAGAAAACTCGTAGGACGTCATGGATAGATCATTCCTGCAACCCAGCGCGCCGAGCAGCGACCGGTGGAAGCTGCCCGTCCATCCAGTGCTGCTGCTACTTAGGGCGGGACCGGTAGTGTCCTGGGACGTACCTGCCTGCGCGGTGGTGGGCTTTGATCCACACCTGTCCGGTTTTCGGCTGGCCGGAATCTCCGGGTTCTCCAGCCGCTTCCCCGAGGCTGATGGCAGTGGGTGGCGAAATGTCTTTGAGGCCCGCGACTCGGTTGCGGTTCGAGCCCTCGAAGGCGCGGTGCATTGATTCGGCCGCGTCGGCCTCGGCACCGAGCCTGATCGCCTCCTCGGCCCAATGGGAGACAGCTTCATTGATCTGGCGCAGGCGCGTGACGGCCTCGGTACGGGTGAGCCGGAACGAGTCAAGGTGGTCCAGCAGTTCGAGTACGTTCCGGTCGAATGTATCCCCACCCGGCACGAGAGGAGTGTCGGAGGTGCCTGTCCGCATGGGATTCACGTCGAATGACGGCGACAACCTCCAGCCCCTGCCAATCTTGAGCAGGCCGTGATTTCGCATGTGGTCATCGATATTGTTGACCATGGCGCCGAACGCTGCTCGGCTGAACATCTCCTTGGAATCTGCCACGGGGTTGGATGAGAGCATCGAAATTTCACGGGCAAGCTTGACATAGCTTGGGTGCTCGCCGTCGCTTAGCTGGAGGGCCGTGCGTGCACTCATGTACGGTATGCGCTCATCGCCCGTCCTGTCGAAACGCTTGGTGAGGAAGATCTGGTGGTATTCATCCAGCCTCATCAGCCGGGAAGGTTGGACCTCGATTCCAGCTCGCTGCTGCAGGCGTATCGCTACCATTTCCCAGAGCTGGACATTGCCCAGGTCCGAGGTCTTTGGGAATTTGGCGAGCAACATCGACCCATCCGCGTCGCGAACCCAAGCTTTTGGCTGAGCACCTCCAGGAGATGATCCAGCCCCGATGAGCAAGCTGTTTTGCTCGTCTATGTACCCGGTCTCCTCGTAAGCGCGTGACTGTTCGGCAAGCTCTGGCAGGTCGCGAACACCCGCCCATTGTCCCCAGCTAGAGAGGAATTTTCCGTTTTCCCGGAACCGCAGTGCGCCTTGCCTCGTCTGGTCGTTGACCATGAAGAGCCGGGATATCTGCGTATTCCTCGGTGCTGGTACGCCAGTTGCCTTGGAATGCAGCCGTGCCTCCTCATGGAGGAGTCGCTGACCCCATGCATCCGGTGCAGCATCCATGAACGAGCCGAACATCTCCCGTCCCAAGGTGGGGCGCTGCGGCCCCTTGATCAACGGAAGTTCGGGCGAAATAGCGAAGGAGCAGTCAGAGGCAAGCCAGGAGTCGGAGTACGTGAAGGCTATATGCTCCAGTGGTGAGAAGGCATCGGACTCGATCGTCAAAGTGCCCGTTGCAGTCTCGCCAGTCAGTACCTCGACACGCCTGATTTTTATGCGGTTCCGCGGGCTCATGAACTCCCCCTTGGTGCACGCTGGCGACTAAGCAGTCGTGATCTGGCACGACCCAAGTCGGTGTTGAGTGGCTCTACAGCATCATTTATACGGTCGACAATGCCGAGAACCTTGGCGACTACAAGGAAGGTTTCGAGTTTTGCTCCTGCGCCTTGTTCTAGTTTGATCAGCGTGCTCCTGGAGATGCCGGCCCGCTCGGCAACCAGTTCTTGAGTCAACCCAAGAATAATGCGCCATTCCTGCAGGCTTGCACCGAGCTTTTGAGCCTCAAGCATTCAAGCTCCTAATGTAGCTACTTATAAACATTATCTCATACAGTGAGGGCAAATAGCTACATTGCGATGCCTAGAATTCACCTCATCACCAACTAACGAATGAGGCTCGGCCCAAGCTTCAGCCGACGATCCCGATGGCACGCAACGATGCAATGGGCGGGTTGGCCACTACCGAGGTTCGGAAATGCGGGCCACGGATCCCCGGTCAACACGCCACCCACCACCGCGACCCGCACTCGCCGGCAACTACCAAGCATTCAATCCGCATAGGGTGGCACTGCTTCGAATGCGCAATTTTCCGAACTCTCGCACAGGCGCGTGCCCGACGCCACACTCCACCTCAGGGAATATTTGACGCATCAACTTGTTATTACATGCATACGCATATAAATTAGAGGTAAGCACACAGCCTATCTCGACAACTTAGGAGCGGACATGCAATTCGGAGTCTTTTCAGTCAGCGACATCACCCGCGACCCGACCACCGGCAAGATGCCTACCGAAAAAGAGCGCATCGACGCTTCGGTAGCCATCGCCAAGAAGGTCGAAGAGATCGGCATGGATGTCTTCGCCATCGGCGAGCACCACAACCGCCCATTCTTCTCCTCCTCGCCCACCACCACGCTGGCCTACATCGCCGCGCAGACCGAACGCATCATCCTCTCCACGGCGACCACGCTGATCACCACGAACGACCCGGTGAAGATCGCCGAGGACTTCGCGATGCTGCAGAACCTGTCCAACGGACGCGTGGATCTGGTCCTGGGCCGCGGTAACACCGGTCCGGTCTACCCATGGTTCGGCAAGAACATGCAGGACTCGGTGAACCTCACCGTGGAGAACTACAACCTGCTGCGCCGCCTCTGGGATGAAGACGTGGTGAACTGGGAAGGCAAATTCCGCACCCCGCTGCAGAACTTCACCTCCACCCCGCGCCCGCTGGACGACGTGGCGCCGTTCGTCTGGCACGGCTCGATCCGCACCCCGCAGGTGGCAGAGATCGCCGCCTACTACGGGGACGGCTTCTTCGCCAACAACATCTTCTGGCCCAAGGAGCACTACAAGCAGCTGATCGACCTCTACCGCGAGCGCTACGAGCACTACGGCCACGGCAAGGCGCACCAGGCGGTCGTGGGCTTGGGCGGCCAGTTCTACATGGCCAAGGATTCCCAGCAGGCGGTCAAGGAATTCCGTCCGTACTTCGACAACGCCCCGGTCTACGGACATGGCCCGTCCATGGAGGACTTCACCGCGCAGACCCCGCTCACCGTCGGCTCCCCGCAGCAGGTATTGGAGAAGACCCTGAGCTTCCAGGAGTACTTCGGCGACTACCAGCGCCAGCTGTTCCTCATCGACCATGCCGGGTTGCCGCTGAAGACCGTGCTGAACCAGCTGGATATGTTCGGCGAGTACGTGCTGCCGGAGCTGAAAAAGGAAATGGCATCGCGGGCGGCCCCGGATATCGCCGACGCCCCAACCCACCCAGGCCGCGTGGCTGCCCGCAAGGCTAAACTGGAAGCCGAGCAAGCCAACGCCCCGAAGGAGCCAGAAGTCAGTGACCGGGACCAGTAGCACCCAGGCCTCGTTGAAGGTCACCACCGACGCGTGGGAGGCGCTGTTCCGGGCGCAGGTCGCGGTGATGCGCCAGATCACCGCGATGCCCGAATTCGCCAAGCTCTCCATCCGGGAGTACGACGTGTTGTTCAACCTGCGCCACGCACCGGAGAACGAGACCCGACTGGTGGATTTGAATAAGCACCTGCTGATCTCCCAGCCCAGCCTGAGCCGGATGATCACCCGCCTCGAAGAGCGCGGGCTGGTCTCCCGGTGCACCGATCCCACCGATCAGCGGGCAAGCCGGATCAGGCTCACCGAAGCAGGCCTGGCCACGCAGCGGGACATCGGCCGGGCCCACGTCAAACAGCTGCACCAGCTGATGGGCGAGGCGTTGAGCGAGGAAGAATTCATCGAGCTCCAGCGGCTGAGCACCAAACTGCGCAACGCGGTGGAGTAAGGACTACAGGTTCATGCCAAAAGGGCTGCCAGGGTTGCACTGGCAGCCCTTTTGGCATAGTCAATCGGTTCTCGCAGCCGGCAGCAACGACGGATCGCGGCCAAGCCCAGCATTCATCGAGAAGTGAATTCCCGGCGACGATTTGCCCAACCGGAACACCTCCCCCTGTATCTGCAGGCCCGATCCGGTATCGTCTGTGGCAGCAACCAACTGACGTGCAGGAGTTCTCATGAACATCGCAACGCACCTTCTCATCCACCGCTATCTTCCGGGCAGCGGCCCGCAACCGCCGAGCGAAGAGTTCGATGCGGAAATGCTCCAGTGGGAATCGCTGGATGCCCAATTGCGCTCCGAAGACATCCTGATCTCGGCCTACGCCCTCCAGGACCGCGGCTCGGTGTGCTCGCAGGAAACCAACGCCGAGTTGGATACCGACGCGGAGATCGTCTTCGCCGTGCACGCGATCAAGGTCTCCGGTGAACTGCAGGCCCAGGAAATTGCCCGGCGCATGCCGCATCTGCCCTACGGGAGCGTGGAGATCCGGCCGTTGATGGAGTAGCCGCGTCTACTTGTAGAAGCCCTCGCGCAGGTTGATTCCATGCTCCAGCCAGACCTTCATCGCGCAGAGCATCCCGGTCCAGCCCTCGCAATTGCCGAAGGCCCCGGTGAGCCCCTGCGGCGAGGAGAGCCATCCCGACTCGGTGATCTTCACCTTGGTTCGCGCATCACCGTCGATCGACTCGAATTCGAAGGTAACGGTGTTCAATCCGTCATCCGCAGCGACGCCCTCGCCCGCCCATTTCAGCACAATGCGCTCGTCCGGGATGGCCTCGAGCACCTGCACCGGGAAGCGGCCCGGGAAATCGTGGAAATCCCAGCTGACTTCGGCACCGGTTTCCAAGCGTCCCTGCGCACCTCCGGTGGTGAAGTAGGCGGAGAGTTTTTCCGGATCCGCCACGGCTTCATAGACCTCGTGGCACGAGGTGGAGATGCGGCCGGTAACGTCGAAGGACAGCGGTTCAGAGGGCAGATTAGTTTCCATACTGCATCCTTACCCCGCAGCCCCGCGCACGTCAACGGTTGAGGTTATTGGCGTTCAACCAGTTCTGCGAATCCGTGCTGGGTTCCGGTGGCTAACCCGAAAGCCACCGGCCCAGGAGCCGAGCAGCAGGAGTCCTCCTGCGCTGGCGCTTCGGCGGCGGAGGCCGCAGGCACATCGCAGGAGTTGCCGGTGTCGGTGGAGCACACTCCGGTTTCCGGCAAATCCAGTTCCACCTGATCCGCCGCGGTGCGGTCCCCGGACAGGGCGGCGGCCAGAGAACGAACCTGCTCGTAGCCGGTGGCCAACAGGAAGGTCGGGGCACGGCCGTAGCTCTTCATGCCGGCAATGTAGAAGTTCTTCTCCGGGTGCGCCAGCACCCGTTCCCCGTGGGCCGAGACGGTGCCGCAGCTATGGAACTCGGGATCGATCAGCGGGCCCAGTTCACGCGGCGCTTCCACCGCGAGATCCAGGTCCAGGCGCAGCTCGGAAAGCATGCCCAGATCCGGACGGAAGCCGGTGGCAGGCACCACGAAGTCAACTTCGAGCTCGCGCCCATCGGCAAGCAGCACCTGCAAATTCTCTGCCGCGTGCAGCGCGCGCACCGAGACGTGTTCGAGCAAGGTCACCTGTCCGGTCTCCACTTGGCGGCGCAGGCTTGTGCCCAGCTGGCCGCGAGCCGGCAGTTCATCGGCGGAGCCGCCACCATAGAGGCGCACCGGATTAGCCTGCCCGCGCAGTCCCCAGAAGATTTGGGTTTCCGGATTCTGCTGCTTCAGCCGCCCCAGGAGGATCAACGTGTTCGCGGCCGAATGCCCGGCCCCGAGGACCAGCACCCTTTTGCCCGCGAAGCGCTGCGCGTCGGCGCCCAGCGGATCCGGCAAGGGCGAGGTGATGAAACCTTCGCTTCTCGCCGCGTCCTCACCGAGCGCGCTGAGCCCAGCGCGGCCAATCGGATTTGGAGTTTCCCAGGTGCCGGAGGCATCGATGACCGCACGCGCTATCAGTTCGGACTCGCCGTCCGCGGTTTCGACCCGGACCAGGAACAACGAATCATCGCGGTCCGCCGAGCGTCCCTTGTCCAGCCCACTGCCCTCGGCGCTCACCCGGCTGACCGCGGTGACCCGCTGCCCGTAGCCGATGACTTCGCGCAGCTGCGGGTGGGCAGCCAACGGCTCAAGGTAATCGGAGACCAGCTCGTCCCCGGTAGGCAGGCGCTTGGGATTCGGTGCCTCCCAGTCGCCAGCGTAGTGTTCGGTCGGAGTTTCAAGCAGCCGGCGGCTGGCTTCATCGATGTTGTAGCGCCAGGTGGAGAACAGCTTGATATGCCCCCACTGCCTGATGGCGGCTCCAGCGCATGCTCCGGCTTCCAGGATGCGCACCGCCTGTCCGCGTTCGAGCAGGTGTGCTGCGGCCGCCAAGCCGATGGGGCCGGCGCCGATGACGGCAACGGGGAACTGGGATTCCATGATGTTCCTTCGCTACAAACTCTAGGCTTTGTTTTCGAGCAATTCGGTGATGAGGTTTTCGATGCGTGCGCGAATCTCGTCGCGGATCGGACGCACCCCATTAATGCCCTGCCCTGCAGGGTCCTCAAGCACCCAGTCCTCGTAGCGCTTGCCCGGGAAGACCGGGCAGGTGTCTCCGCAGCCCATGGTGATGACCACGTCGGATTCCTTGACCGCTTCGGTGGTCAGCACCTTGGGCACCTCGGCGGACATGTCGATGCCCACCTCGGTCATTGCGGCCACGGCGGACGGGTTGATTTCCGCGGCCGGAGCCGAGCCGGCCGAGCGGACCTCGATGCGTCCATCGGAGAGGTTGGACAAGAACGCTGCTGCCATCTGCGAGCGGCCGGCGTTATGCACGCAGACGAACAGGACCGATGGCTTCTTTAGAGAAGTAGACAAGATCTTAGCCTTTGCTAGGTGCCGAGTTGGCGAGGACTTGGGTGGGGAAGAATTTGCGTGACCAGAGCGCCACGTAGACCAGGGCGACCAGAATTGGCACCTCGATCAGCGGTCCGACGACACCGGCAAGCGCCTGGCCGCTGGTGACACCGAAGGTGGCGATGGCCACCGCGATGGCCAGTTCGAAGTTGTTGCCGGCCGCGGTGAAGGACAAGGTGGTGGTGCGCGCGTATCCGAGCTTCAGCGTCCAGCCGATCAGCATGCTGGCCCCGAAGACCACCACGAAGTAGGTCAGCAGCGGCACCGCCATGCGGGCCACATCCCACGGACGGGAAATGATGGTATCCCCCTGCAGCGCGAAGAGCAGCACAATGGTGAACAGCAAGCCATAGAGCGCCAACGGGCCGATCTTCGGCAGGAAGCGCGACTCGTACCATTCGCGCCCCTTGGCCTTTTCGCCCAGCGTGCGGGTGAGGAATCCGGCGAGCAGGGGGATGCCGAGGAAGACCAGCACCGAGAGCGTAATGGCCCAGACGGAGAATTCGGCGCTTGTGGTTTCCAGCCCCAGCCAGCCCGGCAGCACCTGCAGGTAGAACCAGCCGAGCACGCCGAAGGCGAATACCTGGAACACCGAGTTGATCGCCACCAGCACCGCGGCCGCTTCGCTGTCACCGCAGGCCAGATCGTTCCAGATCAGCACCATGGCAATGCACCGGGCCAGGCCGACGATAATCAGGCCGGTGCGGTACTCGGGCAAATCGGGCAGGAATACCCAGGCCAGCACGAACATGAATGCCGGGGCAAGGATCCAGTTGATCAGCAGCGAGGTAATCATCAGCTTCTTATCGCCGATCACCCGATGCGTCTGGTCGTAGCGCACCTTGGCCAAAACCGGATACATCATCACCAGCAAGCCGATGGCGATAGGCAGTGAAACTCCGGCGACTTGCAGGGAGTCCAATGCCTCGCCCAGCCCGGGAATCACGCGCCCCAGAGCCAGGCCCAGGACCATTGCGGCGAGGATCCAGACGGCTAGATAGCGATCAAGGGTGGACATTTTTGCTGCCACCTTGGCGGTGTCAACGGGCGCTGCAGATTGACTCACGTGTACATCCAAATCATTAGACATCGAAGAATATCGATATACCTAGTATGATGAGGTGTATCGAAGGTTGTCAATATGATCGATCTGCCGTAGCCGTTCAGGAAGAAACACAGGGATGCCACAAAACGTCGTACTCGAAACCAACCGCACCGACCCGGCACAGGGCCCCGGTTGCTGCGTGCCCGAAAGCGGCCAACCATCGCTGAACGCGTCCGATGCCGAGCACTTGGCCGCGCGCTTCAAGGCGCTGGCCGATCCAAACCGGCTGCGCATCCTGTCCATCATTTCTTCCAGCGCCGAAGCCGAAACCTGCGTCTGCGACTTCTCCGAACCGCTGGCGCTCAAGCAGCCCACGGTCTCCCACCATCTGAAAATCTTGGTGGACGCGGGCCTCTTGCACCGTGAGAAGCGCGGAGTCTGGGCCTATTACTCCGTGGTTCCCGGAGCCCTGGGAGAACTAGCCCGGACCCTGGAACTCAAGAGCTAGCTCAACACCCAAATGGGGAGGCGTACCGGTATTTTCCGGCGGGCAAGCTTCGCTCATCAAAAACGCGAACCATGAAGTTATCTCCCCACGAAGGCTGCGTGGGAATAATGCCGCGGGCAATGGCCGGCTCGTAGCCGAAGCGCTGGTAGTACTTCGTCGCTCCCAGCAACACAATCCCGGAAATGCGTTCGTTTTCCGCGCGGTCCGCGATGGCCTGCATCAGCGCGGTCCCGGCGCCCATATTCTGGTATTCGGGAGCTACAGCAAGAGGCCCGAGACCCAGCAGGCTATGTTTGCCATCGACCGAACCCCAGGTGGCGATCACATGTGCTATCACCGTTTTGTCGTTCGTCGCCACCAGCGAAAAGGTCGGCGAATAGGCGTCGCAATCAAAAAGCCGCTGCACTAATCCGACCTCAATCGGCTCGACCAAATGGTCGTCCTTACTGAAGGCCGCATGCGTCACAGCGTAGATTCCCGCCCTGTCATCAAAGACTTCTTGCCTGATCTGCATGATGGATAACTTACCAAAATTGTGGGTCCGATGAAGACTCGATAGTTCACAGGATCTCACGTCCATGTGGGATCACGCAGATTAAATCCATGCCCTATAGGTGAATTTTGCATTGTCACTCGTCGCAATAAACAACAATCGGCAGACGAACTTCGCGCAATAAGTCGCTTGAACCCTTGCCCACACATGGTCAAGGATGGTCGAATGAATTATCATCACTCGGACAACGGAGCGACACGAGATGCCCAAATATTCTCGCACGAAGCTTTTAATGGCTCTTTCCGTCAGCACGGTACTCGCGCTCGGAGTACTGCCCGGACCGGCCATGGCCTCCGGCCAATCAAGCGCGGTTCAGACCGCTGCGAGCTACACCTCGGTGCCCGTGGCCGCGGCCAGGACGCTGGACCGGAATCCAAGCCACCTCGATGTCTTCGTCAATAAGAGCTACCCGCTGAAGCCAGCGAAGTACGTACCGAAGACCAGCAAGGTGCCGGGAACCGGCATCAGGCTGCGCCCGGAGGCGACCAACGCCTACAACAAGATGGTCAAGGATGCCAAGAAGTCCGGGGTCCACATCAAGCTGATCAGCGGCTACCGCTCCTATGACCGCCAAGCGCAGCTGTTCAATCAATACACCAGGATGTATGGCAAGAAGTATGCCGAACGCATCTCCGCTAGGCCCGGCACCAGCGAGCACCAGACCGGACTAGCCGCAGACGTAGGAAACAGCAATGGTGCCTGCGCCCTGCAGTCCTGCTTCGAAAATACCCCCGTCGGCAAATGGACGAAGAAAAACGCCCACAAGTATGGCTTCATCCTGCGCTACCCCAAAGGCCAGGAGGCGGTCACCGGATACGCGTACGAGCCCTGGCACTTCCGCTATGTCGGCACCTCGTTGGCCAAGTCCTACACAAATTCGGGCGCCAAGACCCTGGAGCACTTCCACGGTGTGGCCGCCACCAAGAAGAGCCCTCCCAAGTCCGGCAAGGGCACCGCAACAACCACCGCGAACCTGAATATGCGCACCGGAGTGGGGACCAGCAATCGAGTTGTCCTCACGATCCCGCGAGGCAAGACCATCAAGCTCACCGGCTCGAAGAAATCCGGCTGGTACCAGGTCAGCTACAACTCGAAGAGCGGCTGGGTCTCTGGCACTTACCTGAGCAACGTGTCCTTGCCGAAGACCTCGAAGCCCAAAACCGAAACCAAGAAGAAACCGGCGCCGGAGAAGAATACCGGTTCGGCGAAGAAGACCACCGCAAATCTGAACATGCGCACCGGTGCCGGAACGAGCAACCGCGTCATCCTCACGATCCCGAAGGGCAAGAGCGTCAAGGCCACGGGCAAGAGCACTTCCGGCTGGCTGCAGGTGACCTACAAGTCGAAAACCGGCTGGGTCTCCGGGACGTACGTGGCCAATACCTCCGCGCCGAAGAAGTCCAAGCCGAAGGCCGAAAGCACGCCAAAGAAAAAGTCCAGCACCAAGCAGACCACGGCGAACTTGAATATGCGCACCGGCAACAGCACCAAGAAAAAGATCATCCTGACCATCCCGAAGGGCAAAAAGGTCGAAGTCACCGGTTCGAAGAAGTCCGGCTGGTACCCGGTGAAGTACAAGTCGAAGACGGGCTGGGTCTCGGGAACTTATCTTAGGTAGGATCCCTCGCGGCACACAATAATCCCGGTAGCATCAAGGCAGACCCCAGCGTTTATGAGGATCTGCCTTGATGCTTTATTGATTAGCCATGCTCCGGAATGCGGATCCCGAAGCGGATGTCACCGCCGAGCGAATAGTAGTCCTCCGTCGTTACTGGGGTGCGGTTACGTGCCCGTCCAATATGCCTTGGACGACCTTGCGGTATCGCTCTCCATGGGTCACTTCCGAGGCGGTCCCTGGCCCGAATCTCTCGTTGTAGTATCGCGAGATATTGCCATTGTTCGCGCCGGAGTAGTGTGGCAGCAGAACTACCTTGCCAGGATAGCCGCGCTCGAGCGCCAGCTGCTGCACAAAGTCATGGGCCTGTTTTCCCAAAACTAGTAAGGTCGGACTGGTGGCCCCCAGCGCGTGCACTTCGGCCAGCAGCGCGTCGAAATCGGATGCCGCAGGCACTGCCTGACTGGCATCGGGGTCGAAGACATCCTTGACCAGATCGGTCATGTAGGCTCCCCAGACAGCGGTTCCGCGGAACGCCTCTCCCAGAATATGGTCATTGGATTTCACACTGGTGTGAAAATTCGGAGGTCCTCCGGCTGCACGCTTGCTGCCGCGGTTCAGCGCCACCACAACGACCTCGGCATGCAACACGTCAAGCATTCCCGGATCTTCAGAGGGAAAATGCAAGTTCTCCCCGGTAACCGGTGCCGTTCCCGACGCATCGCCCCACACGGCCCACGTTCCGTGCTCGCTTTCCAAACTTTTCGCATACAGCTCACGAGTGATAGCCATCGTTCGTCTGTTCCCTTCCGCAAACCTTCTCATTGAATAAGCGCCCCAGTCAGCACCTATTCATCAAGGTAACGAGAAACTGGTGCCCAGTGTACGAAAATCACCGATGCTGCTCGATTCCGAACAAACCCGCACAATTTACGCCGCTCAATGCGGCGCTATTGAGTAAACCTCCGCCGGGTCGCGCTGCGGTTGAAAGATCTCCGCCGCGCTCGTTGCCTCAGACTTCGCCCTTTGGAAGCGGGGAACAAAGACGCTCCAGCAAGGCCGCGAGCGGAGCCGGGAGGTCCTCCAGCGGCACCGCCTGCGCCAGCAGCCGCGCGTAGCGCACCTTGTTGCCGCTGCGCCCGCCGAAGAATCGGGCCAGCTGGCGTTCCAGTGGCTGGTTCCGCTGGTAGGGCTGGGCCTGCAGGCGGCAGAAGGACCCCAGCTCCCCCTGCCCGGCGATCACCGCTTCGACGCCCAGCGGTCCGAGCGCCCGGATGAATTCGAATTCCAGATCGGGGTCGCAGACGAACACCGTTGCCAGTACGCGTTCGAAATCGCGCCGCTCGGCGGCGTCCACCAGGCCGAACAACTGCGCGCCCTCCAGTTGCACGGCGGCACGGCGGGCGCCCTTGGATCCGCCCACCGGCAGCACCTGCGGGACGGGCATCTGCAGTCTCGCGGCCAACGTCCGCACCGCCACCGCGTCACTTTCACCTTCGACCAGCACGATCCTCATGAAGTCGTGGAATCACAGCCGCCATAGTTCGCCCAAGCCCGCTCGGGATCGGATGATCCGGGCGATCAGTTGCCCACCAGCGCCTTGACCGTGGCCACCACGGCGCTGGCTACCTGGCTGATTTCGTTTTCCTTAATCCCCCGAGTGAAGGACAGCCGAACGGCGGTGTGCGCCAGCTGCGCCTCGTAGCCCATTGCAGTTAATACCGCCGAGGGGTCGGTGCTTCCAGCCGAGCAGGCCGAGCCCGAGGAACAGAGCACCCCGCGGCGTTCCAATTCGATCAGCACGGTCTCCCCCGCGGTGCGCGGGAAGACGAAGGAAACGATCCCGCCCACACGCTGCGCTCGATGCCCGGTCAGCTGGACCAGGCCTTCTTCTTTGGAGTTGAGACCCTTGCTGATGCGTTCAATCAGGTACTCGCCGTAGCCGTCTCCTGTGCCGGCCAGGCGCTGTTCGGCGCAGACCTGCAGGGCGCGGGCGATGCCCACCGCGGCGGCCGGATTTTCGGTGCCCGAACGCATCCCGCCCTGCTGCCCGCCGCCGTGCAGCAGCGGCACCAGCGCGTGATCTTTGGAGAAGTACAGCACTCCGCTGCCCTTGAGCGCACCGATCTTATGCCCGGACAGGCTCAAGGCATCCACCTGCGAGGCTAGCTGCGCCAGATCGAGCCAGCCGGCGGCCTGCACCGCGTCGGTGTGCATGAGCGCCCCGGCTGACCGAGCCAGCTGGGCGATTTCGGCGATCGGCTGGATCGTGCCCACCTCGTTGTTCACCGCCATCACCGACACCACGGCTACCTGCTCGTCGATCAGCGCCGCCGCCTCATCGAGGCGCACCATCCCATACGCATCCACCGGAATCATCCGGTGCTCAAATCCGTGGAAGTTCACCAGATAGGCGCAGGCCTCGAGCACCGCCGGATGCTCGATGGAGCTGGTCACCACGACCTTGCCGCGCGCCGCTGCGAGCGCGGCGCCGATGATCGCGGTGTTATCCGCCTCGGTACCGCCGGAGGTGAAGTAGATTTCCGGCTCGGTGACGCCCAATGCGGCCGCAACCTGCGCGCGAGCCCAGTCGTTGGCGCGCTTGGCCTGGTGCCCCAGCTCGTGCAGCGAGGCGGGATTGCCGAAGTTGCTGGTCAGCAGCGGGGTGACCAGGTCCAGCACCTCCTGGCGCGGAGGAGCGGTGGAGGCGGCATCCATGTAGATCATGCAACCACCATATCCAGCCCCAGGTCGATGGCCTGCACCGAGTGGGTGATCGCCCCGGAGGAGATGATATCCACCCCGGTCTCGGCGATGCCCGCCACCGTCTCGGCGCGCACATTGCCGCTGGCCTCGATGATCGCCTGCCCGTCGATCAGCTTGATGGCCGCCGGCAGATCCGCCAGCGCAAAGTTATCCAGCATGATCACATCCACCTTCGCCGCCAGCACCGCCGGAAGCTGGTCGATGGAGTCCACCTCCACCTCCATGGCGGTGGTGTGCCCCAGCCGGGCGCGCACCGATTTCAACGCCGTGGTAAGTTCCTCGCCGTCATCCAGCAAGGCCAGGTGGTTGTCCTTGGCCATGAACGCCTCGGAGAGGTTGTCGCGGTGGTTCACTCCGCCGCCGCAGCGCACCGCATAGCGTTCGAGCACGCGCAGCCCCGGGGTGGTTTTGCGGGTATCGGCGATCCTTGCGTTGGTGTGCGCCACCAGGTCCACCAGCTGACGCGTGGCGGTGGCGATCGCGCTCATCCGCTGCAGCAGGTTCAGCGCCACCCGTTCGGCGGTCAATACCGAGGCGGCCGGACCGGCCACCGTCAGCAGCCTATCCCCGGTCTCGAAGACGTGCCCCTCCTTGACCAGCTGGACCACGTGGATCTCCGGGTTGACCATTTTCATCGCCCGGGCGAAGACGGCGCCGCCGGCCATGACCCCTGCCTCGCGGGCCCGCACCGCGGCGGTGGCCTTGGCCCCGGCGGGCACGATGGTATCAGCGGTCAGATCCCCGCGCGGATTGTCCTCGGCAAAGGCGAATTCGAGGATGCGGTCGATGGCCGCGGTGGGCACCGGGTGGATTGGCTGGTTCACGCGTTGACTTCCTTGCTTTGTGGCCGGCTGCCGGTGTGCTGCGCAGCATCCAGAACCCAGCCGTATCGTGTGGTGGTGTGCTCGCCCGGGCTCGCGCCGTCGAGCCGATGGTGCGCGCCGAGGCTGGCCCCGCGCGCGGCGGCCGCCTGGGCGACTATCCGCGCGGTGATCCAGAGGTTGCCCAGTTCGATCAGTTCGCGCCGCCCCTGGGCCACCGGGGCGCTGGAGCCCAGCACCCGGATCAAGGCTTGCAGGCCCTGCCCGGTGCGGTGCACGCCGAGGTGCACGCTGGCCAGCGCCTGCAGCTGCGGCAGTTCCAAGGGCGCGTCGTTGCGCCCCGGCGGCAAGGCGCCGAGCTCCACGTTATCCAGCTCGCAGGCGCTTCCGGGCTCGTCCCGGGCCATGGCCGCCACCGCCTTGCGGGCGAAGACCATCGCTTCGAGCAGCGAATTGCTCGCCAGCCGGTTCGCCCCGTGCACGGTGGTGTTCGCGCATTCCCCCGCCGCATAGATCCCGGGCACGCTGCTGCGTCCGTGGGTATCGGTGTGGATCCCGCCCATGGCATAGTGCTGGGCGGCCACCACGGGAATCGGCTCCGCGGCCAGGTCCAGCCCGGCGTCCTTCAGCCGCGCAGAGATCGAGGGGAAACGCCGCGCCAGGAACCCGGCTCCGCGCGCGGCTTCCACACCCCGCGCGTCGAGAAATACCCGGTGCCCGGCAAGGTTTTGCGCGTGGATCGCCCGGGCGACCACATCGCGCGGGGCGAGCTCGGCCCGCTGGTGCATCCCCGGCATGAAGCGGTCACCGGTTTCGGTGATCAGGACCGCTCCCTCGCCGCGCACCGCCTCGCTGATCATTCCGGCGCCTGGGTAGGCCGAGGGGTCCACCAGGGTCGGGTGGAATTGGATGAATTCGGCGTCGGTGATCACCGCGCCGGCTCGGGCGGCCAGAGCGATCCCGTCCGCGGTGGCGCCCTTCGGGTTGGTGCTCGCCTGGTAGAGCGTGCCCAATCCCCCGGTGGCCAGCAGCACCGCGTCGGCTTCCAGCATTAGCTCTTCTTCGCCATGCAGGTAGCGGACCGCGCTTAGCCGCTGGGCGCAAAATTCGAGCTCGGCGGCCAGCCCGTGCTCGATGATCTCCAGTTGCCCGGCCGCCTGGGCGGAGCGCACGGCCCGTCGCAGCGCCTGGATCAACCCCGCACCGGTGGCGTCCCCATCCACGTGCAGAATCCGGTGCGCACTGTGCGCCGCCTCCAGCCCCAGCTGGTAGCTTCCATCCGTGTTCTTGTCGAAGGCCACCGCGTGCTCTTCCAGGCTGGCGACCAGGCTCCCGGCCGCGCCGCACATTTCCTGCACGGCATGGTGCCCGCAATGCCCGGCCCCGGCCTTCAAAGTGTCCGCCACGTGGGTCTCCACGCTGTCCCCGGCGGCCAGACCTTGTGCCGTCACCGCCGAGAGCCCGCCCTGGGCGAGCTTGCTGTTCCCGTCCCCGAGCGCGTCCTTGGTCAGCACCGTCACCGTCAAGCCCAGGCGCACGGCTTCCAGTGCGGCGCTCAGCCCGGCGACCCCGGAACCGATAATGACGATCCGCTTCCCGGTGCTTTCATTCATGGCTTGGCCGCGAGCATGCGGTCCAGGGCGATCCTGGCGTCTGCCTGCTGGTTTTGAGGCACGCGGATCTGATTGACTACGCGGCCGGCCACGAGCTCTTCAAGAACCCAAGCCAAGTAGCCCGGGTGGATGCGGTACATCGTGGAGCAGGGGCAGATCACCGGGTCCAGGCAGAAGATGGTGTGCTGCGGGTATTCGGCCGCCAGCCGGTTGACCATGTTGATCTCGGTGCCGATGGCGAACACGGTCGGCTCGGTGGCCTCGGCGATGGCCCGGCGGATGTAGTCGGTGGACCCTGCCTCATCGGCGGCATCCACCACCTCCATCGGGCATTCGGGGTGCACGATCACGCGCACGCCCGGGTAGTCCTCACGGGCCTTGGCGATCTGGTTGGTGTTGAAGCGCTTGTGCACCGAGCAGAACCCGTGCCAGAGGATCACCTGCGCCTCGCGCATGGTTTCTTCGCTGTTTCCGCCCAGCGCCTTGCGCGGGGTCCACATCGGCATGTTTTCCAGCGGCACCCCCATGGCCTTGGCGGTATTGCGGCCCAGGTGCTGGTCCGGGAAGAACAGCACCCGGCGCCCGCGCTCGAAGGCCCATTCAAGCACCGTCGCGGCGTTCGAGGAGGTGCACACCAGCCCGCCGTTGCGTCCCACAAAGGCCTTCAGCTCGGCCGAGCAGTTCATGTAGGTCACCGGAATCACCGGCATCCGGCCGTCATCTTCTTCATCCCGGTACAGCTCGGTGAGCTCATCCCAGCACTGCTGGACGCTGGGGCCGTCGGCCATATCGGCCATGGAGCAGCCCGCGGCCAGATTCGGCAGGATCACCGCCTGCTCGGGCTTGGAAAGTATGTCGGCGGTCTCGGCCATGAAATGCACGCCGCAGAAGACGATCGCCTCGGCCTTGTCACGGGTCAGCGCCGCATTGGCCAGTTGGAAGGAGTCGCCCACGAAGTCCGCATACTGCACCACTTCGTCGCGCTGGTAGAAGTGCCCGAGGATCACCGCGCGCTCTCCCAGGGTTTCCTTGGCGGCGCGGATGCGGGTATCGAGTTCGGCATCGCTGGCCTTGAGGTATTCCTCCGGCAGGCTGCCCTGCACCGGGTAGCCGGACGGGATCTTGTCCTCCTGCGAGGCGCCCGGACCGTATCCGGCCGGGGTGTCCCAGGGATTGGAGGCCAGTTCGGTGGAGCAGGTGGAGCCCGGGGCCAGCAGGGTCAGCCGGGTGATGTTCTGCGCCACGGATCCGGAGTTGTTTTCGGTGAGTTGCGTGCTCATGGTGTGTTGTCCATTCCTTGCCAAAAAATCGGTGAGTCGGGGGTGCTTAGCTTTGCTGCGGGTCGACTTCCAGCGGATCCGGCCCGTGGCCCACATAGCGGTAGAGCCGCGGCGGGCGGTGCTGCCCGCCGGCGAGGTATTCGTCGGTGGCCTCGATGGTCGCGGTGCTCTTCAGCGTGCGCCGGAAGTTCGCCGGGTCCAGGCGCCGTCCCAGAATCGCTTCGTACACTCCGCGCAGGGCCGCCAGGGTGAACCGCTCGCCGAGCAGCCGGTGGGCGATCTGCCCGTACTCGGTCTTGTTTCGCAGCCGCCACAGCGCATAGTCCACGATCTTGCGGTGGTCGAAGGCCAGCTGGGCGATCTGCGGGTCATCGATATCGAACCAGGCCACGTTCTCGTCGCGCACCGTGGCCCCCACCTGGTCGGCGTTGAGCAGCGCGAAGTACGCGATGGTCACCAGCCGCCCGGTGGGCGAGCGGTCGATATCCCCGAAGGTGTAGAGCTGCTCGAGGTAGCTGGGCCGCAGGCCGGTGGTGCCGGCCAGGCTCCGTCCGGCGGCTTGGCCCAGGGATTCGCGGGGTTCCACCGGACCACCGGGCAACGCCCACCTTCCGGCGTGCGGCTGGCGGATCCGGCGCACCAGCGGCAGGCAGAGCTTGTCCGGTCCGCCATCTTGCCCCTCCCGGATCCCGAGGATCACGGTGGAAACCGCGAGGGCAGGCGGGAGATTGCGCCGCTCGTCGACGTTGGCCCAACCGGGTGCCGATGACATCTATGCCTTGCCTCATTTCCAGTGCTGCAGAATTGGTTAGAGTCATTCTGACATTAACAGCATTGCCGCGCTAGTTCCAGATCACAGTCGCGGATCAAAATGACCTATGATCGAAGGCATGACCCTGGATCTTAATCTTCGAGTGATTCCCGCAAAGACTGAGGTGAACGGCCCATCCGTGCTTTTCATCCACGGTTTCGCCTCATCCGGCGAATTGAATTGGGCGCGTTCTCGCTGGCTGAAATATTTCACCGATGCCGGACGTAACGTACTGCTCATCGACCTGCCGGGCCACGGCGAGGACCCCCGCCGCAATAGCGGCAGCTGGGCACCGAGCCAGATTCGCCAGGCATTGGCCGCGATCGTCATGGAACGCGATGAGGGTCCGGTCGATGTCATCGGCTATTCCCTGGGTTCACGCCTGGCTTGGGAATTCGCCGCCTACAACCCGGACCTGGTGGAGCATCTGGTGATCGGCGGCCCCGGCGCCGGTGATCCGCTGGCCGCCTTCGCCCTGGATCAGGCTCGCGCCAACCAGGCTACCGGCGAGGAAATCAATGATGATTACACCGCCACCATCATGAAGATTGCCGCGGCCGAGCCCAGCAACGATCTCACCGCGCTATTCGAGCTGATCGAAGCGATCAAATCCGAGCCGTACGAGCCAGCCGCCAAGGTGCCCACGGTTCCGACGTTGCTCGTCGCCGGGGATCGCGATGAGCTGGCCACGACCATGCCGCATCTGCGCCGACTGCTGAAGGATGCGGGTACCACCAATGAGGTGCTGTGGCTCGCCGGACGCAATCACGCCAACGCGGTGACCAGCCTTGAATTCAAGGAGAAAGCCCTAGTCTTCACGACCTCTGATCGATTTTAGAAGCTCATCTTCCGTACCACTATTCACCAGAACAGCATCTGAAAATGAACAACTACCTTCTAGCATCATAAGTAGGTCCCATGTTAACAATTTATAAAACCAAAAGGTTCTCCTTCGAACTAAGCAGTATAGCCACGGAATCGAAAAATCGTTTCACGGCGATTATCGGTGCAAACGGTAGCGGAAAGAGCCGCCTCCTAACTGACATCGCATCTAGCTACTTACAGTCTCACGAAGACATCAGCCCATCTCGAAAGGAAACTGGAAAAGTTCAACCATCGTTGCCAACTAGACAAACGATGAAAAACCATCCCGCTCTACTTGTCGTGTCAAATTTACTCACGGACACGTTCCCTTTCACCCGCAAGGTTGACGAGCGTTATAAATACCTCGGCCACAAACGAAATAACAATATGTTCACAACGGGGTCTTTGAATTACCTCACGACGTCTTCGTTGCTGGACTTACTTTTGTACCCTAATTTATTCTCCTCATATACACGTATGATCAAGAAATATCTTGATCTAGGAGAAATAAATTTCATGATAAATGGGAAGGTTTCAATAAATCTAGAGAAGACAATATCCAATTACCTTGCAAGCCGCAACGAAGAACATGCCGAAAATACCCGTAGAGTTCATAAGCCAGGGTTCGAATCGATCTCTTCCGAGGTTTTGGTTGACTCATTTGCACTCGATATTTCAGAATGGGCAAATAAGGCTATCTCTTATGGATCCGACATTTCAAGTCGATTTCGACTGTCTAGCATTTCCCTTCAGGAACTTCTTTCAATATGCCAAAATTTTAACGTTAAACCCTCGACTGTTTATAGAATGCTAAGGCAAACTAATAGCGCTTCTATAGAATTATTGGTTTCAAAAAAATTTGGATCTTTTCCAGTAGAAGAACTAAGCACCGGTGAGCAATTATTGCTCTCCACAATAGCTCGAATTGCGGCAAACATCGAACCGCAATCCCTCGTATTAATCGATGAACCCGAAGTTGGATTACACCCCAATTGGCAACAAAAAATCATAGTTATGATTTCGGAGATTATCCCCGCCGCCTACAAGTGCCACTTTCTTCTCGCGACCCATTCCCCATTCGTCGCTTCCGAGGCGCACGACATTTTGATCCCCGGCAGCAAATGGGGTGAGTTTATCGAGTATCCAGACTCCGTCGCAGCTCGTTCAATAGATGATATTTTATATCGTGTATTTGGCTCCACTGTCGCGGGTAACACGGCTGTGCAGCGCGACGTTCAAGTTCTCTTAGAACAAATTGCGGGTATCGAAAGCCATGACAAGGATCTGATTAAGAATTCATATGAAAGATTATCTAAAATAGCGGATTCTGACACTGTAGAGCTGAATAGCGTTTTGCAGGCTATTGCACGAGAGATCTAAGTACTTTGCGAAATTTCCCCATTATAGGGCTTATGGAAGACCCCTCGATCTCTACCCTGCAAGCAGGTGCTCAGAAGGGTATGAGAAGAAAATGGACATCCTCCACACCAAAAGTAAAAGAATTCAAACGTATAGCACGGCAACAACTACACCACGCGCAGACTGGTCGCTGTGCTTATTGCTTACTTCCTGTGGGAAATGATTCCGCGCATCGCGTCCCGCAAATTGATCATTTTGCGCCATGGAAAAAATATCCAGAATGGACATATGAACCTCGGAATTTCACCTTATCGTGCCCCACTTGTAATGAGGACAGGAAAGGTGACGAGGACACACTTTCAACTTCAAGCCGAATTAGACCAATGAGGCGCTACACTGACTTGATATTCGAAATATTTCACCCATATATGGATGAGGCATCTGATCATTTCGAGGGCGGATACCCGTCACCACTATCTAAGCCAGAACCAATTTCTGGGATTTCCGAAAAAGGAAAGAAAACAATCAGTCTTTTCAAACTTCATTCTTCCGACATGCTCAGATTGTGGCAAGATGAACACTTCCGAGCCAAACGCGAGCAAATGAATTCAGTTGAACGGTCAAGATTTGAAAGAATCATGGACAGCTTAAGCTAGATGGTGGTCTTTCGTAAATTATTTCATTTGCAGTATTGAATCTGATTTTGTAGTTCCGAGTCTCTAGAGAATTGGAATACTATCAACATTTCCCTTAATTTCACTAGAATTGATGTGGTATATACATCAGCAGAGTGAGATCTCAGGGTTCTGGACATCGG
>NZ_NRGV01000066.1:0-1177 GCF_002332385.1 Glutamicibacter sp. BW80 | reverse complement strand
AAGGCCAAGCCGCGGCGTTGGAACCGCGTTCACGCCGTCCAAGGCGCTCTCCGAATAGCACCAACGAGGCGCTCAAAGACCAAGCCATCGCGGTCCGCAAAGCACTGGAAGAGGCCGGGTGGGACCACGGGCCCATCAGCGTGCACGACAAAATGCTCAGCCTCGGCATGAAGGCCCCATCCATCGCGGCGCTGGCTAGGATCTTCAGGGAACGCGGGGTCATCACCCCGTCACCACGCAAACGGCCCAGATCTTCTTACCGGTCCTTCCGCTACCCCATGCCCAACGCCTGCTGGCAGTTGGACGCCACCGAATACTTGCTCGAAGGCGGACGTAAATGCGTGATCTTCCAGCTGCTCGATGACCATTCCCGACTGGCAGTTGCCTCGCTGGTCGCAAGAACAGAGAACAGCAAAGCAGCGGTGGAAGTCTTCCGCCGAGGCGTTGCTGCACGTGGAGTTCCGCAACGGCTCTTGAGCGATAACGGGGACGCTTTGAACCCTATCCGCCGCGGCATGGTCAGCGAATTAGTCGCTTACGCCAATAGTCTGGGGGTCGCGACGATCACGGGCAAACCGTATAAGCCAACAACCCAGGGAAAGAATGAGCGGTTGCATTCGACGCTGTTCAAGTGGTTGAAGAAGCAGCCCTACGTCAAAGATTTGCCGGCGTTGCAACGGCAGGTCGATGTCTTTGACCATGCCTACAACAATGAACGAGGCCATCAGTCCTTGGAAGACCGGATGACACCTCAGCAGGCATGGGAGGCGACCCCGGTGGCTGCTTCTCCAGAGCCTGGATACGCGCTGAAATACAGCACCAAGGCACCAGGCAAAGCGATTTCTGAACCGGTTGCTGACTTTGCCGGACCTGTCGCTGAGCAGGTCGGTGCTCCTGCCAAGCTCATGGCAACGTTACGGTCCGAAGATATGGGCAGCATCGGTGAGCAGTTGATGCGTGCGAACAAGAACCGGTGCATCCGAATCGCTGGGGTGGAGATTTATCTGGGCAAGCTTCTACGCAGCACACCCCTGAAGGCTCACTGGGATCAGCAGGAATTGATGCTGGTGACGATGCACGGCGAACTCATTGCCAGATACGATTTCCCGTTTCCGGAAGGAACGAAATATCGGAGCCTGAAGCATGCGACAGCCCTGTTCCAAAATCCTCGGGAAGA
>NZ_NRGV01000065.1:0-3921 GCF_002332385.1 Glutamicibacter sp. BW80 | reverse complement strand
GGACCCGCCAATTTGGTGATGTCCCACGAAAAGACCTCACCAGGCTGATACGCCACTAATTCAGGGACTTTCCGGGCCGGATGACGTGCCTGCCGCCGGCGCTCAGCGACTTGTTTTTCCCGACGCAGAAGCCGATACATGCTGGCCACCGAACACAAGTAGGTCCCTTCGCTGAGCAGCACAGCATAGATCTGTTCTGGTGCTTGATCCACAAACCGGTCGCTATTCAACGTTTCAAGAATCAACGCTTCTTCAGCCTCGGTGAGCTTGTTCGCCGGCGCCGGCCGAGGCGCATCAACTGGCTTGCGTGGAAAACGTTCAGCACGCTTGTGGCGGGCCATCGTGGCTCGGCTGACACCAGCCAGAGAACTGGCTCGGCGAGTCGAAATCCCAGACTCAACGAGCTGGTCAAAGACGTTTTTCATGAACGCACGGGAGTCTATTCTGAATCCGCGCTCTTCGAGATCTGCTCCAAGAGCGCGTGTGCTTTTCCCATGTAATTCCGATATCGGAATTACATGGGTTATGCCGAGAATCGAATTATGCCGATGTGTGCTTGATGTGTCTCCTCAGCCACGGGTGTCAGGCTGATTTCTCGGAATAAGACGATACTGAGCGGATACTTGACCTTCCCATCTCTATGGAAGGAGGAAGGCCATGGGAGATCCATACAAGGTTGTCATCGTTGGTCCACTGGCGCCGCTGGCAACAGGTTTCCACATCTATTTGACGAGGCTAGGCTACTCGCCCGACTCGACGTCGAATCAGCTCCAGCTTGTTGCTCATTTATCGCGCTGGATGGATGCGCAAGGGCTGAGCATCCAGGAATTGTCGGACCATGTCATCAATGCTTTCTTTGCAGAGCGCCGATTGCGATACCACAACTTTCACACATCGCGCGCGTTGGGTGCATTTACCGGTTTCCTCCGATCCATCGGCATTGAACGCACTGCGGACCCGCCACCGACGTTCTCGGCCCAAGAAGCAATCCTGTCCCTGTTCGAGCACTACCTGGTCACTGAGCGGGCTCTGCGAGGAACAACGGTGCTGAATTACCTCAACCAGGTCAGACCGTTCCTGAAGTGGAGGGTGGGGCATGACGGATCTGACTGGGAATCGATGTCGATAGTTAACGTCACGGACTATTTGCTGTTTCGCGGGGCCACCCAATCGGTGGGTTCGATCCGGCTTGCAGCAACAGCGCTTCGCGCGTTTTTCCGCTGGCTATTTCTGGAGAGAATCATCGACCAGCCCGTCGCCGAAGGTATTGGCCCGGTCGCCTACTCGCCCTACAAAGGACTTCCGAAGTTTCTGGATATCAGCCAAATCGATGCTCTCCTCGCCGGCCCGTCGACGCGCGAAGTCCAGCCATTGCGCAGCCAGGCATTGCTGCTGATTATGGCGAGAATGGGCCTGCGTGCCCGTGAGGTTCAAGATCTCACTTTGGATGATATTGATTGGCACTCCGGAACCATCAGGGTGCCGGGAAAGGCCGGACACGTCGAACGCATACCGCTTCCGGTAGATGCTGGCGCAGCGATCGTGGACTATTTGACCCAAACCCGTCCAGTGTCCTGCGATCGCCACATATTCCTCCAAGTTCCCGCACCGCATGGACCCCTCGCCCACGGACCCATCAGCCAGATGGTCACAGTTCGCGCATCACGAGCGAATATCGGTTCCCGGATCGGCGCACATCGCCTGCGCCACAGTCTGGCCACCAAGGTACTGGGCAGCGGAGGAACATTGACCGAAGCATCCCAAATACTGCGCCATTCCAGCCCCTCAACCACCGTGATTTACGCCAAGGTCCACCTCGCGGACCTGCGAAGCCTGGTCAGGCCATGGCCGGTGGCGGCGGAGCCGAAAATCTCTGGGTCTCGGCCATGAACCGGTCACTCGACAGCTACCTGAACGAATATGTGCAGCTGCGGCACGCCATGGGCCATAGGCTAAAGGCGGCCGAAGCCATGATTGCCCGGTACCTGAACTACCTCCACGACATCAACGAAGAAGTCCTGACGGTAGACACCGCCGTGGTTTGGGCGTGCTTGCCGACCGCCGCTGCCAACCCGACGAAGGCCGCACACTTGAGTGCGATCAGGGGGTTCGCGGCCTACGTTCATGCCCATGACCCGCTGTTGGCCGCGTTGATTCCAGCGGGACTCATTCCCGCCCGCGCCACCCGGCAGCAACCCTACATTTATAGTGATTCCCAAGTGGAGGCAATGATGATTGGGGCCCTTGCACTTCGACCGGCCGTACGCGGGCTGACCTTGCAGACCTTGATCGGCCTGATGGCTGCAACAGGGATGCGGACCGGTGAATGCCTAGGGCTCAACCTCGCGGATATCGACTGGCCCAGCGGCATCTTGACGGTCAGCGGAAAGAACAACAGCACCCGGCTCGTCCCGATCCACCCCAGCACGGTGGCCGCGCTGAAAAACTATCTCTATCTCAGTCGTGCCGCCATACCCAGCGCTGAGGTGAATTCTTTCTTCATCGGTTCCACCGGAATCCGACCGCATCCCACAGGCCTGCAGGCGGCATTTCGTACCGTACGGGAGAATCTTGGCTACACGCCACGACCCGGAGGCAAGAACCCTCGCTTGCATGATCTAAGGCATTCGTTCGCGACCAACGCCCTGGTTCAGGCCTATCGGGACGGCATTGACGTTGACGTTAGGATCGCGGTCCTGGCCACCTATCTCGGGCATGTCAGCCCGGAAAGTACCTACTGGTATCTCTCATCCGTACCCGAGCTACTGGCCCTGGTCGAGGAGCGAGTCAGCACCGCCCAACATCAAGGAGTCTTGCTGCCATGACCATCATCGTGCCAACCTTCGAAGCGTTTTTCACCAGCTACTTGATGGGCCAGAAGTCGGTTAGCCCCAACACGCTGATCTCCTACCGGGATACGTGGCGACTGCTGCTCACCTTTCTCTTCGAAAAGCACCGCTTCGAACCGAGCTCTCTGGATTTCGCGGACCTCGATGTTCAACACATCACGGAGTTCCTCGCCTATTTGGAGGATGTGCGTGGCAACAGCCCGTCCACCCGGAACACCCGGCTGGCGGGAATTCATGCGTTCTTCCACTTTGCCGCCTACCGACACCCCGAACACGCCGATCTCATCAGCAGAGTCTTGGCGCTTGAACCCAAGAACACGGCTACGAAAGACATCGACTACCTCTCCGATGCCGAAGCCAAAGCACTGATTGCGGCACCAAAAACGACAACTTGGACCGGACGACGGGACCAAGCGATGATCCAGTTCCTGCTTCATACCGGGTTGCGTGTCTCGGAGCTCATCAACCTTCGGTGGACAGACTTGCAACTGCACGCTCCGGCCTACGTCGATTGCAAGGGCAAAGGTCGCAAGGAGCGCAGCACACCGGTGAATTCAGGCCTGGTTTCGATGCTCACCACTTGGTGGGATGAGAATGCGCAGCTGGGAACGAGCAGTCCCATTTTTCCCACCCAGGGAGACCACCACGCGATGAGCCCCGATGCTATCGCTCAACGTCTGGTTGTTCATCAGCGCACCGCGGCTACGGACTGCCCCACCTTGAAACGTAAGGACGTTACCCCTCATGTTCTGCGGCACACTTGTGCCATGCGGATGCTGGCCGCTGGCATAGACTCGGCCACAATATCGCTCTGGCTTGGTCATTCCAGCAAGGAATCGGTTCGCGCGTACCTCCACGCGGACATGACCATCAAGCAGCGTGCCCTCGACCGCACGGCACCGCCCGCGACCGGGCCGGGACGATACAAGCCTCCGGATTCGCTCTTATCCTTCTTGGAGGAACTCTGATTCTTATTCCGAGAAATCAGCCTGACACCCGTGGCTGAGGAGGCACATCAAGCAAACATCGGCATAATTCGATTCTCGGCATAACCCATGATGTCTAGCGCGGT
>NZ_NRGV01000064.1:0-1052 GCF_002332385.1 Glutamicibacter sp. BW80 | reverse complement strand
AACGCCTGCCGCACAAACACATGAGCCTGGCTCGACGCTGCCTTATAACCGGTCTGCGTACGCACCTGGGTGACCAGCATCATCGTGACGTTATACGCGGCCATCCGAAACGCGTGCAACACCTGCTTCAACTCAGATTCCAGCACCTGCTGCCCAGGGTTCACTTCACCCAAAGGGAGTTTCGCTGACATCGCCTGATACTCCTTAGACGCCTGCGCCAGCTGCTTCTCAGCTGCCAATACCGGAGCGTTCAATTCGTTGAGCATCTTATTAGTGATCGTCACCGCCTCCCCTGGTTCCGGGGAACACAGGGCAAGCTCCTGAACGTCCGCGGCAGCGGCCAACGCCCGCACTTTCGCGGCCAGCGCGTCGCGTTTCTGCTTCGCCTTGTCCTTCAAAGGATTCGGCACCCGACGTTCACTATCATCAGTGAACGCTTGGTAACTGTCATGGGCATCCAACGCGAAATGCTGGCGCGCATACCGGAAATAGTTTTCATGCCGCCACCGTGCACTCATACGAAACACGATCTCGGCTGCTGGCAGGTCCGTGTTGGTGGTGAGGATATGGATCTGGCGATGCTCTTGGCCAGTGGCTTCACGGACCTGCTTACCAGCGGCCACGATCCGGCTGATCTGCCTCATCCGGAAACAGATTTCCTGACCAGCAGGCCCGTAGGCCAGCGTGACGGTGGTGTCGGCAACCTTCCCGTACTCATGCTTGGTACCGAACTGATCCGCATACTCAACCTTGCCGAACAGGTCCGGGCTAACGTCTTCGGTGGCGCCCTTGCGCCAGGTGAGCGGATCAAAACCAGCCCGGGAGAGGTCATGGAATAGCTGCGGGGACCACCCTTCGCGGTCAAAGCCGATCAGCACGCGCCGCTCATCACCAATCATGTCCCGCAGTTTCGGGGTCAGCCGGCGCAGCTCGCCCACCAAGGAAGTGGAAGGTTTAGCCATGACCATGAACACCGGTGAACCATTCGCGTCAGCAACCCAGGATTCCATCGACGCCGGGACCGGGAACTTCAGCCTCGTGGAATACTGCTT
>NZ_NRGV01000063.1:0-5655 GCF_002332385.1 Glutamicibacter sp. BW80 | reverse complement strand
TCTCGAAGGCCGAAGCCTTTGTCGTTTAGAAAGCGCCTAGTGGCCCGAAGTGGATTCGTGCTCCACTGGCTTCAGGTGTTCGGTGGTGGCCGAGTCGTATCCGCCCGGGACGAAGTCGCGGTATTCGGCGAGGGTGCCGTCGACTACCGGAACGCTGAACTCGACGGTTTCGCCGTCCGCGGTGAAGATGGTGACTGCGTGCTCGCCCTGGTTGACGCCCAGCGAGGAGATGACGGTTTCGTTCGCGTCGTCTTCCAACTTGATGACCTCGTTGGCCGGAACCTCGATCGTCACGGCGGAGGCCGAGCCGGCCTTGATGCTCACGCTTACTGCGCTGTCTGCGTCGTTGACCACTGAGCCGATCAGGCGGGCCTCGGAAGCGTCGGTGTTTGCGACGAACATTAGGTTGCGAACCTCGGCGTCGGCAACATCAACGTGGATGCCATCGGATGCGTTGTACTGGGTGGTAGTCGCCTGCTGGTTGATGGCGCCACAGCTGGTGACACCGAATGCCAGGGCAGCCACGGCTAGGGACGCAGCGATACGACGTCCAGCGGTCATGCGTGCGGTGATCACGACACTAACTCCTCGGTGAGAATAATGAGTTGCGGGTTTCGTGGCCATTTATCGGTGTTCCGCGCCCAAGGCGCGGGGCAACGCGAAGACCACGACTGGTACTAAGCCTAACCGTAATTCGCGCCAGAACGTGATTTAGCGACGGGCAACACATCGATTTCGACAAGTTGTAGATAAGTTGTGGCGGCTTGTGGGAGAGGGGTTAGCCGCGCAACCTGTTAACTTCATACCACGTTTCTCCCGCAAGTGGAAGAGGGAATTCCGCGTCTTTTCGGGGTTATTGAGGTCATGGTGAAGATTTCCCAGAGCGTGCCCGTGGTAGACTGGGAGGTGGGAAAGGGGTTTATTCACATGGTTTTTGAGGTTGGCGAGACTGTTGTCTACCCGCACCACGGCGCGGCAATGATCGAAGAGATCAAAATGCGCAAGATCAAGGGCGAAGAGAAAATGTATCTCAAGCTCAAGGTGGCTCAGGGCGACCTGACCATCGAGGTTCCAGCAGAGAACGTTGATCTCGTTGGCGTGCGTGACGTGGTAGGTCAGGAAGGTTTGGACCATGTGTTCGATGTCCTTCGTGCTGAATTTACTGAAGAGCCGACCAACTGGTCGCGTCGTTACAAGGCAAATCTAGAAAAGCTTGCCTCCGGTGATGTCATCAAGGTGGCAGAGGTCGTTCGTGACCTTTGGCGCCGTGAGAATGACCGTGGCCTGTCCGCAGGCGAAAAGCGTATGCTCTCCAAAGCCCGACAGGTATTGATCAGCGAATTGGCTCTTGCCAAGGACCTGGACGAGACCAAGGCAGAAGGCCTGCTGGACGAAGTTTTGGCCTCCGCCTAAATTTCGTCGAGTCATCGAAGCCTGATGCCGAACGACAAGTAACCGTGGGACGCTGGAAAGCGACCCACGGTTTAGTCATTTAACCGCAGTTCTAATGCGGGATAAGCTGGGATTCGTGAGTGAGCAACGAGAAGAATCGGTAGCGGTCATCCTGGTAGCGGCTGGCTTGGGGACTCGCCTAGGTGCGGGTATGCCCAAGGCGTTAGTCGAGGTCCACGGCAAATCGTTGGCTGAGCATGCACTGGATCGCATTCTCGAAGTGGGCGGAGTCCAAGACGTAATCGTGGTGGTTCCGCCGAAGGACTCCCGGCTTACCGAACGCCTTGCCTACTACCCGTCGCTGGTGCGTACAGTCCCCGGCGGGAACAGCCGCGCGGCCTCGGTGCGCAATGGTCTGGCCGCGGTCTCCGCGCAGATCACGCGAATCCTGGTTCATGACGCGGCACGCGCCTTCGCCCCGGTATCCCAATACGAGCTGATTCTCGCCGAGCTGCGCAAGCCCGCAATCCAGGCAGTCATCCCGGCCCTGGCGGTGACCGACACGATCAGCGTGGTCGGCACGGAGGCGGGCCTTGGTTCGCCGATTGTCGTAGAAACGCCGGATCGCAGCACCTTGCGGGCGGTGCAAACCCCGCAGGGATTCGACGCCCAGACCCTCATCGATGCTCATGCGCAACTCGACCATTACAGTTCCGAAGAATTAGCCCGCGTCACCGATGACGCTTCGATCGTTCGCGTCCGCGGGGTTGAAGTGCACGTCGTGGTTGGCGATGCGCGTTCGCTGAAGGTCACCCACCCAGAGGATTTGGATACCGTGGGTCGATTGTTCGCCACCGCCGCAACGAAGAACCTGGAGAAAAACTTGGCCATCCCACGCATCGGCAATGGCATCGACGTGCACGCGGTCAGCACCGACCCATCACGGCAGATGTGGCTGGCAGGCCTCTTCTTCCCCGACGATATCGGTCTGTCGGGACACTCGGACGGGGACGCGGTAGCCCACGCTGCCTGCGACGCATTGTTCTCCGCCAGCGGGATTGGCGATCTGGGAACCCACTTTGGGGTGGATCGACCCGAATTTTCCGGGGCAAGCGGTGTGAGCCTGCTTGCAGAAGCTGCGCGTCTGGTCCGAGGCGCGGGGTTCGAGATCGGCAACGTGGCGGTGCAGTTCGTGGCCCGCCGTCCACGCTTCGCGGCGCGCCGCGAAGAAGCCAATCAACTGCTCTCTGAAGTCCTTGGTGCCCCAGTCAGCGTCACCGCAACCACCAGCGATGGATTGGGCTACGAGGGGGAGGGCATCGGGGTCACCGCATACGCCACCGCACTGGTCTATCCGGCCACTCGGGCAGGGCAGTAAACAACGCGTCAGTGCGTTCCTTGTCGCATCCCCGCACAACCACCGGTTTCTTCGGATAACCTTAAAGATGTGAGCCTGCGATTTTATGACACCAAGACTGCGTCCGTACGAGACTTTAAGCCGTTAACCGACGGCGAAGTCAAGCTGTACTACTGTGGCGCAACTGTGCAGGGCATGCCGCACGTGGGCCACGTGCGCAGCGCTATTGCCTACGACATCTTGGTGCGCTGGCTGGAATACCGGGACTTTACCGTCACCACCGTGCGCAATGTGACCGATATCGACGACAAGATTTTGGAAAAGTCGTCGAACTCCTTCGCCGAGGAATTTGCCGCGGATCAGCACTACCCGCCACGGGAGTCTTGGTATGCGCTGGCCTACCGCTTCGAACAAGAGTTTGCCAACGCCTATGCAGCGCTCGGAGTACGCAGACCGACCTATGAGCCACGCGCTACCGGCCACATCACCGAAATGCATGAGCTGATCGAAACCTTGATCTCCCGCGGTCATGCCTACCCGGCCACCGATGACTCCGGAGACGTGTATTTCGACGTACGCTCCTTCGAGGCCTACGGTTCACTGACCCGACAGAAAATCGACGATATGCAGGCTGCCGCCGACGCCGATCCGCGTGGCAAGCGAGATCCGCGGGACTTCGCCCTGTGGAAGGGACACAAGGAAAGCGATCCCTACACCGCGTCGTGGACGAGCCCCTGGGGCCGCGGGCGACCGGGCTGGCATTTAGAATGCTCGGCTATGGCCGCCAAGTACCTCGGCACGCACTTCGACATCCACGGTGGTGGGCTAGATTTGCGCTTCCCGCACCATGAGAACGAATTGGCGCAGTCAACCGCCGCCGGTCAGGGCTTTGCCAATTACTGGATGCACAACGGCATGGTCACCTATGCCGGGGAAAAAATGAGCAAGTCCATTGGCAACACCATCTCCCCGGAAGAAATGCTGCAGCTGGCCGAACCTCGCGTGGTGCGCTACTTCCTAGGTCAGGCGCAGTACCGTTCGCAGCTGGATTACCGTCCCGATTCGCTCACCGAAGCTGCTGCCGCCGTAGAACGCATCGACACTTTCATTTCCAACGCCACGTACCGAGCCGCCAATACCGGGCTCAGCGTGGAAGCTACTTCGGTACCCGAAGCTTTCGGCTTCGCCATGGATGATGACCTGAACGTGCCGATGGCCTTGGCTGTGCTTCATGAGACGGTCCGCCGCGGCAACGCCGCACTGGATGCGAACGAAGAACAGGCTGTAGCCGAGGCGCTCGACCAGGTACTTGCCATGACGCAGGTTCTTGGACTGGACGATGCACGTAGCGTCGGCACCGGGCAGGGAAGTGCCGAAACCGAAGCGCTGGACACGCTAATTCAGGCACAACTGGCCGAACGTACCCAGGCGCGAGCCGCTAAGGATTGGGCTCGATCAGACGCCATTCGCGACGCGCTAGCCTCCGCGGGCATCACCGTTGTTGATTCCGCGGACGGGGCCCGCTGGACCCTGACGAAGTAACCGCACCCGCGGCCATACGAAGAATTCAAAACAAAGGACACATCAAATGAGTAATCCTCAAGAACGCGCGGGAGCGGTTCGCAAGGGCAAGAAGGGCCCAACCAAGGGAAGTGGCGGCAAGGGCCGCCGTTCCCTGGAGGGCAAAGGCCCGACCCCGAAAGCCGAGGATCGTCCTTACCACAAGGCCTACCGCACCAAGGAGCTGGCCGACCGCGCAGCTACCAAGCGCAGCGCGGCTAAGCGCAACGACCGGATTAAGGTCAATGCCGAGATGGTGACCGGCCGTAATTCGGTCGTTGAAGCGTTGCGCGCCGGCATTCCGGCGAAGGCACTGCACGTAGCCATCCGCATCGAAGTTGATGACCGAGTGCGCGAGTCGCTGAAACTCGCCGCCGCTCAGGGTATTCCGCTGATGGAAGTGAGCAAGCCGGAGCTAGAACGCATCACCGACGGCGCGATTCATCAGGGCATGGCCCTGCAGATCCCACCGTACGAATACAAAGACGCCGTGCAGTTGGTGCAGAAGTCGGTCAAAGACTACGACCGCGGTTACTCACGTACCCAGCCGCTGTTCATTGCGCTGGATGGCATTACCGATCCGCGCAACCTAGGCGCGATTATCCGTTCGGCTTCGGCCTTCGGCGCAAACGGTGTGATCATCCCCGAGCGGCGCAGTGTGGGCATGACCGCTTCGGCGTGGAAAACCAGTGCCGGAGCAGCGGTACGTGTGCCAGTGGCCAAGTGCAGCAACCTGACCAACGCGCTGAAGGAAATCAAGGCCGCAGGCATCTTCGTCATCGGGTTGGACGCCGGCGGAGATATGGATCTGCCGAATCTGGAACTGGCTACCGGCCCACTGTGCATCGTGGTCGGTTCGGAAGGTAAGGGACTCTCGCGCCTGGTCCGCGAGAACTGCGATGCGATTGTCTCGATCCCGATCGACTCGGCCATGGAGTCGTTGAACGCATCCATGGCCGTCGGCATCTCGCTTTACGAGGTTTCGCGTCTGCGTAACGCCGAAAGCAAGTAAGTTCTTTCTTTTCTGTTGGGCCTGTTTCCTGTGATTCCGCGGGAAAGCAGGCCCAACTGCTTTAAGCGTGAGCTGCTTCATAAGAATGTTTTTGACGGTTTTTCTCGGAGACCAGCTCAACGAGCCACGAATTCCCGTAATGACAGGGAAGTTTGGATGAATAACGGGCCATGCGCCCGATTTTGCGTTCACCTCAAAGACGTGTAGAGTTATTTCTCGCGCCGCTTGAACGGAAAGCCCGAAAGGGAACGAAATTCAAGAGACGTAAACAAGTGGAAAACATGGAGTTGACAACAGTCAACAAGATGGTAACCTTGTAAAGTTGCTCCGGAGC
>NZ_NRGV01000062.1:0-5889 GCF_002332385.1 Glutamicibacter sp. BW80 | reverse complement strand
ATCAAATCAGGGACGGTTCAGGTCACCCTGTGGCGTTTTCGATAAGAACGAAAAGCTCGTCAGAACTTTCAGTAGGCAAACGGTTAAAGGAGTCTCGGGACGTACAGCCTATCTACGTTGTGGCACAAACAAAGTCGTCAAAGGTAAAAATATCGGTTGGGGCTATCGGCATATCAAAGCTGGCCACATGAACGACTGGAACAACCAGGCGGTATTCTTAGGTGCGAACTGGAGGGACTTCGCGGATTGGGCAACAAACGAAGCCTTAAAATGGTCATGCCTAAAGAAATACCAAAGCGGCAATAAAACTATTCGGTACGGTGGGGTTTATGAACTTCGAGATTCCCGTGGGCGGATCATAAAAAAGTCGGCGTCACGGCATCAGTTTCAGCCACAAATTCCCGTCTCATCACATCTCATCCCGACAGTGTGAACCGAGCTTGCGGTAAATAATCAAGCTTCGCTGGTAAGTTCTAACAAGAAGGGCTATGGCGCATGTGCGCCATAGCCCTTCTCAGTCTTCTGCTTCTATTCTCATACTTGCCCCGTACATGGTTCCCCGTGAACCAGTGAAAGTATGAAGAGCTGCTATCAACTCCGAGAACGCATACTGTTCGCCGCCGGTAAAGCCTCGCGGCATTCTAATCCCGTTCAAACCGGCAAGTTCATTTTCCGTAACCCTCCATTTGACGACCGCCGTGCCATTATCGTCAAAATTGGGATATTCGATATAGATTCCCCACGGAGTTAGGCGAGCTTCATACCCACGTTCGTTCACTAGGTAATCAACATACCTTTGACGCTTAAATGTCTCCATAGAATAATCCTAAGTCCTCCAAGCAAACAATCTAGTTACGGTAGCGAAGATCTCTGATAATGAATTCCGACAGGTTACGATTGCGATGGACCCAAGGATCTTTTTTCGCCACGAACTGTCATTGTTAGAGCTTTCTCACAGTTAGCATCATACGAACCCCAGCAGCGCCAAGGGTTAACTCTGATACCTCCACGTGGTCTTACTCCTTTAAGATGATGTGCCCATGATAGGTGTTCCTCGTGGCCTGGCAAGTGATATTCGCTTATCAGAGGCCATGCACGGGCCACGATCCGCCGTCGAAGGAGAACTCAGGTACCGCAGCTTGTGGCTTGTGTGCGGGAGGTCGTTTGGTTCCTGCTGTCCACGTGGGTGCAGGAAAAGCAGCGCAGCGATTGGGCTTTTGCTGTGCACAGGTGGGCAGGAGGCTTAACCGCGATGCCCTGGTTTCGTCGCGGTTGATTCGGCTTCGGGTAGGGTTTCCATCCAGCAGGTCGCGTTGATGGCGACTTGGAGCGCTGCTAGGGCTTGGGCGACGGCTTGTTTCGTGTCGGGGTAGTCCTTGTTCCATGAGTCGGTGCTCATGGTGATGCGTCCGGTCTTCGCGAGGTCTTCCAGCTCGTTGGCTAGGGCTTTGAGGTCATCGTAAATTTCTGAGGCGTTGCGGGTCATGGCTTATCTCCTGGCCGGGTGGGCGAAAGTGACTAATTTTGAGTAACTGAGTAAATGAGCAACTGAGTAAATGAGTAAAAACGCATTTGAGTAAGTGAGTGACTTGAATGTTAGTCTTTGAGTAGTTGGCTGGCGCGCTGGAAGCTAATGCCGAGCACTTTTTCAATGTCGCGCACGGTGTAGCCTTCGGCGTGTAGCCCGCGCACGACCCGGCGCGTGTGCTCCGCTGCCGACATGCTCAGTTCGCGGGCCTTGGCGGTTTCTTCGCGGGCCTTGGCCCATTCCCTTTTAGCGGCCTCCGGTAGTTCGTAGGTGACATTGACGGTCACTGCATCCTTGGGCACGTCCAGGATTGCTGCCGCGAGGCTGTCCGCGTACTCCTGCACCTCGCTGAGTTTCTTAGTGGAGGTCACTTGGTCAAGTTCGGGGATGGAAATTTCCCACCACTTGCCGTCCTTCATGGCCACAGCTTCTAGGGTTCGCTGGGAGTGCATCTTATTCCTTTCTGCGGCGGGAGGGCTGATGCCCTCCCGCCGGGGCGGTTACTTCCAGCTCCTCGGGATCTGCGGGAAGATCTTGCTGAGCTGCCGGATGATTCCCGGGGAGGTTTCCTTATGCCTGGGGAGGGCGAAAACTTTGCTTCCATCCGGCGGGGCCCACACGTCGTGTGGCCCTTGCGACCGGATCACGCTCCACCCTTGGGCCGTGAGAAACTTGGTCACTTCCTTGGTTTTCGTTGTTTTCATAACTTTAGTCTAGTCCCCCTAGACTGACAAGTCAATGGGGACTAGACAACATCGGCTATTTTATCCGGCCTGAATCCTGACCAGTGCTCGACCCCCGCGACCACGACCGGGGCTTGCGCATAGCCAAGACTTTTGATGTAGGCGAGCGCGTCATCATTGGCGCTCACGTCCACGGCGCTATAGGCGATTCCAGCGCTTTCTAGGGCACGGTAGGTGGCGTTGCACTGCACGCACGATGGCTTGCTGTAGACAGTGACGGGCGTTTCCATGATTTCCCTCCTTGGGGTTATTCCTGGGCTGTCAGCGCCGCGATTTCTTTGGGGCTGAGCTTATAGGCGAAACTGCACTGTCCAAATTCCTCGGCGGCGATGGTGGCGGCTTCTTCTGAGTCGTAGAAACCGAGGATTTGGGTTACCGGGCAGTTGAGGACGATATAAGGGGCAACGGTACTCATGGGAAATTCCTGCTTTCCGGGCGGTGGCACCCCGCCGCGAGGCGGGGCACCGGGTGCTAGCTAGCCGGCGGGGAGGCCGCGATATTTGGCGGGTAGATCCTCGAACTTCTCGGGCACATCGTCGGGGCCGTCGCTTTGCCCTGTTTTCCAGAACCAATGAGCGTCACGGTCAATGGCTTCTTTGCACGCTTCCAAGGTGTCGAAATATTTGGTGGTGGTGTCACCTTCGACGTAGAGGCCGTAGCCGAAGTGGCGCTTGCCGCCCTTGTTGATCTGGCGGGCGAATCCGATCACGTAGGGCCATGCGCCGAAGTCGTAGCCTTCGGCTCCCCATTGGGCAATGACCGTCCATCCTGCGTTTTCGGCGGTGTCCAAGTAGTCGTAGCCGTCGCCGCTGCGGTCATCGAGGGGCAAGTCTGGCCCGGTGAACGTGGTCTGAGCTGTAGTTTTCATCGCTTTTCCTTTCCCTGGTTCGTTGTCCTCATATCTTTAGTCTACCCCGCCTAGACATCCCTTGTCTAGTAGAGATAGACACTTATTTTTTTGGCAAATGTCCGCCCGTCCGGGAACCTGGGCCGGCTAGAGAATCACTCACGGTGAGGCCATCTTGAAAACTGGGGTTGCGCCCTGGCTGAGCCTTCGCGAGCGTGCCCCAATCCCTTGGACTACCCCTTGTCGATGCCGAAAAAACCCAACCCCTCCACGCGCACCACGGGTTAATGAGTCTTGAACCATGGGGAAATCAGCCGGGAAAACCCCGGGCACAGTTCTATCAAAGTGACTTCTTGGGGATGCATTGCGCTAGTGTCGGTCGCCGTCGCTACGGTAAAGGCTTAGAATGTAGATTCTAAGAAAGTGTGCTGTGATGAAAATTGATCGTATACAGGTTTGCGAGCTGGCGACCCCGCCGCAACGGGTGATCGCTATGGCCCTGGACCGTGTCCCGGCGGGTTACCCTTCCCCAGCCCAGGACTACTCCGATACGAAGATTGATCTATCCGAGATGCTGATCCGTGATCAAGTCTCGACCTTCATTGTGCGGGTGTCTGGTGAGTCGATGCAGGACGCGGGAATCAGCGATGGGGACGAGCTGATCGTTGACCGCAGTGTGCAGCCACGCGATGGGCACGTGGTGATTGCAGTGATCGACGGGGAGATGACCGTCAAACGTCTCTCCACTGGCCCTGCCGGGGTGGTGTTGAAAGCAGAGAACCCGGACTATCCCGATCTGCGCGTAGCGGAACTATCGGATTTCAGGATTTGGGGTGTGGCCACCACATGCCTCCATCACCTCTAGACTCCCCCAACCCGGCACAGCGGGGCGAATACATCGCACATGTTGATGTGAACAGCTTCTATGTCTCCTGCGAACGCGTCTTTGACCCGAAACTCGAAGCCCGCCCGGTAATCGTGCTGTCCAATAATGATGGCTGCGCGGTCGCGCGCAGCAGCGAAGCCAAAGCCCTGGGCGTTGAGATGGGCGCGCCGTGGTTCAAACTCGCTGCCGACGCTGACCGATACTGGTCGCAAAGTCCTCTAATTATGAGCTGTATGGCGAAATGTCGGGGCGGGTCATGAAACTGCTGGCACGGTTCTCTGCTTGGGTGGAGATCTATTCCATCGACGAAGCCTTCCTCGGCGTGAGCGGCACGCTCGATGAGCTGCAAGCCCTGGGTGAGCAGATCAAGGCCGAGGTGTTCCGGCTGACCGGGTTGCCGGTCTGTGTGGGCATCGCCAAAACGAAGACCTTGGCCAAACTTTCGAACCAGTGCGCCAAAAAACTCAGTGTGCTAGGCGGGGTGTGCGTCTGGGACCGCGCCCCACGGACCACCACCGAAAACCTGTTAGCCCGCCTTCCGACGGTCGAAATCTGGGGCATCGGTCCCCGTCTGACTAAACGGTTGCGGGGCTTGGGGATATGGACGGCAAAAGAGCTGCGGGACGCCGATGAGGTGCGTATCCGGGATAAGTTCTCCATTGTGCAGATGCGCACCGTTTTGGAGTTGCGCGGTATCCCATGTATCCCGATGGAGGAAGAACGGGTGATCAAAGATCAGCTGATCTTCTCTCGCAGCTTCTCTGATCCGGTCACTGATCGGGTGGGGATGGAGCAGGTGATGGGGATTTATGCGCAGCAAGCCTCTGCAAGATTGCACAAGCACCAGAAGCAAGCCAGAATTCTCAGTGCGTGGGCGATGACCAGCTATTTCAACCAGCATCAGGATCACCAGCCAGCCATTACGGTGAAGCTACCTGGGCCGACGGCTGATCCGGTGGTTCTCACCAAGGCAGCCAAGCAACTACTCCCCCAGATCCTGGTCGGGGTGAAGTACGCCAGGGCTGGTGTGGTGGTCATGGATCTGCAGCCGGTGGCGATGCAGGACACGTTCGTGCCTTTCGTGTCAGCGCATGAGGCGAAACAGATCGGCCCGTTGATCCAGCAGATCCGTAGCGAGCACGGGGTGAAAGCTATTGGTTTAGGCGCTGCAGGACTGCAGCAAGGGCCAGCTTGGGAAATGCGCCGGGAGATGATCAGCCCTCGCTACACCACCCATTGGAAGGAGCTGATGACTGTGAAAGCCGCTTAGGGGTGACGATGCCGATATACAGCGATCGCAGATTTTTTGGCTGCCACCGATGGATGAGTAAATATGATTGCAACTACCAGAAGAACAGTAATCATCCCTGCATAGGTAATAAGAAGTTCTTTTCCCAGATAGGCTCCCGAGGCACTAGCGGTTGCGATCGTGATCGCGATGAAAGTTAGAAATATTGTCAGTACCGTGACAATCTGCTTAAAGTTGCTGCTCTCAAACTCAACTTTTGCAAGTAAATGCTCAAATGGTTCGGTCATCGGCGGTTCACCCACGGCAACCAATTGTTCGTTGACGTACTTCGCGTACTTTTCTTTGAGTCCTTCGGAGGCTCTGCGGTTCATCGGCGTTCTTCTCTCTACTCGGAACATTAGCTATGAGCAGGAAGCGTGGCTCGTGAACAGTTCCCGGATCTTCCTCGCGGTGTTCTTCGGTTTGGCTCAACGTCACTACACACTGTTGAGAGGCCGCGCAGGGGTCACACTCGCTTGTGGCGATTGAACTCCCCTGTCTGTCAGGATCAAGTGAGACCAGCCACTCATAGCAACCCCCGCCTCACCCCAGACAGGGCGAGAACAGGAAACTCAGCGCACCATGAGCATCACCACC
>NZ_NRGV01000061.1:0-1747 GCF_002332385.1 Glutamicibacter sp. BW80 | reverse complement strand
TAGCCCGGGTATTTCATGAAGGCCGGTAGTCATTAACTGACTTAAAAGATGAAAAGGTGACCTGAACTGGGAAAATGGGAGTGTCTAAGCTTCCAAAATACCCGTTCGAAGGATCACCTTTTCTGTGAACTATTCTACCCACGTTTTCCCTGCCATCTCGACCCAACTCACCGGCCAAACCTTGGTCTCCCATGCAGGCTTGTCGGTGCTGACCAGTTTCCTGAATGCGGTGGACTTCCGCCGCGTTTGCGAAGACAGGTTCAGCCAGTTCGTGCCAACCACCGCGACCCACCGGCCGGGAAAGATCCTCGGCGCCCTAGCTCTGTCCTTGGCGGCTGGCGGCGAGCAAGCCACAGATATTGACCAGCTACGAGCCGCACCAGAGCTCTTTGGCTCCGTGGCGTCGGATGCCACGGTCAGCCGGTTCATGGGCCGGATCAAAGATCAGCCAGAAGCTTTCTCCTACGGGTTCGCCACCATGACCCGCAGCCTGCGCACCAAAGTCTGGAATGCTGCCGGGCCGCGGAATCCTGCCCGGCAGGCCACGGCAAAGAACCCTTTAACCATCGACATTGATGCCTCGTTGGTGCACGTTCATTCCGAGAAACAAAATAGTGCTGGCACCTACAAAGGCGGATACGGGTTCTCACCGATGATCGCCATGGCAGACTATGGCAAAGCCAACGGCACCGGCGAAGTCCTCGCCGTGCAGTTGCGCCCAGGCAACCGGGGCGCGAATTCCGCCGCCTCGCATATCGAGGTGCTCAGCCAAGCCCTAGCCCAACTGCCTGAAAATTTCTATGACGAGGACGGGAACCTTCGTGGTGAGAAGATCTTGGTCCGTACCGACAGTGCCGGCTCTTCCCGCGAGTTCTTGCACCATCTGGATTCATTGGGGGTCCAATTCTCCACCTCGTATTCTTTGCCGGTGCTCAAGGAGCGGTTCATCCGGTGGATCGATGAGAAGAAGTACTGGGAACCAGCGCTGGACGCTGATGGTGGTCAACGAGATAACGCGTGGGTGATTGATGCAACGAAGGTCTTGGAGTTGAGGCAATACCCGCCTGGAACTCGGATTTACCTACGTGCTGAGCCGTTGCATCCCGGGGCGAAAGCGAACCTGTTCGATACGGACGGCAACCGGGTGACCGCGTTCTTGACCAACAGCCCACGGTTCAACGTGGCGTTCCTCGATGCCCGGCATCGGGCGCGTGGCAGGTGCGAAAATCGGATCAAAACGTTGAAGAATACGGGGTTGGGCAAGCTGCCGTATTGGTCTTTTGCGGCGAATCAGGCATGGGCGGACCTGGCGATGTTCGCGGTCAATTTGGTGTCTTGGCTGCAGCTGGCGGTGCTGCCTGGTGGTCATGAGGCTTCGGTGTGGGATTTGAAGCGGTGGCGGTACCGGTTGTTCTCGATGGCAGGGAAAATCGTTTCAGGTGGTCGGCAACGCCGGCTGTTGATCCCGGCGAGAGCGCCAGAAGCACAGTTGCTATGCCAGTTGCAGGAGGGTATCGGCAAGCTGTTCCAGCGGTGGCGGCACGGATTGCTGACTGCCTGAACGGGAAGTAGCTGTTCCCCTTGTTTCTTAGGTTTTGAAAGGCTATTTTGGTCCGGGTGCGTGGAGCCTGGCATTCAGCGTCGGTGGTTCAGGCGCCCTTTGGCGCGGACTGAATCAGGAACGGCCACCGGGAATCCATTGGTAGAGGATTTCGGCAGCCGTTGGATAACTGATGAAAGATCTGGG
>NZ_NRGV01000060.1:0-78019 GCF_002332385.1 Glutamicibacter sp. BW80 | reverse complement strand
CACAACATCATGACAGCTCACCGCCCCGTCACCACGAGCTTGGGTAATTTAACCTATGAGCTCAAGGATGGGCCTCTGCGTCGGATCGTGGACCAAGCGATCAAGAATCCCGAGTACAACTACGTCCTGGTCATCGACGAGATAAACCGCGGAAATCTCGCTAAGATTTTCGGCGAGCTCTACTTCCTGCTGGAGTATCGCGACCAGCCGATCAAATTGCAATACAGCAAGGACGACGAAGACACATTCGTGATGCCGGAGAACCTCTTCCTCATCGGCACAATGAATACCAGCGATCGGTCCATCGCACTCCTCGATGCAGCCATGCGTCGGCGCTTCTCATTCGTTGAACTTCACCCGGAGAAACAACCGGTTAAATCCGTCCTCCCCCAGTGGCTGGAGCATCATCAGCTGGATCCTGAGCCTGCGGCGCTTTTGGCCGAGGTTAACGCCAGGATAAATAACCCTGATTTTCAGCTGGGGCCAAGTTATTTGATGCCCAAAAGCGGGACTTTCTTGGCAGGCCAGATGCAAGAAATCTGGGAGTACGACGTCCTCCCGCTACTGAGCGAACACCACTTTGGCGAAGAAGTCGACATCGAGGAGAAGTACGGCCTCGCTAGCCTCCGTGCACACTTGAAGAAAGAAGCCGCGGTACGAATCGAGAACTCGAACGCAGCGGATGGATAGGAGCATGCGGCAACTCGAACTATTTGAAGGTAGCCCTCCGAAGCAGCACACGTTGTCAAACGATATGGCATCAACGCTGAACCGTATGCGCATTGCCACGGTGACTCCGGTGGGTGGCGAACAGTGGACCGTTTCGAACGTTCGCAAGATCGGCGTTATTCGAATTGGTGACCAACAGATCCTAATTCGTCCCAAGGTTCCCGTCTCTCGACTGTTCTTCATGATGCAGTATGCCCTGCACCCAAAATTCTGGCGAGATGAGGAGATCCAGTTAGACACCGATCAGGATCTGCTCAGCGTCATGGCTGTGGCCTTCCTGCAGCAAGTCTCGAAGATCCGTCAGAATGGGATCATCCAGGGGTACGAAACTTTTAACGATGCGTTGCCGATGATGCGAGGCCGGCTAGATATAGCTGCTCAAATCAGTCGCAGGGGCGGGCTCGCACTGCCCGCAGAGGTAGTCTACGACGAATTCACAACTGATGTGCCAGAAAACAGAATGCTCGTTTCGGCACTTCACCGGCTCCTGAAACTTCCCATGCTGGACCCGGGGATTCGAGCTGGGCTACGCAAACTGACGCAATCATTCGTTGGCGTCAAACTCCACATTCCTGGCCAAGAACTACCTACTATCCGCTACACAAGGATCAACTCCAGATATCGACAGGCAATACTCCTCTCCGAAGTAATTCTCCGAAACTCTTCGGTGGAGCAGGTCAAGGGCCAGCTGACAGCCAGTGCTTTCCTCTTAGATATGTGGAGGATCTTCGAAGATTTTGTCACTGTCGCCTTAGCTGACAGCTTTGCTGCCATCGATGGCAAAGCAACACGGCAGGAAACCGGAACATTTCTCGATAAGGGCGCGAAACTGGCACTACGCCCGGATCTCGTGTGGCACGGCTCGAAACAACGGCTGGCCATAATCGATGCCAAGTACAAAGCCTCTGATTCCGCGAACTACCCCAACGCCGATATCTACCAGATGCTGGCGTACTGTGTCCGCTTCGGACTTGATGCTGGACACCTCATATACGCAAGAGGCCCAGAAGATGTGCTCTCCCATGACGTGATTGGCCACCAATCCACTGTGCACTGCCATGCCGTGGATCTGTCTCAACCACCATCTGGGTTACTGAAACAGATGTCGAATCTGGCTTCACTAATTGTGGATTCTGGGTCTCAAGAATTTACTGCATCCAATCCGGCTCCACGGACACCGCGGTTTAATAACACAGGCAGCTAGACAGGCGGATATACGGTCATCTACTAATCCCTGTAAGTTTTCCCGGCAATATATTGCGATATTTTCAAGAATCGGACCCGCCTCGAATTTGGCTCACAATGCTTGCCGAAGCTACATACCTGTTGTGCCCTCCGCGAATACCCGAGAAAAGTTTCTGGGAACTGCCTCCATAGCCATGCATTGGTTAGACAACATGCAAAAACTTATTTTCTACGGTGTGATCTGGTTGCTTGCCCTGGGTGCAGCACTAATCTGAACCACCTGCAATTTCCGATCGCGCAGGAGCTTTTACCGCACCGTGGAAAGCCCTTCATCGAAATCCAACAGTAGGCCCGCGTCAAGTTCCACGACTTCCCCGTTTTCCACCCGTGGATGATCCACCCCACGCAGGGACGAGAGCACCAGGCGGATGAGCGTGCCGTGGCTGACAACCACCAATCGCTTTCCTGCATGGGCCGCAGCCAGTCCGGCCAGGGCCGCGGTGCCGCGCAGCACCACCGACACGGCGCTTTCCCCGGCCTCCATCAGTTCGCCCTTGGCTCGCTCGTCGAGACCGGCAATGTCTGTGCCCTCCGCTGGCCCGTAGTCGCGCTCCACCAATGCTGGAACCTCAACCACGGCACCGGTTCCAAGCCGGTGCGCGATAATCCGTGCTGTTTCGCGCGCACGTCCCAGGGTGGAGCTGACCACCAAGTCCCAGGGGCCGGCCTCGGCGAGCGCCTCGGCCGTGGCCAGCGCCTGCGTCCGGCCGGTGTCGTTCAGCGGGATGTCTGCCCTGCCTTGTAGGCGTGAGGCGCGGTTCCATGCGGTTTCACCGTGCCGCACCAAGGCCCATGCCTGCGGGTTCATGCTGCCCGTCCCTCGGCGGCGCCGGCTTCCTCACAGAACACGTGCGCCGATTCGATCACCGGACGAACCAGCTGCCCTTCTGTGGGGACCCAGCCGCTCACCAGCACGCGCAGCGCTGTGCCGGCCCAATCCACACTGGTTTCATATCCATGCCTGCCGTAGAGCGACGAAGTGACGCGAGCCAGCGGGGCACGGCCCGCCGTTGTCCCGATTCCGCGATTCTCTACAGGTTCCAGCCGCAACCCGGTGGGAGCCACCGCCGCCACGGCGCGGCGCGAGCGCGACACTGCGGTTTGCGGCACTCCGACGAACTTAATGCCCGGATTCCGGTGCACCTCCATGTGCTTGTTGAACCTGGCCCCGGGGTGGTCGGCGTGGAAGTTGCCGTCCACCAGCGTGCCGGGGAATAGCGTGGCGTCCGAGACAAAGGATGCGACGAAAGAGTTGGCTGGGTTTTCCAGCAATTCGGCCGGGGTTCCCACCTGCTGGATCCTTCCCTCGTTCAGCACCACTACCCGGTCGGCCAACCCGAGGGCCTCGGCCCTGTCATGTGTCACGTGTACCGCAGTCAGCCCCTGCTCGCGAGTCAGGGCACGCAGTTCCAGCCGGAGTCTGGCACGCAGCGGTTCATCCAGAGCGGAGAGTGCCTCGTCCAGCAGCAGCGCCTTCGGCGAGGCGACAATGGCCCGGGCCAGGGCGACGCGCTGGCGCTGTCCCCCGGAGAGTGCGGAGGGCTTTCGTTTGGCGTATTCGGCCAAACCCACCTGCTCAAGCACCTCGGCCACCCGGCGGGCGAGTTGTGCCCGGGGAATACCGGAGAGCTTTAGTGGGTAGCCGACATTACCGGCCACGGAAAGGTGCGGCCAGATTGCATGGTCCTGGAACACCATGCCCAGCCCGCGCTTCTCGGGAGGCACCCACGTCCCTTCCCCTGCTATGTCCTTCCCGTCAATGGAAAGGGAACCGGCAGACGGGCGGAGGAACCCCGCAATGGTTCGCAGCAGCGTGGTCTTGCCCGAGCCCGAGGGTCCGAGCAACGCCAGGAATTCCCCGTCTCTTACGTCCAGGTCGATCCCGTCCAGGCCCACGTGCCCGTTGGGGTAAACGAGGCCAAGATTTCTCATTTTAATGGTGGCCATAACGGCCCCCTTTCATGATGTTGCTATGTGTCGGTACGGCGGTTGGCCAGTGCCGCGGTCGCGGAGAGACCCAAGATCCCTGCAAGGGCCACCAACAGGGCCAGCGCGGAGGCTCCCGAATAGTCGCCGGACTGCTGCAGGTTGAAGATGCTCACACCCAGGGTCTGGGTGCCAGGGGCCACCAGCAGGATGGAAATGGTCAGTTCGCGCACCGCGGTCAGCAGCACCACCACCCCTCCGGTGAGCGCTGCGGGAACCGCTAGGCGGGCCGAGACATCCAGCAGGGCGCGCAACGGCGAGGCGCCGGCGGTGCGGGCAGCTTCCTCCAGCGTGCTTGACACCGAGGCCAGGGGCGCGCGCACCGATTGCACCACCAATGCCATGAACGCCATGATGTAGGCTCCCAGGATCACCCAGGAGGTGTTGAAGATCCCTAGCATCGGGGCGATGAGCAGCCAGCCCACGGCAATCACCAAGCCGGGCAGGGCTTGGGGAAGGGTTGCCACCACGTCCAGGGCACCGTTACTGCGGTGTTTACCGCGGGTCAGCAGCAGTGCGATGCCGAGGCCCAGGACCGTGCAGCACACCGCCGCTCCCCCGGCCAGCAGCAGAGAGTTGCCCATCCCGGAGACGGCGTTCGGCGAGGTTGCGGCGCGGATGATGTTTTCCAGGGTCAAGTTCTCCAAGGTCAGAGGGACGCCCGGGGCTGGGAGCAGCGCTTGGCTGGCCAATGCCAGCAACGGCACCAGGCAGATGATGCCGACCCACAGCCACAACAGCACCAGCACGGGGATCCGTGCGGCGCCCAGTTCCAGTTTCATGCCGGTTCCCCCACTACCCAGCTGGCTGCCGGAGGGCAGCTTGCGTTGGGCCAGCACCGCAAGAACGGCGAGTACCAACAGCAGCAGTCCAATCGCGGAGACGGCGGGCAGCGGGTTGCTGGTGGTGCTGGAAGCCAGATAGCGGTACACCAGCGTGGTCAGTGTCGTATAGCGTTCGGGCAACCCGATCAACGCCGGGATCCCGAAGTCAGACAGGTTTGCCACCAGCGTCAGCACAAATGCCGCCAATAGTCCCGGGCCCAGCAGCGGCAACGTCACGGTTCCCAACACCCGGGCGGTGCCGGCCCCGGAGATGCGGGCCGCTTCCTCCAGGTTCCCCGGGATGCGCCGCATTGCGGCGGCGATAACCAGGTAGGCCATCGGGTAGGAATGCACGGCCAGCAGAAAGACCACTCCCCACCCGCCGAAGATGCTCAGCTGTGCATCGATGCCCAGCGAGGCCAACGTCTTGTTCACCGGTCCGTTGGCCCCGAGCAGCGCCATCCAGGCCATGGCCCCGATAAACGGCGGGATCAGGAAGGGCAGCAGCACCAGCCAACGCAGGGCGCCCCGGCCGGGGATGTTGCTGCGTTCGAGCACCACGGCCAGAAACGCACCGGCCAGGGTGGCCAGCAGCGCCGAACCGGTGGCGCTGGCCACCGAGTTTAGTGCCGCCCCGGCCACGGCGCTGTCCCCAAAGACCTGTCGTGATTCGGGTTGAATTCCTTGGAGCGCCAGGGCCACCAGTGGCAGGCCAACCAGGAACGCCAAAACGACCCACACCCCGGTGCGCAGGGCACCGAGTCCGTCGCGCTCCTGCACCCGGCGCCGTTTTGCTTCGGCATTGGAAGCCTGCTGAGCGGACGGAGGCGGCGCGGAGCTTCCGTCCGCGTCGGTTCTCGTCTCGGTTGCCGGACCGGTGGCGGCAATGCTGTGGGTCGTCATGGTCAAGGTGTTACTTCAGCAGCGAGTTGAAGAAGTCAACTGCTTCGGTCTGGCCGGCGGCGATCTTTTCCTGGTCCGGGTCCAGCAGGTTGATCTCACTCAGGGCAGGGGCACCCTCGGGCACACCTGCATCCTCGCGGACCGGCAGGTAGGACTGCTCCACTGCCAGCTCCTGGCCTTCCTTGGAGACCAAGAAGTCCACGAAGTCGTTGGCAAGCTCCTGGTTTACCGAGTCGGCAAAGACACCGGCAGGCTGGGAGACGTAGGGGACACCGTCGCTCGGGTAGCCCACGGCAATGGGCGAACCCTTGGCGGCGAGTTCACGGGCCACGTAGTCGACCACGATGCCAACCTCGGAGCTGCCCTCGGCCACCGCCTGGCCGACCGGTCCGTTGCTTTCCAGCACTGTTGGCTCATTGGCTACCAGTTTTTCCAGCCAGTCCTGGCCTAGGCCAGCTTCCTGGAACCACACCGCGGTGTTGAACGCAGCTGCACCCGAGACGTCGGGGTTAGGCATGGCGATCTTGCTCTTATACGTTTCCTCGGTCAGTGCCGCCCAGCTGGCCGGACCCTCGGTGAGGGCGCCGGTGTTGTAGGCGATGATGGTGGGGATGATGCGGGTGCCCACCCAGAATCCTTCCTCGTCAACAAACTTCTTATCAAGCTCGGCGGCGTTGCTGATGTCCAGCTTGGCCAGCGTGCCCTCGGCGGCGTAGGTCTCGAAGGTCGGGACATCGGCGGCGAGGATGACGTCGGCGCTGATCTTTCCGGACTGCTTCTCGGTGGCGATGCGGGTCTTCAGTTCGCCGGTGGCGGCGCGGAAGACCTCGACGTTGGTGCCGTCATTGGCCTTCTCAAAGGCCTCCACGATCTGATCGATCTTGGCCTGTGGCTCGGAGGTATAGACGGTGAGGGTCTTGGTTTCCGACGCGTCTGCGGCGCCGGCAGGGTCCCCGCTGCCGGCACAGGCGGTCAGGCCAAGTGCGGGGATCAGCAGCATCGGGGCCAGGATGTTAAGGCGTTTTTTCATTTCTTCTCCTTAGAAGTGCCGCCCTGAAAAGGTGCGGCGTGCGAGTGGTGAAAAAGGGGATATGTGGGAGCCGCTACAGCAGCACGGGTTGCCTCACGGGCGCAGCAATTTCACGGGTGAACACCGCCGCGGCGGTGGCCACCTGCACCGGGCTGGCCGACAGCGTGGAGCCACCGACCTTCACGACGCTGATCCAGCTGGTGTCCAAGCCCTGGATCAGATGCGAAGGGGCAAAGATGTTGTGGTTGTAGGAGACCGCGGGGGCTACCCACACCGGAATTCTCCCGAGGTTCCCGGTGCTGGGCAGGTGGTAGTGCCCGCAGAGGATCGCGTGCACATCACTGCCCTCGAGCACCGCGGCAAGCTGCGCCGGGTTGGCCAGCCCGCGGCCGGCCAATCCGGGCAGAGTTGCGTCAATGGGTGGGTGGTGCATGGCCAGCACGCTTCCACCTGGTGCGGGTGTGGCCAGCACGCCGAGCAGCCATTGCAGTTGCTCTTGGGTCAGCGTGCCCTGGGCCTGACCGAACCCGTGGCTTTCGAGCCCAATGATCCGCAGGCCGGCCACCTCGTGCACGGTGTCGGCAGGGAACGGGCCACCGGCCTGGCGGGTGCGGTTGAAGCCCGCTGCCACTGCGCCGGCCGGATCGTGGTTGCCCGGCACCACGATGACCGGACATCCCAGTTCCTGTTCGGCCCGTTCGAAGAGCCTGGCGGCGCGGTTGTAGATCTGTTGGCCGCGGTCGGCGATGTCTCCAGTAACAAGCACCGCGTCGGGAGCGAAGTGGGCGGCGGCGCTCAGCGCCGCGACGGTGCTGGACCAGGTGTCGATCCGACCGTGCAGCAGCTTCTCGCCCTCCAACAGGTGGGTGTCGGTCAGTTGGACTAGGGTGGCCTGACGCTGGCTCATGCGCTGGGGCCAGCCAACTCTTGGCGTAATATTTCCAGCTCGGCGGGTGCCAAACCGTGGGCCAGCAGGTAGCAGGCGGCGGAACCGAAGCGTTCGGCGACCAGGTCAAGGGCTCCGGCAAGGGCTGGGGCCGGGCTTTGTAGGTGCAGGTGCAGTGCCGCCTGCAATTCGTCACCGTCGCCCAGCGCGGAGGCCAGTTCCTGGTTCACTCGCTCGCGGAAGCTGTCCGGTAGGTTTGCGGCACTGCGCGCATAGTCATCAAGGATCAATTTCCGCGGTACCCCTGCGACCTCCAAGACCAACGCCACCACTAATCCGGTCCGGTCCTTGCCCGCGGCGCAGTGCAGCAGCACACCGGAGGGCAGGGACGTCGCAATGGCGCTGACCGCCTTGGCTATTTCCGTGCCGCGGTCGTTGAGCAATCCTCGGTAGACCTGTTCAATGGGTGTGGACAGGGGCAGCGCTCCGCGATACAGCGGCACCTGGAGATATGCGGTACCGGCGGGGAGGAAGTCCGGGCGTGCGGCACTCTCGAAGGGCTCGCGCAGATCCACTATCGTGCTTACACCCAGTGCCTCAAGATCTCGGATGCCGGCGGCATCCAGTGCGTTGGGGGCCGCCGAACGATACAACCTGCCGAGTCCTGTGGAGGGAACCTGGCGCAGGTTCGGCACCGCGGTGCTGGCTTCCAAGATGCTCGGCATGCAGGATCATTCCTCAATTCGTTACCTCGTTCCCCCGGCGGGGAAACTTCGTTACAAATTGATTTCATCCTCTCCAGATGACCGGATGATTAACTGTTTCCCACCTGCGGGTGTCCGGACAAATAAGAATTCATCCAGGACTGAGGGGAAGTCAGTCAAGGGCCTCTTCGTGTCCCTGCAAGGTCCGAGAAAGCAGCCCGGCCAAGGCCTTAGACGGGCCGAAACCGGGTTGTCCCGCACGTTGCTGCACCGCAAGGTTCAGAGCATTGAGCACCAGCATGTGCGCCACCCTGCTGGACAGGATCTCGGAGGCGGCGCTGGCAGTGCCGGTGACCAGACAGGCATCGGCAAGCTTGGCCAGCGGGCTCAGCCCGGTGCTGGTCACGGCAACGACCCGGGCACCTGCAAGCCGGGCCGCGTCAACTGCGTCCAGGGTATGGCGGTTGGCGCCCGAAAAGCTGATGGCCACACACACGTCCTCGCGTTCCAGCAGACGTGCGGTGAATTGCTGGGCCAGCACATCACCCGGAGCGGTGGCCTGCCGCCCGGCCATGGTGAAGCGCAATGCCGCATCCTGTGCCGGGATCGAGGAGCCTCCGGTGCCGAGCATCAGGATCGTGCCGGCGGTGGAAAGCATGTCAACGGCACGGGTAAATTCGGCCCTGTCGAGCATCGCCTGGGTGGCCTGCAAATCCTCGTGCGCAGCGGCAAAGACCTGCTCCAACAATTTCTCTTGGTCGCCGGGCAGACCCGGCGCCACGGAATCTTCCCTGAGCACCGCGCCCGGACCGGGTTCCACGTCATCCTGGCGGCTTTCCCGAGCGCCTGGATCCAGCTCGGCCAAGGCCACCGCATGGCGGGTGATTTCGGTGCGGAATTGTTGGTAGCCGGTGAACCCCAGCCTTTGGCAGGCACGCACCACCGTGGCGGTGGAGCAGCCCGCAGCCCCGGCAACATCTTGAGCCGAATAGCCGGGAACCTCGGCAAGCCTTGCCAGCAGCACCTCGGCCACCCGGCGCTCGGCCGGAACCAATGCCATGGCTGCAGATCGAAGGTGGGCGAGAATCGCGGGTGCGGTCATGTGTGTCAGCGGCAGCGTCATAGGGCAATGATATGGGCTTTGCTAAGAGATCCGGAGTTCCAACCACCGGCACGGGCCAGATGTGGAGTTGTGCCGGGTCATTTGGCGTCGTCCAGCGCGAACCGCGGAAGCAGCTGGGTAATTATCGGCCGAAGCAAGGTTGCGCCGGCCAGGCTTTCTGGAATGTCCTGTGCGCCACAGGTTCCGCGGCCATCGTGCCGTATAGGACTGATGCCGGAAGTTCCAGAAGGAGGCGAGTCCCGCGCCGCGGTCCTCGGTGAGGGTGAAGGTGAAGAAGTGTTTCCACGACTCGAAGTTCATGATCGTCATCGGTAGGTTCACCGCCAGCCAGGACAGTGCTGCACCGGGTATTCGAATTCGGCGCCCGTGGCGAATAGCAGGCCTAGGCGACGGCGTTTGTGCCGAGCCAGCCGTTGATCCGGCGGGCGTTCTTGGAGGCGACGGCCAACAGGGCGGCCACCACGGTGAGGAGCACCAGCACTCGCTCGAAGATGAAGAAGCGCGGGCTGATCCGCCCCGGATTGCTGTGTTTTCCCTCGTCATCGACGAGCTACTCAGGGCAATGGGCCCCTTACTCGGTGGCGTCTGGGAACTGCGCGGCCAGCCGTTCCAGGGTGCGTTCCATATTGGGCCCGGTGCTCCGGGTAAAGCCCATCAGCCGCAGCGGCCACTTGTGCCGTAACCGGCTGGCGTCCCAGGTTTCGCTGACCAGTGTCCCTGACCCGACAGCTTCCAGCTCGTAGCGCCACCGATGTCCGCTGAAGTGCCGCCAGGCGATCTGCCGGTCTTGCTCGAATTCCACCACGGTATTGCTGATCCGGTACGGGATGCCCAGGCGCATCTGCATGCCGAACTCGCTGCCCAGGGTGAGCTTGCTTCCCTGTCCGTTCGAGGCCCGCACCGTTCCGGAGCCGTCGATGACCGGGTGCATGGCGGGATCCCTGAGCAGTTCGAAGATCTCTCGGGGTGCGGCGGCCACGAGGCGGCTGCGGGTTTGGCGATACGGGGATTCATTCATCAGCCCATCCTATGCATCATCTGATCCAGTGCCCGGCGGCCGGGCCTATCCCCAACGATGTTGTTGTGCCATTCTGGGTTGACCTGCACCATCAGGAAGGGAAATCGATGAGCCACCGAAACGATCAGGACCTTGTCCTTGGCCCGATGCTCCGCCACGTGGATGCTACCTCCGCCAGTATCTGGGTGGAGACCGCTCGGTCTGGCACCGTCGAGGGCCGTTGTGGTGAATACACATGGCGTGCGCCGACTTTTGGTGCCCACGGCCACCACTATGCGTTAGTTGAGGTGAGCCGGCTGGAGGTTGGAAGCGTCAATCCCTACAGCGTGCATCTTCAGGGGACAGCTATCTGGCCGTGCGAGGATGGCTTCCCCGAATCCATGATCGCCACCATCGACCCCGCCAAGAATCCACGGCTGGCCTTCGGGTCCTGCCGCACCAGCATTCCGCACGACGCGGCGGGCAACCGCAAGCACGGAGTTGACGCGATGCGCGCCTATGCCCTGTCCATGGCGGGCACGGGGCACGGACCGTGGCCGGATTTGATGCTCTTCCTCGGGGATCAGGTTTATGCGGACTCCACCAGCGACCAGATGCGCGAGTTCATCCGCAGCCGGCGCGATATCAGAGACGAACCCGGGGCGGAGCTGAAGGACTTCGAGGAATACGCCCACCTGTACCGGTTGGCCTGGTCCGACCCGGCCAACCGTTGGCTTCTTTCCACCCTGCCCAGCGCCATGATCTTCTACGACCACGACATCCGCGACGATTGGAACTCCTCGCGGAGTTGGAAACAGGACATGGAGCAGAGAAGCTGGTGGCACCAACGCATTGTTGCGGGCCTCGGCTCATATTGGATCTATCAGCACCTGGGCAACCTCTCCCCCGAGGGGCGGGCTGCAGATCCACTGTGGCAACGCATCGCTTCCCACACCGGCCCCGAAGAATTGGATATCACTGCCGACCTGGACCGGTTCGCCGAGCGCGTCGATGCCGCACCGGAAAGTGCGTGGCTCGACGAGCACATGCAAGGCGGATTCCGCCACCTGCTGGTCGCTACCTCGCTGCCCTTCTTGCTGCCCATGGGCCTGCATCACGTGGAAGCGTGGAACGAGGTCTACTCTTCCGGAGAACGCGGCCCGGCCCGGGCGTGGCTCGGCGAACGGCTGCGCCGGGCCGTGGACCTTGAACATTGGGCGGCGTTCCAACAAAGCTTCCAGAACGTCGCCCGGTGGGCCACCGAGGTCGCCGATGGAAAGCGCGGCCCCGCCCCGCAGACCGTCACCTTCCTCTCCGGAGACGTGCATTTCTCCTATGTCTCCGAGGTCGAACGCGAGAACGGGAGCAGGATCCTGCAGGCGGTATGTTCGCCCATCCGCAACCCGCTGCCCCGGTTCATGCGCTACTTTGCCGCGGCCCTGGCCTTGGGGCCGGCCGTCCCGTTCGGGGCGTGGATGGCGCGCAGGGCCCATGTGCCGGCCCCGCCCTTCCGCTGGAACGGCATCAAAGGGCCGTGGTTCGATAACAACCTCGCCATCCTCGAGGACACCGAGGACGGGCTGGTGATCAGCTGGGTCACGGGGGTGGTTGAGCACGGAGACCACCTGCACCCGAAGTTGGAAACCGTCGAAGTGGCAGCGATCGAGCCGCACGAGGGTTGATGCGACCGTAAGGTATCGGGGGTATTTCATCGCCTTTAGACCTCAGGAAAAAGGGAAGTTCACGTTGACCGAGTGCTATATTCAGGCCCTCAGCGACAACCGCACAACCGCACAACCGCACAACCAATGCAGTACAGCGCAGTGTACTTCTTACCGATGAGAGGGCACGCCACTGGTTATGCTGATGAAGCAAGGTTCGTTCCACCAGGAGATCGTCTGTGCCAGCTCAGGATGACATCAGCAATCAGGTCGCGTGGCTCAAACAACGCGTCGCTGCCTTGGAGCACCAGCTTCATTTGGTGCGTGCAGACCTGTCGGCACTAGAATCCTCGATTGTTGCGCCGGCACCAGCGCCCGTACCCATGCAACTGCCAGCCATCCCGGCTGCTACCCCAGTCACCTCAACGATTACTCATTTGTCATCAGCAGAGGACAAACTACAACTCTTCCGTTCTCGGTTCCGCGGTCGGACTGATGCATTTGCGACAAGCTGGTTAAGTGCCAAGACTGGCAAGAAAGGTTGGGGACCGAAGACAAAGGGCTGGGTTAGCCCCAAGGAGGTCACCAAGTCCGATTTGTTGCCGCTGAGCGATGATGTGATTTATCAGCATCTGAAGCCCACTCCCGAAGGAACTCATCCTTATCACGTTGGCCTGTACCCATTGATGGATGATGACCATTGTTACCTACTGGTGTGCGACTTTGATAAGGGTGAATGGAAGGCAGACGCCACCGCTTATGCTGCGGCAGCACGTGGTGCTGGATTTGATAACCTCATGGAGATTTCGCGATCGGGTCAAGGCGCACATATATGGATCTTCTTCACCGAGCGCATCCCCGCAATTCAGGCCCGGGCCATGGGTGCCGGAATTATTCGAAGAGCCATGGAATACCGTACCGGTCTGCCCTTGGAAAGTTACGACCGACTCTTCCCTTCGCAGGACACGTTGCCGGTCAAGTCTCCGGGCGCCAACAGGCTGGGCAACCTCATCGCGTTGCCATTGGAAGGAACAGCCCGTGCACAAGGGCGAACGGTGTTTGTTGACCCGGAAACCTTTGAACCGTTGCCAGACTATTTCTCGGCGTTGGATCAGGTAGTGCCGGCGAGCGCCAAGGCGGTAATGGATTACTTAAAAGAATTGGGCAACGTGAGCGTCGGTCCCAAGCTTTCGGCCAGCGAACCAGCACCGCGTCGTCCACCTGCTAGTTTGCGAGGTCTGGTCAAAAACCAGCCGATTCGAGTGCTGCGCGAAGCCCACCTGCACATCCCGCTGCCGGTGTTGCCCAGTGCCGTGATTACCGAGCTCAAGCATCTGGCGTGCCAGGCTAACCCCGAGTTCTACCGTAGGCAAGCGCAGCGCATGAGCACTTACGGGTTTCCACGTCTGATCCAATGTTTCAGTCACACCGAGGAAGAATTGCTCTTGCCACGAGGCGTCACCGACGAAGCCATCAAGATTTTGCGCACCGCCGGTTTCACGGTGAAGGTCACCTATCCGCGCAAGCCTCGGACCAAGCTGGAGCAGCCATTCCAGGGTGAGCTACGCACGGAACAACAAGAGATGCTCGACTCCATCCTGCCTCACCGCGAAGGAGTTATCGTCGCGCCCACCGGGTCCGGAAAGACCGTCATCGCCTGCGCATTGATTGCACAGCGTCAGGTACCCACCGCAATCTTGGTAAACAACACACAATTGCTGGGCCAGTGGCGCGAAAGCCTGCAGAATTTCCTGGGCCTGGATCCACAATTGATCGGACAGCTTGGTGATGGCCAACGAATGCTCAGCGGGAAGGTGGACCTTGTCATGATGCAGTCGCTACGCGGCCGCAACGCCGATCCCCAAACGCTCACTGGCTATGGCCAGATCATCATCGACGAATGCCATTCGGTCGCCGCACCTTCTACCCTGGCTGCCGTCGAGAAGATCAAAGCAGGCTTCTGGGTGGGACTCACGGCAACACCCTACCGTGCAGATGAGCTCAATAGCCTAATCACTATGCAATGCGGGCCCATCCGCCATGAAGCTGGGATCCCACTGGCTGCCACGCGTGAACTGCATGTCCATGAAACACCCTTTGAGCCCCAAACACAGGAAACCGACGGCGCCGGAATGCAGGAGCTATATAACGAGATCGCCCACGATCCGGTGCGCAACCAACAGGTGGCTGATCTGGTGGTCTCGGAGCTAAATGAGAACCGACACTGCCTAGTACTTTCCAATCGCACCGGACAGATCCACAACCTTGTTGAACTCATCAAAAATTCGGGCACCACCACCCCGGTGATCGAACTTCACGGCAAACTCAGCAAGAAAGAACGTCAAGCAATCAGCGCGCAACTGGCAGAGGTGGAGAAGGCAGGGGATTCCTACGTGGTGGTGGCCTCAGACAAGATTGCTGGAGAGGGTTTCAATTTGCCTACACTGGACACCTTGTTCATGGTCTCCCCCGCGAGTTTTAAGGGCAAGATCGAGCAGCTGATCGGACGCATTCAGCGAACAGATGACGCGCAGCGAGTGATCCGCATCCACGACTTCGTTGATGTGGAGGTTCCCGTCTTCGCGCATATGGCCCGTCGTAGGCACAGGGTCATCGTCAAGAAGGGTTTCAAGATCATCGTCAGGGACGGTGAGCACTCACAGCCCGCGCTAGATACGCTGTAAAGAGTCAGATCGCAGTGGCGGGTTGCTACTTTCTGGTTCCTTTTCATCAAGGGCCAACCGAATCCCCCATCCATGAACGAGCAACTTCATGAATACCATTGGCAAACAGCGTCGGACGTGAACTAAGCACGTTCCACACCGTCAATCCCTTCATGGCCAAGCCCTTCACAGTTGGATTGGTCAGCTCAAAACGATCAACACTTCCCGATGCACTTTGAGGTAATTCTTGATTGGTTCAGCGATGGCGAAAGTAGCAAATACTCAAAGTTGCGTTTGCATGCTTTGGCACATGTATCGGGCATAACAACTGCTTTAGCAATTCTAAAAACTTCTCCAGTAATAGTTTCCAACGAACTTATTATCCTACAAAATCATTGTAAAAGTTGCTAAGGTAAGAGTTATGGAAACCATCGGTGATCTAGAGCATCGCGTAGGCCAGTTGATCCGCGAAGCACGGCTAGGTAGAGACACCACCCAATCTGATCTCGCACGCGCCAGCGACCTGTCCCTCAGTGCACTCCAAAACCTTGAAAACGGCCGCGGAGTGAAGCTCGAAACATTTCTACGCGCTCTGAGAGCGCTTGACCGTCTCGACATCATCGATTCACTCGACGAGGGCTACAGCGAACTCAGCCCGATGGAAGCCCTCCGCCTCTCCAAAAACAAGCCAGCACGCCCACAACGCGCCTCAAGGAGAACTCGTTAAATGGCTTTCGAACACGTAAACGTCATCGAAGTCAAAGCCTGGGGCAAGACTATCGGCGCGCTAAACCGCGGCAACGTCCGAAACGCCTACACCTTCGAATTCGCGCCCGGCGCCGAACCCAACCGAAGCTTCTTCCCGCTGAGCATGAAGCCCTCGCCGAGGAAAAGGACTTTCACCTACCCTGGTCTCAGCGAAAACACGTGGAGGCAACTACCTCCCGGGATCGCCGACTCGCTTCCAGACAGGTTCGGCAATGCGATAATCAACGCTGAAATGGCACGCCGAGGAGCCGACCCAAAAAATGTGTCCGTCCTTGACCGTCTTGCCTACACTGGCAGTCGAGCCATGGGAGCCCTCGAATTCGAACCAGCAACCAGCCCTAGAGCATCAAAAGCCACCGTCTTGGTCCTCAGCGACCTCGTAGTTTCAGCACGCAAGGCAGTTGCAGGCACCCTGAACGACGACATCGAATCAGAAGCCGCTCTAGCTCAAATATTGGCAGTGGGAACCAGCGCCGGCGGCGCCAGAGCCAAAGCGGTCATCAACTTCAACCCTGACAACGGGCATATCACCCCCGGGCAGGAACCTGTTGCCGGAACCGAATCTTGGTTACTGAAATTCGACGGTGTCCAAGACGAGAAACTCGGTGACACCATGGGGTTCGGACTTATCGAATACGCCTATTCGCTTATGGCTAAAGCTGCCGGAATCACCATGCCTGAAACGCGTTTGCACCACGAAAACGGTCGTTCACACTTCATGATACGAAGGTTCGACCGCCCTGGAGGGCTAGAGAAACTGCACATGCAAAGCTTGTGCGCGATGAAACATCTAGACTTCAACTTGGTCGGTACCCACGACTACGCACAGTTCCTGCAAACCATTAGCGAGTTGAATCTAGGCCAAGAGACTAAGGCCGAAGCCTTCCGTCGCATGGTGTTCAACTATGCCGCTTGGAACTGTGATGACCACTCCAAAAACCACTCGTTTCTCATGGACGAGCAGGGGAAGTGGTCGCTCGCGCCAGCCTATGACATCACTTACTCTTACCGCGAGGATAGTGAATGGGTTGACCAGCATCTAATGGGGGTCAACGGCAAGTTCCTGCACGTCACTGCCTCACAGATGCACCAGTTTGGAGAGCAACACGGCATCGTTGGTTATAAGAGCATTATTTCAGAGGTCAATGATGCCATTGATAATTGGAGCCAGTACGCGACAAAAGCGAATATCCGCCAAGCCGACCGCAACCTCATCGAACAATACATTGGCCCGGTAGCCTAAGCGCAAACCTCGAGCCCCATCAAGGGAAAATGGGGCTAGTGACCAGAGGGCCGAGATTCTTACAAACGCGCGATACCATCTGCTGGCTCACACCCACATATCCTGCGATCTCCGACTGATGCATTGGCATATCAGCCAACAAAAGGCACCGTTCGATCGCCCAACTCCCCCACGGCACTTTGCGCGGGTTCTTCCGCTGAACAGAAGCGGCCTGCTCGAAAGGCTCAGGAGTGAAAACTGTACCTTTGAGGATCAGCTGCAGCGACTGCTCCGTGAGCACGTCAATCTGCCCTGCGCGCGCTTGCTCAAGAACACCATCGGTGGCTGTTCGGCCCGCAAACAGGGGACGTACCGGAGAACCTTGATGAGCAATAGAATTACGAATGGTGCGCGCAGAGACTCGTTCCACCGAAGGCATCACCGCCACTAAAAGATTGTGTACTCCGGCTCTTTCAGCGATGCGGAAATCTAATTCGCGAAGAATAGAGACTACATCAAGACCCACCACCTGTTACAACTATTATCCCCTACTACGGGTTGAGAGTTGTTAGACAAGAAAACAAAAAAGCTGTATAAGCAAAGTTGTTTGTTCCCAGGTGCCGCGGTTGCACGGACGCCATTACAGAGGCGGGACTAACCACCGATGGCAAGTCCAGATCCGGGGGGGGTGCATTCCCCTAGATCACTGGGAAGAACTGGGAGATGCACCACCGGCAGCTGGCATCCGAGCGTAGGAAGGCCGGTACAGCCGGTTCTACTGCCGCCCCCTTCCAAAATGGTACGTCCCCACCCGCCTGCAGCCTGTCATCCTGTTGGATTTCATCAGTGTAGAGACAGGCTCAAAACCGAGAAAAATGGCTTCAGCATCACGGATGCCGCCCGCGCCCTGCCGCATACGATACGCGGCATTCAAGTCTCCGACGAAGCCGGAGTTCGTCTCTGCACCGCCAATGTCCAGACCAAGGGTGGAGGCGTAGACCAAAGGGCTAGCACTGATACCGCGCATCAGCTCCATGGTCTTGTCCAAGGGCACGATCTCCATGTATTTCTCCTAGCTCATACCAATACCTCATCACGGTCGGCCACGGCGGCAGCCACCCTTGCGACGACAGAAGCTAGCGCGAAATACCGAAAGTCACGCGGTAGGTTAGAAACGCAGGAATAGTTCACCCGTTTCTAAACGCACCATATTGCGCCAATCCCCGCTAGTTCAATTCTGCCGATGAGGATCCAAGCCATGAAAACTCCCATACCTGACTACCTCAACGAAGTACTCAGCACTCTCCGCGAAGACACCACGGGTGCAACTGCAAGCTACATCCCGGAACTAGCAGAAGCCAACCCCGATCTGTTCGCCCTGGCCGTCACCACCGGCACGGGAAGCACCTATTCGGCCGGGGACGTAGACACAGAATTTTCCATCCAGTCCATTTCCAAGCCTTTCGCTTATGCCGCAGCGATCATGGACCGCGGAATAGACCGGGTGCTGGAGTCCATTGGCGTTGAGCCCTCAGGCGAGGCCTTCAACGAGCTGTCCCTTGAAGGCGGCACTCACCGTCCGAAGAATCCGATGATCAATGCCGGTGCCATCGCCACGCACGGCTTGCTCGTCGGCGAGCGCGCAGACCCCGAAGCACGTGTGGCGCGCACGCTGAGCATGTTCTCGCAGCTTGCCGGCCGGGAACTTCGCATCGACGAAAGCGTCTGCGCCTCCGAGCTTGCTACGGCGGATCGAAATCTTGCCACCGCGCATATGCTGCGCAGCTACGGAATCCTCACCAGCGACCCGCATGAGGTAGTCGCCGGGTACACGCGCCAGTGCTCAATATTGGTGACCGTGGCCGACCTGTCGATGATGGCGGCCACGCTCGCCAACGGCGGGGTGCAGCCGCGCACTCATGAGCGCGTCATCGACACGGACGTAGCCCGCCAGGTCATGGCGGTCATGGCTACCGCCGGAATGTATGACGGTGCCGGAGACTGGCTCACCAGAGTCGGCATCCCCGCGAAGAGCGGAGTGGCCGGCGGCCTGGTGGGCGTGCTTCCCGACCAGGTGGGGATCGGCGGCTTCTCGCCGCGGCTGGACGAGCACGGCAACAGCCAGCGCGCCCGGCGTGCCTTTGAGCGCTTGTCTGCGGATATGGGACTGCATCTGTTTGCGCCAAGCCATGGCCGGCTGGAGGTCGTCGGGGTGCAGCGAGAGAGCAGCCGCGAGGTATTCACCTTGCAGGGCAACGTGCAATTCACTGCGGCCGCGGAGCTCTTGGACCTCATGGCTGATTCCACTTCGCTCAGCGAAGTCCACGTTGATATGTCCCGCGTGCATTCCTTCACGGATGTTGCGCGCCGCATGACACTTGAAGGATTGCGCAGGCTGCGCATGGACGGTCGGCGGATCTTCATCAATGACCCGTTGCAGTCCTTGGCGAATCCGGATCTGGGAGACGGAACCTACCCGGAGAGATCCTAAAGTCCTCATGGCAGGCTCCGGCTCTCCGGGCTTCAACCGGATTCAACGGTTCAGCGACGCTATCTTGGAAATCTCATAACCGTTAATCAATCATGGCGCGGCCAGCTGGGAAAAGTTCCGCGGTATCCGTTGGAAGCTCTCAAATCTCCGTTGGCATCTCCACATTTAGCGCGGCGCCCACTCGTTGCATGTTCTCCCAGGTCTTCACGTTCAGCGTGATGGCCGTGGCCGCTTCGATCTGCGCCGGAACCGGAGATCTCTCCCCCGGTACCCGGAGGGGTTCGGTCTCATCCTGCAGCTCGCTGCCTTTGACGTAGCTGATGAATTCTTCAATCTGTGCCGTGTACTCCTCCAGGTCACGCAGTTGAGCCACATCGATGGCGATGATCAGCGTTCCCTGGTGGTCTGCGGTTTTCCGCTCGGACACCGTCTGCGAACCCGAGAGCGCTCCGCCGAGGGCCTCGACTAGCAACCCCAAACCGAAGCCTTTGAAACCGCCGAAAGGCTTCAGCAGCCCGTCGGCGCCCACCCATTCCTTGGACAGCGTGTTGCCGCGATCCCGCTCTTCGGCGAGACGCCCGCTGGCCACCGCGCTGGTCGCGAAGTCGATCACCAGATGAGGCGCCTCGGCGCGAGGCACCCCGGCTGCCAACGGGTTCGTTGAGAGCCGCGCCTGCGACCCACCGGGAGGCACCACGATCTGTCCTGCGCCATTGTTATTGCCGAAGATCAGCGTCACCACACCCGCGTCGGCGGCCTGTTCGCAGAAGGGCGCCAGCCGCCCGGCATATTCGCTGCTGTGCACCGCTACCGCCGAAATTCCGTACTTCTTGGATCGTTCTACGGCGAGCGCGGTCGCATCACGCAGCGCAAAGTGCCCATAAGTTTCGTGCGCGTCCAGCCGCACCAAGGCTCCGCTGTCCAGATCCACAGTCGCTTGCGCTCCAGGCTTCGCGTGTCCGGCGAGCGCCCGATCCACATATTCGGGAAGGCGACGCAGTCCGTGCGAGGCGTGCCCCGCCAATTCGGAGGAAATCAATTGCCCGGCCATGTACTCGGCGTCCGTAACGGATGCGCCTAATGCCTGCATGCAATCGGCAATGAAGCGGTTCAATTGAACCGGTGTGCTGGTCACCGTTGGAAGCTGGTTAGACATGGATCCCTTAGGAACGTTGGGGCCACCGTGCGCCGTAGTTGGGTTCTCGGACGCAGAAAGACACTGTTGACTGGTCCTTCTAGCGTACGTAGTCGGCACCGGTAATATCGATTGTCGCTCCGGTGACGTGTCGGGTACGTCCGCTGGCCAAGAATGCGGCCAGCTCGGCGACCTCTGCAGCCGGGGTGATCTCCCAGCGGCAGCGCCGCAATGGATGGATCTTCCGGGTCCAGATGCGCTGCCGGTAACGCCCCTTCGGGTTTGAGTCCGCACTGACAATTTCAGCGATCGCGGCCAGATTGTCTGCGAGGTGCGCGGTGAGCGCTAAGGGTCAGCCGATCTCGCTCAGGATATTCCCGGCGACGAACATTCAGAATGCTGCCCAGGGCGTGCGGCTGCTTGCGCTTGCCGCGGATGCTCGACCCGCGCGGCCACATGGTGAGGAACAGCCCGCGGAACACCAGCAACGCGATGTTCCTCGGTGCCCGGGGGCCGAAGAACGGAATCTCGAAATATTACAATGTCGGAAGGCACTTGGGCGAATAGACCCACCCGAGGTGACCTCTCTGTAAAGAGGTCACCGGCTACCTGCTACTGATTGACGGGCGGGTGTTCCGCGATGCAGAAAAGATTGCCTTCCGGGTCGGCGAGTGTGGTCCACTGAACGTGCGCCACTTCTTCGAGTACATCCCACTTATGCATGGCTCCCAAGGCGATTACTCGTTGAACTTCCTCGGCGCGTGAACCCCACGGAACAGTGAGGTCCCAGTGTGCAACCTGCGATTCAGCGCGTGGCCGCGTACCCGGCTGGAAGAACATGCCAAACCCGCCGGCCCCGTTGGGCGGCAAATAAAAGCTGTCTCCGCCACCGGAAATTTCACTTCCGGTGACGCTGGCCCAGAAAGTCGCTAAGGCTTGGGGATTCTCCGCCTCGAGGTTGATTGCTCCGAGGGTGATTTGGCTTTGTGTCATGGCCCAACGTTAGCCCCTCGAATTACAAGTTCACGTCCCTTTCTAAAGTTTCGCGTTCGGCGTCGCTGCGTAGGATGCAGAATTCGTTGCCCTCCGGATCGGCAAGAATCACCCACCCGGTTCCATCCGGATTACGCAGATCATCAACTTCTTCCACTCCCAGAGCCAGCAACCGGGCTAGCTCCTCGTCGCGGGTGCCATTGGTAGGTTTCAGATCAAGATGCACACGGTTTTTGACCTGTTTGGCATCGGGCACCTGAATGAACAGCAAGCGCTGCGTACCGTCGGCGGAGAAGATCATGCGCTCTTCGTCCCCCGGCAACGTTCGGATCATCCGGGGCTTGTTGAAAACCGAGAACTTGACCCCAGAATACCGATTGGGCGAAAGCATCAATGCTGTCAAAAGTCGTATAGGAAATGAGCGCTGCCATGGGCTTCAGCGTATTGTCCACCGAGCTACTGGTCCGCGGTTCATTCCGTCCCGAAATACCGTATTCCAGCTGGGCCTCTTCACCCCGCCCCAAGCGCAGCAGTAGCTCCGCTCGGGTGGCAGAAAGCAGGTGGTAGCTGCATAGCGCACCTGTTGCCCGGTCTCAGCTCCATGGGTCAGAAGCTGATCATCTCAAAGATTGCCACCTCGTGTTTCTCTTCGCATCTACTTAGAGCGGCGGCGCTCGGGTCACCGAAGGTGGAATCGCAGCAAGGCTTCCGCCAGCAATTACTCCACCACTGCCAGAGTAGGAATCTTGCTCAGCTGCTCTACGGAGGCTGGGCAATTTGGCTGCCGTCACCGGTTCTGGAGGCAGGCACAACGAACTACCAGCATTCCTTTGTGCAGAATTTGTTGGTGAATTTGAAACAACCAGCCCTACGTTAAGCAAGACAGATCACGGCGCCCAAGGCGCAGCAGAGCAAGGAGCACCATGCAGTTCTACCAGGATGGCTACCGCCCGGGCGACCCCGACATCCGCCCCGCGGCCCCCGGACGCCGGACCGCGGGAACACTCCCCAAACAGGTTGACGTACTCGTCGCCGGCACCGGCCCCGCCGGGTCGGTCCTTGCCGCGCAACTGGCCGAGTTCCCCGAGATCTCCACGCTGGTCATCGAGCGCCGCGAGGCGGCCCTCGAGCTGGGACACGCAGACGGCGTCGCCTGCCGCACCGTGGAGATGTTCAACGGCTTCGGGCTGGCCGAGCGCCTGATGCGTGAGGCCTACTGGGTCAATGAGACCAGCTTCTGGGGCCCGGACTCCGCCGACGGCATCGCACGCACCGGCCGGATCCAGGACGTCGCCGACGGCCTGTCCGAGTACCCCCCACGTGATCGTGAACCAGGCCCGCATGCAGGACCTGCTGCTCGAGCACATGGCCAACTCCCCTTCCCGGCTGGTCCCCGACTACGGCCTGGAACTCATCGATGTAACCGTCGCCGAGGCCGGCGACTACCCCGTCACCGCGACGTTGCGACGCACGGGCGAGGAACCCGGCAACGACATCACCGTCCGCGCCAAGTTCGCCGTGGGCTGCGAGGGCGCCCGCTCGAACACCCGCCGTTCGCTGGGCATCAAGATGCAAGGCGATGCCCGCAACCACGCCTGGGGCGTCATGGATATGCTGGCTGTCACCGACTTCCCCGACATCCGCCTGAAGGCGGCCATCCAGTCGGCATCCGGCGGATCCATCCTGCTGATTCCGCGCGAGGGCGGCTACCTGGTGCGCCTCTACGTGGACCTCGGCGACATCGACCCGGGCGACTGCGAGGCCCGCGGGCGCTTCACCTCCGACTCGGTCATCGAGGCAGCACAGAAGATCCTGCACCCCTACACGCTGGACGTGAAGGACATCGCCTGGTGGAGCGTGTACGAGGTGGGCCAGCGCATTGCCGATCGCTTCGACGACGTGCTTCCCGAAGACCGCGGCACCCGCACCCCGCGCGTGTTCATCGCCGGGGACGCCTGCCACACGCACAGCGCCAAGGCAGGCCAGGGCATGAACGTCTCCATGCAGGACGGCTTCAACCTGGGCTGGAAGTTGGCAGCCGTGCTGCAGGGACGCAGCCCCGAGTCCCTGCTGGACACCTACTCGGCCGAGCGCCAGGTCATTGCCCAGGAGTTGATCGACTTCGATCTCAAATGGTCCACCGCCATGGCGGCCAAACCCAAGGACCCGGCCAACCCTAAGGCCGGCGGCATGGACGCCGCCGAACGCCAGGGCATCTTCACCCAGGGTGGCCGATTCACTGCCGGATTCGCCACCGACTACTCCCCGAGCATGATCACCGGACCGAACACCCACGAGCACTTGGCTTCCGGCTTCCCGGTCGGCGAGCGTTTCCACTCCTCACCGGTGATCCGGCTCGCCGACGCGAAGCCGCTTCAGCTCGGGCATCAGGCCCTGGCCGACGGCCGCTGGCGAATCTACGCGTTCGCCGACGCCGCACGTTCCGACGCAGCCGATTCCCGTCTGGCGGCGCTGTGCGCCTTCCTTGCCGAGGACCCCTCCTCACCGGTGCGCTCCTTCACCCCCGCCGGGTCCGACGACGACGCGGTCTTCGACGTGCGCGCGGTGCTCCAGCAGGGCCACCGCGAGGTGGAACCGGGAGAGGTGCCCGCGTTCCTGCTTCCGCGCAAGGCGCCGTTGGGGCTCATCGACTACGAGAAAGTCTTCACCGCGGACACGGCGAACGACATCTTCGAAGCGCGCGGCATCGACCGCGAGCGCGGCGCCATCGTGGTAGTCCGCCCCGACCAGTACGTCGCCCACGTGCTGCCGCTGGACGCACACTCTGAGCTGGCCAGCTTCTTCGCCGGCATCATGCGCTCACCGGCACTTGTCTGACCTTGACGCGGTCGCGGATCAACGAAACTCGCTAGCCCGTAGAATTCTGTTGTGCAGAAAAGTAATCGGATCGTCAAGAGACCAACCCATGCCATCGAGTCGGTCGAAAACGCCCTGAAGCTGCTGGTTCTGCTCCAGGAGCGCGAGTGGGTGCGCGTCGTCGACGCGGCCAAGGAGCTCGGTGTGGCGCCTTCCACCGCCCACCGGCTCATGGCGACCCTCGTCTACCGGGGATTCGCGTTGCAGGATGAGCAGCGGCGCTATTGCGCCGGCCCCAGCCTGCGCCTGGATGCGTCTCCGAATCCGGTGCGCAAACTGGTGGCCGCGGTACGCCCGCACCTCGATGCCTTGGCCGCCGAATCGGGTGAGACCGTGAACTTGGTGGAGCGGGTGGGCGTCAACGTCCACTTCCTGCACAGCGTCGAGGGCCCACAGCTGGTGCGGATCGGCGACCGGTCGGGAACGGTGCTGGCTGCCGGCACCTCCGCCGCCGGGCTGGCCGCACTGTCGGCCCTCTCCGATGCGGCCATCGTCCAGCTCTACCGCCGCCGGGCAACCCGGAGCTACGGGAACGAGCTGGACGAAGACGGCCTCGCGCAGTTGCTGTCCGAACTTGCGCAGGTACGGGCCAGGAAATATGCAATTAACATCGGCCGGACCGAACCGGAACTCGCCGCAATAGGTGGATACATCGGAATATTCGAGCAGCACCGGACGCTGGCCTTATCTTTGAGCGCTCCGATCTCTCGCGCGCAGAGCTTGCTAAGTCCCCATGTGGTTTCCTTGCTCAACTCGGTTTGCGGGGACATCCGAGATGCCTTGGACACCCAGCTGGGCTAAGCAATCCTAATTCCTGATTCGTCTAGCAGGCGGCGTGGTTCGGGGCTTAGAATTTTCCCATAGCCACCTCGGTCAGGATGTCGTTGGCGAGCAGCTAATCGGCTAACAGCATTTTTTAGGCGGGCGTTTTCCTTTTCCAGCTCTTGGGTGCGTTTGCCGGCTTCGGCTTTTTCTTTCGATCCGTACTGGTTGAGCCAGCGGTACCAGGTGGCTTCGGTGATCTGCAGTTCCCTGATGACTTTGATCATCGGGTGGCCTTCGTTGAGCAACTTTTGTCCTTTACGGACTTCAACGATGACCTGGTCTGGGGTGTGCCTGCGTGCCATTGTTTCTGTGATTTCCCCTGTGTCCAATGCCGGATACGATTACTCACAAAGTCACTGGACTACTTTTCGGGAACCCAGCCAAGTTTGTCCTTGAATCAGGGGCCAGTCATTTTGTCCCTCTCAGTCAAGACGTCGAACAGAAAGTGCGAAGATCGACAGAACCTGACTCTGAGCGCTGGTCCTGCTCTCCGTCGACATGTGTCAGCGGCTATCTGTGGCGGTCACGCGATACCCCAATGTCGAGACGAATTAACAGAATTTCACGCCAATTCCATCTCGATACTCTGCTTATCGACTGAATCCTGAGCCCATTCCCCGGCATCCCAGCAAAGATTGCGCGCCAAGGGCAGCTGATGGGATCCGCTCTCGATGATGTGCATCAAATATCCGCCGGTATTGGGAAAAGCCACGAGGTCTCCTGCGGCCACACCTTGCGGAAATTCGAAACGACGCCGCAAAATCAGCTCTTCCTCGATGCAGTAGGCCCCCACCAAAAACGCGCTAAGCGCGACGCGCTCGCTTCGTGGTGTGCCTGTTTGGAGGAGCAAAGGATCGACGAGGAAGTCCGCCGACGTTGAGCGGCACTGGGTTCTGTTCATATGCAGACCCACCAACGGGAGTCCATCGCTGCGCGTCTTGACGAAGGCCACCTCTGCAAGCGTCATCCCGCAACCGTCCAGCAGCGTCCGGCCGGGTTCGCAGCGCAGCTGTATGCCGCGTTCTTTGAGCATTTGCGCGACGGACTCACCCGCTCCCTCGGAGTCGCTTGCAAGAATTTGCTTCAGCCATTCTCCGCGGATCAATTTCTGGTGGTAGGGATATACCGAGCCGCTTGGCTCGGTTCCGTTGGCGCCCAGCCGATCGGATTTCCACGTCAAGGACTCATCCCCAGCGGGCAAGGCGGCAAGATCCTCCCAAAAACCGGTCCATTGCGCGGCATCATCCAGATAGGACATCGGGATCCCGCCACCCATGTCCACGAATTCCGGGGCATGGCCCAAATCCCGCAACGCATCAATGAGCCGCAACGATTCGGCCAGGACCAATGCCCGCTGCTGAGCGCTGTACCCATTGAGATGGAAATGGATGCCACACACCTCCAAGCCCGTGGTTCGGTCCGCAGACTCGAGAAAGTCGAGCCACTGCTCCGCACGGAGCCCGAAACGTGTGGGAGCAATCTTTGGGTTTGTGGAGGCGAGGCGCAGCGCGACCCGTACTCGGCGGCCGGACTCCGCCGCAATATCCAGCAGATCCAGCGCCTCGTCAACATTATCCAAGCTCAGCACCACGTCGTTGTCCACCGCCAAGGTGAGCAGTTCCGATGACTTGACCGCAGCCGTGACGATCAGCCGGTCTGCCGGAACTCCACGTTTCAGGCACTGGTCGAGTTCGCGGAAACTCGCCACATCGACGCCGCAACCCTCCGCCGCGGCCTGGTCGATGGCGCCGATCGTCTTGTTGGCCTTGCGCGCCAAATAGATCTGGAAATCGGTCCCGTGTTCCTCCGCTGTTTGTCGCAGCTCCCCGATATTCCGGCTCATCGCCGAGAAATCGTGGAGGTTCAATGGCGAGCCATGTTCTTCAATCAATTCTTGGCATAGCCCCGGGTCGGTCAGGAGCCGCTCCATCCAAGGTTCCAGACGAGCGGTGAGCGGAGCGGTTCCGTGCATCAGTGGTGGCATCAAGGAGCTACTTTCTGGCTTGCGGAGGTAATTTTCGTTGCTACTCTCTGAGCCCAAGCCCGGTATTCCGGGTGCAGGGCGCGGTTCAAGGTGTCATGGCCCAGGGTGGGGTCTTCGGTGGGCCTGCCCAGGGCAGCCAGCGATTCGCTCCGATCCCCTCGGGCGTTCAAGCAGGTACCGTCGGCGTCCGTCAGCAGCCCGCGTTCTGCGCGGCGGATCTGGATTTCTTGGTTCGCGAGCAAGCTGCCGAACAAGGAATGAGCCGGGCGTCCCTCCGGTGCCGGGCCGCTGAGCGCCCCTGCTGGTGCGGTCACCGCGTCGATCGTTATCGCATCCGCAGTTGCGGCATCGGCAGCTGGTTCTTGGCGGAGTATTCCCGCATCAAACAGTGCCAGCAGCTTCTGTGCGGTGGGTTCGGGAGGACCGAAAGCCATGCGTTCGAGATTCGTTGCCAGGCGGTTGAACCGCACGCGGTTCGCGGCACCCCACTGGATTCTGGACAGCGACTGCACCAGTTGCGCATAGAGCCCTGACCAGACAATGGCCCAGATCCATTCGTGGGTGGCCGAATCCTCGCCGCGGTTGGCTCGGAGGCTCGCACGCAGCTTTTCGGCGGGCGAGTTGAGTGCAGCCATCGCTTCGGAGTGCCCGGCAAGTACGGTGTTGAACAGCTCCGTGGCGGAGGCACGGATGCCGCTACGCTGCGTGCACCGCAGGGCGCAAGCCAGCAGGATCTGCCACAGCCCTTCCAGATCAGCTGCGTATTGATCATTGGCTTTGGTACTTGGTGCTGCGTTCGCCGCTCCCCAATGGCGAATTTGCGTTCGAAAGTCATCCAGTACCTCGCGCAGGCTTGCTGGGATGCGCTGCGGTTTGGGGCTCATCGGGATATTGGTTCGCGAAGTCATGATGATGCGCGCAGGTTCTTGCCCACCGGGAAGATAGCGCACCTCGGCGAACCTCTTGCTCGTTACCTGTTCCCAGCGTCCGCCCCTCCCCTCGGTCAGGGTCAGAACCACGTCATAGGCAGTTAATGCCGCACCGCGAATGAGAACGTTGCTTCCCGGCGGCACCTTGCCTATTGAATCGGCTTCACTTTCAACCGTCAGCTGCGCTGCGCTGAGTGCCCCGCCAAGCATGCCTTCCGAACGGTATCCGGCCAGTCCGTGCCCGGTCGCGAGCACCACCTCGTCATAGAGTTCGGCTCCTTGCTCGGTGGAGACTTCCCACTGCATCCCATGGCGCACGGCGCCGGTGACTACCGAAGGCCGGTGTGCCAGGTTCAGGCGCCCGTATTCGGCGAGCCGTTCGAATTGCTCGCTCAGGTACGCCCCGACCAAGGCTCTGGCGGGGTAGGGGTTCTCCCCTTCAGCATTTTCGCCTCCTAAGGCCCACCACTGATCAAAGCTCTGCGGGCACAAACTGGACGAGGCGTCGATGATGCGGGAGTTGACGTTCAGCCGCAGCTCACGCGGCTGGCCGGCGTTCCAGACCCTGCCGGCCCCCGGCGGATACGGATCATAGACATCAACCTGAACTGCATTTTCCTGACATTTATTCAGTGCATCGTTGAGTTCGAGCAGGGCGAACAAGCACTTCGGTCCGCCGCCAATCATGGCAATGCGGGTCATCGGGCCGGAGAGTCTTCCAATGACTGCGAGTTATCCAGATCCGGTTCCTCACCTAGATTCTCGCGGACCCAGTCATCGTTGTAGACGCTCTGCAGGTAGGGCACCCCGGAGTCATGGATCAGGAAGGCAATGCGTGAACCATCCGGAATCTCCGGGAGCAGCTGATCCACGGCGGAGACAATCGCCCCGGTTGACGCTCCGGCCAGAATCCCTTCGCGCCGGGCGAGCCACCGGCAACCGCGGACCATCTCGATCTCCTCGATTCGGCACACTCGATCCGGTTCGGATTGCAGGGCCAACGCCGGAACAATACCAGCCCCGAGTCCGGGTAGCCGCCGGTTGCCGGAGTCGCCGCCGAAGAGCACCGAACCCAGCGCATCCACAGCCACCAGCTCGGTGGACAAACCATGCTCACGCACGTACTTCTGGCAGCCCAGAAGTGTGCCAGTGGTGCTTGTGGCGACGAAGAGCATGTCCAGACGCCCATCCAGCGCTTCCATGATTTCGGGCATGGTGGTTGAGTAATGCGCCTCGGGATTATGCGGTGAACCATACTGGTTGGTAGTCACCGCGCCCGGATTGTCGGCGAGCAGTTGTGCTACCCGGGCGCGGCGGGCGGCGAGCCTGTTCCCGTCCGGCGGGTCGAGCACCAGATCAACCTCGGCACCGTAGGCGCGCATGATTTCCAACGCCGACTTATTGGCGTTCTCGTCGACCACAGCCACGAATTTGATCCCGCGCACCACGCACTGCCTGGATAAGGCGATGCCCAGATTTCCGGATGTCGACTCGACGACCATGCCGCCGGCCTGCAACTGGCCCGATCGCATGAAGGCATCGATCAGGCTTCCGGCGGTGCGCTCCTTGGTGCTCCCGGAGAGCTGCAGCAAATCCAGTTTTGCAAAAACCTCAATGCGAGGCGCGTCAAAAAGCCTGTCCAGTTTCACCGTAGGTGAGTTGAAAGGACTCAGAGTTCCTACACTATCCATGATCATTACTCGCATTCGGGCGGTGACAAATCCTGCTGACAAGTGCTTGGCAAAATGAATGCGGTGTGACCTCCACCGCTACCCAGTTTGGCAAGTCTAAACATGGAAGATCGGAACTAGCTAGCAATACGCAAGTATAAGTTTCGATTTTGATTTCCCACCACTCTGCCCACCGCCAAATTCAACGAATACCTGCAGAAACTATGCCTCGCCGAACGGTCCGGCCCCCATCCTGCATTCCCTCCGCAGGCACCGCTGCTCGCCGCGCAACCGCAGGATTTGCGCCAATAGTCTAATCTAAGTGATAATCATTCTCATTATGACTGTTAAGAGCACCCTCGCTCAGCGCGCCACAACTGGCCACGCGCTGGGGCAGCAGCCCAACACCGGGCTCGCTGCGCCAGCGAGCCCACTGATCTGCTTGAAAAATGCTCGTGTCACGGCCGTCCGGCAGCAGCAAACCCTGCTTGAAATCGATGAGCTTGCGCTGTTCCCCGGCGAACGCCTTGTCATCACCGGGCCCTCGGGCAGCGGCAAGTCCCTGCTGCTGGCCACGCTCACCGGACGGTGGGCCGCAGGCCTGGCTTTCACCGGCACCCGCACGGTGGATTTCACCCGCATCGGGCTCATCCCGCAACGCGGGCTCGATGCCCTGCACCCGCTGCTCCCGCTAGCCCGGCAGCTGCGCAAGGTCACCGGCAAGAGCGTCCGCCAGGTCCACGAGGCACTGACCGCCGTAGGGCTGAGTGACCCGGCGCTGAGCCAGCGCAGGCCCGCGGAACTATCGGGCGGGCAGGCGCAGCGCGCCGCGGTCGCCCTGGCAGTGCTCAGCGAAGCCCCGCTGATTCTCGCCGACGAACCGACCAGCGCCCTGGACCACGAATCGCGTGACCAGACCCTGGCCTTGCTGGACCGCGTCATCACCGCTCGGCAGGCCCTCGTGGTGGTCACCCACGATCCGGCCGTAGCCGAGGTGCTGGCCACGCGCCGGCTGGCGCTGGAATCCGGCAAGGTCATCACGTCGGCCGGACCCGCCAAGAAACGAGCACGGACATGAGCCGGGCCTTACTGGAAGTAGCCCAGGTGAGCGCCACGCACGGGCGTGGCACCAAGGAGCGGCAGGTGCTCGCCCCGACGACCTTTGACATTTCGGCCGGTGAATCGATCGCCGTGGTGGGCGCCTCGGGAGCCGGGAAAACCACGCTCGCCGAGATTGTCCTCGGGCTGCGCGCCCCATCCTCCGGCCGGATCAACGTCCAGGGCCACGAATGGGCCGCACCGCACAAGCTGGTCTGCGCGCAGCGACGCCGGCTGGTGCAGGGAGTCCCGCAGGATCCGGCGGCCGCTCTGGTGCCGCGCTGGACGATTCGGCAGTCAATGACAAATGCCATCGAGCGGCTCTTGCCAGGTGAATCCGCCGACCAGCTGATCGTACGGGCCACCGAGCTCGCGCATTTCGACCCGATGCTGCTCGATCGGCGCCCGAGCCAGCTTTCCGGCGGCCAGGCGCAACGCGCAGCCCTTGCCCGGGCCTTGGCCGTGCGCCCTTCGGTGCTCGTGGCCGACGAACCGACCAGCGCCCTGGATCCGCAGACTGCGCGTGCGGTATCCGCCGACCTGCTGGCAACCATCGCACTTTCGGGAGTGGCGTTGCTTCTGGTAACCCATGACCCCCAGCTTGCCGCGCGGTGTACGCGCACGGTGCGCATCAGTGCACCGGACCAAATTCTCTTCAATTAGCCAAGGAATAGACAACCTATGATTCGACCAAGTTCCAGAACCCTCGCACTGCTCCTCTTCCCCCTGGTTGGCGCGCTCACGCTCACCGGGTGCTTTTCCACCGCCAGCCCCGGAGAAGCCTCCGCGGACCGCATCTCCGTCGCGCATATGCAGCCGCCGCGCTCCGGACTCAGCCCGCTGAGCGACGATGCTTTCAAGCTCTCCCGCTGGTCCGCCGCGGAAACCCTGGTCAACTTGGATGATGCCGGGGACGCCACCGCTGGGCTGGCCACCGAGTGGACCCGCGAAGGCGAGCTGATCTGGAATTTCAGCATTCGTGAAGGTGTCAGCTTCCACAACGGGCAGCCGCTGACCGCGGACTCGGTGGTGAACTCGCTGCGCCGCGCCATCGATTCCACCCCGGTGCCGCGCATCCTCAACGGCACCGAGCTCACCGTAGAGCCGCGCGGCGAGCGGGGCGTGCGCATCACCACCGCGGACCCCGATCCGCTGCTGCCCCAGCGCCTTTCCAGCCCGCAGCTGGCCATCTTCGACGCGGCCGCCTACACGGAATCCGGGGTGAACCCGCTCGGCACGGGCACCGGACCCTTCCAGCTTGTGGCCGTAGACGGCGTCTCGGGCGCCACCCTGGACCGCTTCGACGGCTACTGGGGCGAGCCGGCCGAAGCCCCGGGCATCGACGTGAAATTCGTCCCCGACGGCACCGCCCGCGCCGCGGCGCTGCGCACCGGGGAAGCCGATGTGGTGGAGGCAATCCCGGCCGGGCAGGCCGCTTCGGTGGACCAGGAACTGCTCACCGAAGTGCCAATGCCGCGCACCAACACGCTCTACCTGAATACCGAGCAAGGACCATTCAAGGATCCGGCCGTCCGCGCCGCGGCACGCGAGGCCATCGACCGCGCCGCCATTATCGGCTCGGTCTATGAGAACCGGGCAGATATCGCCGACGGCCTGCTGGGCCCGGCCCTGCCCTACGCAGCGAACTACCGCCAAGACGCCGACTACCAGCAGCGGCTGGCCGGCCGGGCCGAACCGGCCAAGGTGAAGGGTGTGGAGATCAGCTTGGGCACCTTCACCGACCGGGCGGAGCTTCCCGAGGTGGCGGTGCTGCTCGAAGCGCAGCTGGAAGCCGCAGGGTTCGAGGTGAGCCAGGATGTGCGCGAATACCAGTACATCGAAGCCGATGCCCTGGACGGAAAATTCGACGCCTTCATCCTCTCCCGGGCCACGGTGCTGGACTCCGGGGACCCGGTGGCCTACTTCGCCTCGGACTTCAGCTGCGAGGGCGGCTTCGCCATCTCCCAGCTCTGCGCCCCGGAAGTTGACCAGGGGATTGAGACCGCCGCGGAAACCGAAGCCGGCAAAGAACGCCCGCACCAGATCATGCTGGCCGAAGCCAGGATTCTGGGCACCGATGCCGCAATTCCACTGCTGCACGAACGTGTCATCCAGGGCGAAGTTCCAGACCTTCAGGATGCCTCACGGGATCCGCGCGAACGCCAGCTGATCACCGCCACCACCCGGCTCGGCGCCGAGTAAGGCAACTGCCCGATGAAAAACAGACGTCCCGGCGGGCGGCAAAACAAGCTGCTTTCCCTGGTCTCACGCCTGCTCAGCGGCGTGGTGCTGCTGTTGATTGCCGGCGCCCTGCCTTGGCTCTCGCGTACCGACCCGGCCGCCGCGGTGCTGCGGGCGCGCTACGCAGAACTGGAGCCCACGCCCGAAGCCCTGGCGGCAATCCGTGAGCAGCTGGGGCTCGATGGCGGCCCGCTGGCCTCCAGCCTGCGCTGGTGGTCCGCGGTGCTGCGCGGGGATCTGGGCAATTCCTGGGTCAGCGGGGCCGAAATCGGTCCGGGCGTGTGGCAGGCGGTATCCGTCTCCGCCACGCTCACCGCCTTCGCCATCATCGTTGCGCTGCTCGTCACCAGCTGCCTGATCGCCCCGGCCGCGGTGCGTGCGCTGCGCGGCCTGGAGCACCGCGGTTCCGGGCCGGTCGGCGTCGCGCTGACCGCACTGCCCGAATTCCTGCTGGCAAGCATCCTGCTGGTCATCGTCTCGGTGCAGCTGCGCTGGCTGCCGCCCTACGGCTGGACCGGCCTCGAGACCGCCATCCTCCCGGCCCTTGCCCTTGGCATCCCCGCGGGAGGCCTGCTCGGACGCTTGCTCGCGGATGCGATCTCCGGGGCCGGCGAGGAACCCTGGGTGAACGTCTGGCGTCTGGCCGGAGCCGGCGCCCCGGTCATCCTGTCCGGGGTGCTGCGCCGGGCGGCCGCGACAACCATCGATCAGCTGGGTCTGGTGTTCATCGGCCTGCTCGGCGGCGCGGTGGCCGTGGAACAGGTATTCGCGATTCCCGGACTCGGCCGCTATCTGCTCGGTTCGGCCAATGCCCAGGACATCCCGGCCCTGCAGGCCGGGGTGCTGCTCATGGCGGGGGCCGCGGTGCTCATCGGCACCCTCACCGCGTTGGCCAGGCGCTGGTTGCGCGGCGGACCGCTTCCACCGGGCTCACTGCCTCCGGCGCCCGAGGCGCGCGGCGATGGGCGGATCGCACGCTTCACCGCAATAATTACCTGCTCCGCGCTGCTGGCGATCCTCGCCTTCGGCCTGCCCCGGGACCCCTATGCGATCGAGCACCAGCGGCTGGCCGCGCCGAGCCTCTCCTTGCCCTTCGGCGCGGATTCCAGCGGACGCGATCTGCTTGCGCGGGTTGCCCACGGAACGCTCGGGACGATCACCCCCGCGGTATTGATCGTCTTGTGCGCCATCATCATCGGCCTGCTGCTGGCGGTGCTCGGCGACATCTCCCGCGGCCCGGCAGAAATCGCCAATGCCACGCCGCCGATTCTTGCCGGGGTGATCATTGCGGCGCTGATGGGCCCCTCCGTCGGCGGAGCCGCGCTTGCGGTGCTGTGGGTTACCTGGCCGCCGCTGACCGCGCATGCCGCCTCGCTGATCGACGAGGCGCGGGCCATGGGCCACATCCGCTGGCTTCCGCTGGCCGGGATGTCACGCTTCGAGATCTTCACCCGGCATATTCTTCCCGCAACGCTTCCGGCGCTGCTGCGCCACGGCATGCTGCGCCTTCCGGGCGTTGCCCTAGCGCTTGCCGCGCTCGGCTTCCTGGGTCTCGGCGCGCAGCCGCCCATGCCGGAGTGGGGCCTGCTGCTCGCCGAAGGCATCGGCTACGTGGAGCGCGCCCCGTGGACCACGCTCACCCCGGCGATTGCCCTGGTGCTGACCTCGGTATGCGCGGTGGCCGTGGCCGGGATGCGGCGCGCACTGCAAAAGCCGGCCCGTGCCGAGGCCAAGACCGCGGAACCTGCACCGGCAGGCATTTCGGGAGCATAGCGCGACGCGGCCGCGACGGTCCGGCTGCTTAGGAGGATTGGATGCGTTCCCAGAGCTCGGTCACGCGATGCTCAATGTCGGCGTAGATTCCCCTCGCCTCGTCAAGCGTCATATCCTGCGGATCGGCGACGTCCCAGTCCAGGTATTGCTTGCCTGGATAGATGGGACAGGTGTCACCGCACCCCATCGTGATGACATAGTCGGCGGCTCGCACCACGTCATCGGTGAGCGGCTTGGGGAACGCATCTTCCAAGCTAATATTGTGTTCCTTGAGCAGCTCCACCGCCAATGGCTGAATCTCTCCGGCGGGCAACGAGCCCGCGGAGCGGACCTCCACCCGCCCGCCGGATACTTCCGCGAGCAATGCGGCGGCCATCTGCGAACGCCCGGCATTTTGCACGCAAACGAATAATACCTGTGGATTGTCCTTGGCAATGCTGCCCATGGATTGAGCGAGCGCGCGCAGTCTGTCATCGGCGAAGCGGGTGGCAATGGCCGCCAGGTAGGTCCGCACACGTGCGGTACGCCCCAAGGTGGCATACGACTCGAAGACATAGCGTTCTATCATCTCGGGAGTGAACGTGCCCGCGTAGCGTTCGGCTAAATGCTCGGACATCCGGCCCAATACGTGGGTGTCCTTGGTGGGATCGGTGTCGTTCGGTGTCCAAGTCATGTGAACTGCCCTATTCCTTTTTCTCAGCTGGCAACTCATCGCTACGCAGCAACTTTGTGAAGATCGGTGATTTATCCAAGGCGTTTTTGACACCGGCGGCATAAAAAACACCCACGGCAAACTCGTCAGCTCTGGAAGAGCATGGTCCATCTCGCTTAACCATCAACACGTACGTCGCTAGACATCGATGACTATCGATATCTAATCTTCGGCAATACATCGATGATTGTCAATATCCCAGGTTGCCGGTCAATGACGAATTCATTTGGCTCACCACAGGCCGCCGCACACTCCCGACGGCCACCAGGCAGGCGCGTAATGGCGCAATCCGGCCCCGCCTGGCCGTGCACGGTGCAACATCAAGCGTTACAAAGGCGCCTGATGCGGCGGAGCATGAAAGAATCCATGCGTATGTCTCGGATCACGGAACTTTTTGCGCGTGATCCAGCGTGGAAGGACGTGGCATGGCGACAGGACCCACCCCGGCTATCGCGCATCAGCGCACGGATGCGGCCTGGATAACAACGGTCTTTGCGGGCATTATGGCGGCCTTGCATATCTGGAAGCTCCCTTCGGCGCTTCCGGTGCTGCAAGAGGAGCTGCATATCTCGTTGATCCTCTCCGGCGTGCTGCTGGGGGTGGTCCAGGTCGCCGGCATGCTCGGCGGCTTGGCCATGTCGCTACTCGCCGAAATCTATTCTCAGCGAAAAATCATGATCCTCGGCCTGCTCCTGCTCATTCTCGGCTCGGCAATGGGCTCCTTCTCCCCCAACGCCGGGATGCTGCTGGGCACGCGAATTATCGAGGGGGCCGGGGTGATCATGTGCAGCGTGATGGGCCCCGGCCTGGTGCGCGCCCATGCGCCGCTGCAACGCATGAATTTGGCGGTGGGCTGGTGGGCCGCCTTCATGGGTATCGCCACCTTCTTCGGCGTCTTAGGCACAGCGGTTGCCCTGCGCTTCATCTCCTGGCAGAGCTGGTGGTTCATTCTTGCGGTGCTGACCGTGCTCCCGATCCTGCTGATTCTCAAGTTCGTCTCCGCCTCTGCCCCGGGCGGAGGCACCAGCGCCAAGGAAGCCTTGAGGAAAATCGTGGTGACCGCAGCTTCCGGCCGCATCTGGATCAGCGGCATCATCTTCGGCTGCTACACCGTGCAGTGGATGGCAATCGTCGGATTCTTGCCCACCATTTTCCGTGAAGACGGACTGTCGCCAATCCTCGGCGGGTTATTCTCGGCGGTAGTCGGCGGGCTGAACGCGCTCGGAGCGATTATCACCGGGCTGCTGCTGCACCGCGGAATCGCCGGCAAGAAAATGCTGCTGGCCTCCTTTGCGGTCATGGCCGTGATGGCCCTATTGACCTTCGCGATCGACTACCCGGCATCGCTGGTGCTCGTTCAGGTGCTCTGCGTGGGGCTGTTCTCGCTCTGCGGTGCCGCCGTTCCGGCCACGATGACGCGCTTGGCGGTTGATCTGGCACCGGAGGGCGGCTCGGCCCCGGCCGCCATGGGCCTCATGCAACAGATATTCAATATCGGAAACTTCACCGGGCCGATGCTCGTCGCCTGGCTGGTGGTCCTCACCGGCGGATGGAATTCCACCTGGTGGGTGAGCGCGTTCTTCGGGACGCTGGGCTTGGCGATGGTCATGGTTCTGCTGCCCAAGAACTCGCCGCTGAACTCGATCCAGCACGCCTAGGATACCCACCAGCCGCCGCCATAAATGAGCACCGCCGCTATGACGCCCAAGAGCCTTCAACGCGTGGCGCACTACCCAAGGCATCGCCGCAATGGGCACAATGATCCCATGCGCCTTTTCCTCATTCGCCACGGACAAACACCTTCGAACGTCGGGCACCACCTCGACACGGCGGAACCGGGAGCGCCGCTGACCGAGCTCGGGCAGCAGCAGGCCGAAGCCCTGGTGGCCCTGCTTGGCGAAACCGGCATCGAGGCCATTTACGCCTCGAACCTGGTGCGCACCCAGCAAACTGCGGCTCCGCTGGCCGACGCCCTGGGACTGGAGGTCGCCGTGCGCAGCGGATTGCGTGAGATCTCCGCCGGCGCGCTGGAGATGGCCAACGACCCGCAGTCCGTCCAGACCTACCTGTCCGTCGCCCTCGGATGGGCCGACGGACAGCTGGAAACCCCGATGCCCGGCGGCGGTCCGGACGGCGCATCCGAATTGGCACGCTTCGATGAAGCCGTGGCCGAGGCGGCAGCCTCCGGTGTGCAGACCGCGGCGCTCTTCACCCATGGGGCCATCATCCGCGTCTGGGCCGCAGCCCGGTGCGAGAACCTGGACGCCGCGTTCTCCGCGGAGCATTCGGTATCCAACACCGGGGCCATCATCCTCGAGGGCTCCCCCGGAAATTGGCGCGCGACCCAGTGGCAAGAGCAAGCCATCGGCGGAGCGGATCTGGAAGATCCGGCCACCGACGGCGCGGCCGCGGATACTTTCACCCGAGAATAGGGACCGCTTTCAGCTCAGAGGTTTTCCGGGCCGGTCTCATTCCGCTTTCCAAGATCAACGTTCTCGGTGTCCCCATCCTGGGGATACAGGTCCGCTCCGGTGCGGTCCTTCAGCGTCAGGGTCGCGAGCAGCGAGGTGGCCACCCAAATGAACAGGTACGTGGATACCGCCACGGTGGTATCGAACTTGCCCACCAGCGCGGCGGCAATGGTCGGCGCGAACGCGCCGCCGACCACCGAACCCAGCGCATAGCTGATCGAGGCGCCGCTAAGTCGAATGCGCGCCGGGAAGAGCTCGGCGTAGAGCGCCGGCAGCGGCCCGTAGGAGAAGCCCATGAAGGCGCCGAAGACCACCAAGGACACGGTGACCCAAGCCAGGTTCGCGGTTTCGATGAGCAAGAACAGCGGGAAGAGCCAGGCAAGCAACAGCACCCAGCCGATGATGAACATCTTCTTGCGCCCGATTTTGTCCGAAAGCACGCCGCCGAACCAGGTGGAAATCAGCCAGGCCACCGAACCGATGGTGATGATATTGAGGATGTCTCCGGCGTTCAGTTCCAGCTTGTTTGTCGCATAGCCGAGAATGAAACCGCCGGTGAGCATGTAGCCTGCGGTGTTGTTGCCCATGAACACCAGGGTCGCCTGGATGACCTTCTTCGGGTGCTTGCGAAACAGCGTGGACAGCGGGGCGGTCTCGGTCTGCTTGGTCTTCTCCAGCTCGTGGAAGACCGGGGACTCCTGGACTTTCACGCGGATGTAGTGGCCGATGAGGATCAGCACGAAGCTGAGCAGGAAGGGAATGCGCCAGCCCCAGGCCATGAACTGCTCCGCGGAGAGCACCGCGGCGATAATCGCGCTGACCGCCGAGGCCAGCAGCATGCCCGCCGGAACGCCAAGCTGCGGGAAGGCGCCGAACTTTCCGCGGGCATTGTCCGGGGCGTGCTCCACTGCCATGAGCGCGGCCCCGCCCCACTCGCCGCCGGCGGAGAAGCCCTGGACGATGCGCAGGAAGATCAAGAGAATCGGGGCCCAGACGCCAATGGTTGCGTAGGTTGGCAGCAGGCCAACGAGCGTGGTGCCCACGCCCATCATGATCAGCGTGGTGATCAGCACCGCGCGGCGGCCATAGCGGTCGCCAACCCGGCCCATGACCACGGCCCCCAAGGGGCGGAAGAGGAAGCTGATGCCGACGGTGGCGAAGGCGATGATCGAACCGAGCGACCCTTCGGCCGGCGTGAAGAACTGCGGAGCCAACACCAGCGCCGCGGCATTGGCATAGATGAAGTAGTCGTACCACTCCACGGTGGTTCCCACCATTGTCGCACCGGCGACCCTTTTCTGCTCCGGCGTCATACGCCCCGATGCGGAAGCTGCTGCAGTCATTGCTCCTCCTCGATATAGCGAGTGTCTGGGAGCATTTTCCTGCACATATCCGGGCGCTCGGCGCCGGACTTGGAACGACTCCCTAGCCCCGATATTAGGCTTGTATTTATAGTCCTACAAGGGCTGCAACAGCACGCTGGCGCCCGGGAAGCCAGCGTGCTTCGGGGTGGAACGGCTCCAGTCCGCTCGTGTGCCGGCGGCACGGCACCGCAGGATCACCGGCCCGGCGTTGCCGATTCCCGCGCGCTGCCGGCCCCGGGGTAAGCGAGGCCGCCGCGGCTAGGAGCCGGCGGTGATCGAGTCGATGGCGGTGCGGGCTTCTTCGGCCAGCTGCTCGGGCATCGGGGCACTCTTGGCCGAGTCGGCGGACACCTTCTGGCCCTCGTCGCTGACCACGTATTGGCCGAAGGTCTTGGCCAGTTCCACGGTCTGCGCATCAGCATAGCTGCTGCAGAACAGCAGATAGGAGACCAGCACCAGCGGGTAGGCGCCCTCGGCGGTGGTTTTCCGGTCCAGCTCCAGCGCGATGTCGTGCTCCTTGCGGCCTTCGGCGCGTTCGGATTCGGCTACGGCCAGGGCCGCGGCCTCGCCGCTGACGGCCACGAATTCGCCGCCGACCTTCAGCTTCACCTTGCCCAGGTTCTCATCGACCAGGGAGTCATCGGCATAGGTCACCGCGCCCACCGCACGGGTCACCGTGGTCACCACGCCGGCGTTGCCCTGGGCCTTTTCCAGGCCGGTCGCATCCGGCCAGCCGCCATCGGGCTCATGGGCCCAGGCTTCGGGGGCAACGCTGTGCAGGTACTCCGTGAAGTTCTCGGTGGTTCCCGAGTCATCGGCACGGGCCACCCCGGTGAGCGGAACATCGGGCAGTTCCACCCCCGGATTCAGCGCGGTGATGGCGGGATCCTGCCAGGAGCGGATCTCGCCGGAGAAGATCCTGGCGATGGTCTCTGCGTCCATATTCAGCTCGCTGATCCCGGGCAGGTTGAAGGCGATGGTGATCGGGGAGATGTAGGCGGGGATGTTGATCGCGCCCTGCGGGCCGCAGGTTTCGATCGAGCGCTGGATCTCTTCTTCCTTGAGGTACGCATCGGATCCGGCGAATTCGGTGCCGCCGGCCAACAGCCCGGCGCGCCCGGCGCCGGAGCCCACCGAGGCGTACTGCACCTGGACCTTGGGGTGCAGCGTGGCGAATTCGGTGGTCCAGGCATTCATGGCGGAGTTCTGCGCCGTGGATCCGCCTCCGGTCAGCGTGCCTTCAAGATTCGAGGTATTGCCCTCCGCGGCATTCCGCTGCGCTTCGCCCAACGGGTAGTCCGACCCGCATCCGGCCAGCAATAGTGTCGCAGCCAGGCTTGCGGCGACTATGAGCTTGGGTGAACGGGCAGATGCCGACCGGCGGGGGAGGCTGGGGCGCACGGGTGCTCCTCAAATCTTGGCTGAATGTTGGACAGGCTAAAAACACAAGTCAAGCATCATACTGCTCAATGCTCGAAACTCATTACTTCGCGCTGGTGCAACTACCTTACGTCGAATCGGGTACGCGTGCGGTGCGCGATTGCTCGAAGTCTTGAAGGTCCTGGGCAAATCACCCGGTCAGCGCCCCAGCCGCTTGGCGGCCGCTGGAAAGATCAAGACCGTCAGCGCGCCGGTGACCCTCACGGAAGCGGTCACCTCGGAGAGAATCCCGCGGGCGGCCGCGGGCCTCAGCGTTCTGAGCGGCGCGAGGTTGAAATTCACGCCGCTGGTCACGGAGAATACCGAGATCAGAAAGCTGAATCCCACGATTTCCACCTTGTCCATCACCTCGGCGGCATACTCGGCCTTCACCTCCTTGAGCACCGCGTTGGCCAGGATCCCGGCGGCGAACATGCCAAGGGCCGCATCCAATTCGAAGACGGCGGCCACCAGCATCAGCGAGACCAGGAGCAGCTCGGCACAGAACTTTTACTCCAGAAGCAGGTCGTAGCTGACCTGTACGGTAAAAAACCAACATTTTCGGTTAAAGATGGGATTATTGCCCAAATAAGCTTGGTATTTGCTGGACGCTTTGCTATTCATTGAATGGTGAACAGAGTAACTGCATGAGCCAACGCCGCGTATTCCGCCGCTTCATCCTTCCTTCCGCCTGGCTGCTGATCGGCGCCCTCGTCGCCGTCAGCCTGGTCAAGCTCGCCTTCACCGGCAGCAGCTCGGCCGCCGAGGACCAGCTATATCCCACCGGCGAGGTGCCGGCCGAAACAATCATGGTGGAAACGGGCACCGTGGAGAACACCCTGTCGATTTCCGGGAGCATCAAGCTCGATGCGGCGCAGCCGCTGAACGCCCCGCTCGACGGCGTAGTGAACTGGGCCTTCGTGAAACCCGGTGACCACGTGAGCAAGGGCGACCGGATCTTCCAGATCCGCGCCGAAACCCAACCCGAAGCCGCCGAGACCACCGAGTCCGATCAAGAATCCTCCGCCGGGGAGGAACCGGTGCAGGCCGCCGAGCCCGTGGTGACTTACCACGACGTGTACGCCCCGGCCACCGGCAAGGTCGGCAAATTTGCCATCGAGCTCGACGACGAGGTCACCAAGGGCGCCGACCTGGCCAAGGTGCAACCGCAGAACTTCAAGGCGGTCGGGGCGATCAGCCCGCTGGACCGCTACCGGCTCATGGATGGAACTCTCGAAGCCACGATCACCATCGAGGGCGGGCCCGAGCCCTTCACCTGCAAGGATCTGAGCGTGGGCGATACCGCCTCGGCCACGGTGGACGCCGATTCACCGGAGCAGGAGCTGGACCCGGGGATGGGCTCGATATCCGCCGAAGGGCAGGGCTCCAGTGCCTCGGGCAGCGAAATTTCCTGTGACGTTCCGGCGGACACCGTCGTTTTCGATGGGCTGTCCATGGCCATGGACATCGAGGCCGGAACCGCCGAAGAGGTGCTGACCGTACCGGTCACCGCGGTCCGCGGGCTGGTCGGCAGCGGCGCCGTGTGGCTGCTCGACGAGAACGGCAAGGAGATCCGCACCGAGGTGCAGCTAGGGGTCACCGACGGCAAGGTCGTCGAGGTGGCTTCCGGACTGGAGGCCGGAGCCGAGGTGCTGCGCTACGTTCCGGGCTCCGCTCCCGAGCCGGCTGAAGGCCCGGGAATGGAGATGTACCCCTGATGAGTTCTGCTCAGCTGCTGAAGCTTGAGAACGTCACCCGCAGCGTCCGGCTGCCCGATGACAGCGAACTGCGCATTTTGTCCGGTATCGACCTGACCGTCACCGAGGGCGACCATATCGCCATCGTCGGGCGCTCGGGCACCGGGAAGTCCACGCTGCTGAACATCCTCGGACTGCTGGACCGGCCGACCTCCGGCGCCCTGGCCTGGCGGGGAAAGGACGCCACGAAGCTCAGCGCCCGGCAGGCGGCCGCGGCCCGCGGCCGGGACCTGGGTTTTGTCTTCCAGCAGTTCAACCTGCTGCCCGGACGCACCGCGCTGGAGAATGTGATGGCGCCGCTGATGTACTCCAGCGGCCGCGACTTCTGGCAACGCCGCAGGCTGGCCGCCGAGTCGCTGGACCGGGTGGGGCTTGGCGCCCGGCTCGATTCCATGCCGCAGACCCTGTCCGGCGGCGAGCAGCAGCGCGTGGCCATCGCCCGCGCCCTGGTCCGCCGCCCGCGCGTGGTGCTCGCCGATGAGCCCACCGGCGCGCTGGACGTGGCCACCGGCCGCGCGGTGATGGAGCTATTGGATGCGGCCACCGTCGAATCCGGCGCCGCGCTGATCACCATCACCCACGATTCCAATGTTGCGGCGCTGGCCCGCGAGCGCTTGAGCCTCGACGGCGGACGGCTGCATCCGCTGAGCCAGGAGGCCGCGCGATGAACACCCTGGCCCGCATCTTCACCGGATTCATCGCCGCCTTGCTCGAGGCCTGGCAGGAGCTGCGCATCCACCGGCTGCGGGTGCTGCTCTCGCTGATCGGGGTGACCATCGCGGTGGCCTCGCTGACCACCGCGGTGGCCGGAGCGCAAATGGCCCAGCAGCTGATGACCGAACAGCTCGAGCGCAACGGGCGTCCGGCGATGATCAGCACCTACGCCATGGACCCCGCCAGCCAAGGACCGCCGCAGAGCTCCGCTGAGATCACCGCGGCCTTCGAGAAAACCAGCGAGCGCTTCAAGATCGAGTACACCTCGCTGATCGGCCGCACCTTCGGGACGCAGGCGGTCCGCCAGGGCCTGTCGGTGGATACCGAGATGCAGGTGGTCGACCCGGACTATGGCCCGATGCACCGGATCTTCGCCCAGCACGGACGCTGGCTGGAGGACGCCGACGCGCAGAACCTCTCCCCCGCGGTGGTCGTGGACAAGACCACGCTCAGCGCGCTGGGCATGGAAGAGGGCACGCTGCCGGCGACCATCGAGCTGCGCGGCCTCGGCGGCGACGTTTCGGTCACCGTCATCGGCGCCACCTCCACACGGGGCTACGGATCGATGGGGCAAATGTGGATGCTGCCCGAGACCTACGAGCACTGGTTCGCGGCCGCCGCCCCGCTCAGCGATGTCAGCTATGCCATGTGGGTGCCCATCGAGGGCTCCGAGGAACTGGCCAGTCATTTCGCCCGGCAGATGCAGGCGGAACTTCCCGGCTACGTCGTCGATTCCCAGCGCCAGGACTATTTGGCCTGGGGCAACGACGAGTCCCTGAAGCAGTTCGCCCTGGTGGTCAGCTCGATCGCCGGCATCATTTTGCTGCTGGGTTCGCTGAGCCTGCTCAACGTGGCCATGGTGACGATGAAGCAGCGGATCCGCGAGGTCGGGATCCGGCGCAGCTTCGGCGCCACCACCGGTCGGGTGTTCTTCTCGGTGATGATGGAAAGCGTGGTGGCCACCGCCGTGGCCGGCGGGCTCGGGGTGCTGATCTCCGTGGCCCTGGTCTCAAACCCGAAGCTGATCAATGCCGTGATGGCCACCGGGCTGGATGAGATGCCCGGGTTCCCGGTGCAGGCCGCGCTGCTGGGCATGGGCGTGTCCATTGCCGTCGGCGCGTTGACCGGCGTCCTGCCCGCCCTGGTGGCCGCCCGTGTACGCATCGTCGACGCGATCCGCGTCTGATACGCCGTTGGCCGGGCAGGCCCACCCGGGTTGGCCCGGTGGGGGTTCTGGCTACCGGAACAGATCCAGGTGGGCCAGGGCTACCCCCACCCGGTAGGCGGAGCGCGGGCTGCTGGAGACCAGTTCCCTGTCGTGCAAGGCAATATCTACGCTGTCGGTCACGATGCCGTCCACTCCGAGGCTCAATAGTTCGCGAATGGTCGCCTCGTCATTAACCGTCCAGACAAAGACCGGTTTGCCTTCGGCTTGAGCCGCGCGCAGCACCGCTGGATTGAAGGAGGCCTGTTCCACGACGATGAAGTCGGCTGCGACGTCGGGTATGGCTCCGATGCTCATGGCAATCGTCAGCCCCACCTGCAGCTCCGGGCGGCGCTGCTTGATCTCGCGCACGGCTTCTGGATCCAGCGAGTGATAGATATTCGCCTCGGCACTCCCCGTTGCATCCACCTCGGCGAGGAAACGATCCAGGTAGCCGGCGGACTCATGCCCGGTCACCTTGAGTTCAACCAGCAGCGGGATCTCCAGTTCCTCCGCCCGGTTCAGGTACTCGGTCATGGTGGGAATCTTGCCGGTGAACCCTCCCACGGATTGGGTCACGGCGGTGACCTCGGCAACGCTCATGTCATAGATGTTCTCGTTGCGTCCGGCGACAACCAGCAGATTGGTATCGTGGCTGGCCACGAAGTGGCCGTCTTTGGTCTCCTGGAAATCTGCCTCGACGTAGTCCGGCTGCAGCTTTGCGGCGGCTTCCAACCCGCCGATGGTGTTTTCCACTCCGCCGCCGGAGAATCCACGGTGCGCCAGAATGGCGGTGTCGGCGGCACGCGAAAAGGTGCCGGCCATAACCGGGGCCGCATTCACGCTTCCGGCCAGCACCAGTGCGCAGGCAGCCGCGGCTCCCATCGCACGGAGCAGCCTTGACCCAATGGCGGGCGCCGGTTCCCGCAAGCTGGCCAAATTATCTGGCAGCCCGAGCCGGGACCGGGTAGCTGCCACGAGCACCTGGATGATCACCACGGTCGTCGCGCCAATGACCAGGAATCCCAGGCCCTGGCCAACACCGATGCCGAGCGAAGCGGCCCAGGCCGCCCCTTCGGGCTCCAGGAATCCGCCAGCGGCGGCCGAGCCCCACACCAGGAACTCGACGATAAATGACATCAACAGGGCGGAAGCCAGCACCGGAACACCCAGCAGCGCCGCGGAGCGCCAGAAAGTCCGCCGGGTGGCACGCAGGCTCTCGACGATCGCACGATAGGGCCGTCGCCGGCCCACCACGAACATTGGCAGCGTCAGCATCAGGCGCAGATTGAGGTAGATCACTGCGCCGATGATGGCGGCGTACAAGCTGCCGCTCAGTGGTGTCTTCAGGTACTCCCGGGTGATGAACGGCGGGATATCGATGCCTTGGATGAGCACGGAAGACAGGCCGAGCCCACCGAGCGGAAGCACCACGAATAGGTAGGCCATGAGCAGCGGCGAGGGGTACCGGGCAAAGCGGCCCAAGGCGCTGCAGGTCTCGCTGGCTATGCCGCGCATGGTTGGCGGCAGGCCGGCTTGCTGTCGATTGACCATGACGATGAGGGCAGAGAACTGCAGGCCCATCGCAAGCAGCACCAGGACGGCGATCAAAAGGAGCAATAAGACGGCGCTCGGGTCCGCAAGCATCACCGGCAAATTGCGATCGGTGAGGTTCGTCAGCCCGCAGGATTCCAACGCCAGGGAAAACAGCGCCTTGACCCCGGGGATCACGGCCAGTGCGTTGACCAGCTGCAGGGTGACGATGACGGCGAGATACCGCAGAGTGTGCGCATGCCCCAGGCGCAGCCCATGGGAGATGAGCCCAAGAGCCGAAGGCGCAGCCAACCGTCCGCGGCCTTGCCCGGACCGGTCCGAACCACGCGTTGCGGGGCCGGCGCTTTGGTCCGTTTCACCGGCTCCCGAGGGTTCATTCATCGTCCGGGTCCTACTTTCAGGTTTCGTGTGCGATATGGCGCCAGTGCAACGTTTTGGAAGTAGTTGACCTTGGTCTCTTCCTATTCTAGAACTGCACGACTTGCGCGCCCTGCGGCTGGGATCTTCGGGCGGCGGCCATCTTCGGCGGATCGGTGCCAATGGCTGGTGCGGTCCTGCTATTTTTTGGCGAAGGCCGGCGTGCTAACCGCACATTCCACCGGCTTTCCGGGCTCCCCGGTGACCGCCGCGATTTCCTTGACGCCATCGAGCAGGACTCGGCAGGTGGCTGTGGCTCCGGCACGTGGGGCGGCTGAGACTCCGGCTTCTTCTTCGGCCGTCACCATGACCGTTTCCTGCCATGTGGCGCTCCGCTTTTTTGCCGGATCATTTGTTGTCGCCACCTCGCCAACCGCGGTCTCACTGGAAACTTCGCCTCGAGTCGGTGCCTCCAGGTACTTCACGTCATCAATGCCATTGACGGTTCCCCCGGTCACCGACACTTCGTAGGTGACGCTCCAGGCATCCGCGGTCTGTCTGCCGAAGGACTCAACCATGCCGCAGGCGGTGGCCGATAGACCCAAGACAACAAGCAATGAACATGCCCCGAGAATTTTCGAGATTCGTTTCGTCTTCGTGTTCTGGGAAATTTTCATTCTTTTCCTTCGTTCATGCGTACTTTGCTAGGTGTCGCCACCATATCTACGGTACAAGCCAGATAGTCGGCTTCGCCTCGCCCGGCAAAGGGAGATCTCGGCATTAGTGGCTCCACCCACGGGACTAGATGCCAACGGGCTGAACTGCCTATTGATGCCAGCGAACGGTCCACGCAAGCCAGCAGAGCCATGACCCAGCGGCAGCTCTCATCCCGGACAAAGCACTAGGTCCAAGACCAAGGGTGGTGCCAGCCGCTTTCGCGCACTCATGGCGAGCGCTAATCCAGGCCGAAATCCCGAGTTTTAATATTTTTCGAGAATTTTCAATCCTTTCCCCATCCGGCTCCGAATGCTTCATGACAGCCCGCACCGACAGGGTCGGGGAAGTACGGCGAGAGTAGTCGTCGTAAGGCAAGGAGATAGACATGAAACGCATGAATCGCAATTTCGCCGGCGCTCTCGGATTGATGGCAGTGGCCGCGATGGGGCTCACCGCCTGCTCGACCGGATCAGAAACCGCCGAGCCTTCGGCCTCCAGCTCCATGGCCGCACCAAGCAGCTCGGCCATGGCCAGCGAATCTGCCATGGGTGACGCGGAAATGGATCCCGCAGCGAATCTCGTTGGTTCCGGTTGCGCCGCCTACGCCGAGGCAGTTCCAAGCGGCGACGGATCGGTCGCAGGCATGGCCAAGGACCCGGTAGCGGTGGCAGCCTCGAACAACCCGCTGCTGAAGACCCTGACCGCCGCCGTGTCGGGAGAGTTGAACCCTGATGTAGATCTCGTGGACACCCTCAATGGTGACGAGTTCACGGTCTTCGCCCCGGTTGACGACGCTTTCGCAGCAATCCCGGAAAAGGACCTCAACGCGGTAGTTGAGGACGCAGATACGCTCAGCGGCATCTTGACCTACCATGTGGTCCCCGGCCAGATTGTTCCTTCGGATCTTTCGGGCTCCTACACCACCGTTGCAGGCCAGGATCTCGAGGTCACCGGCAGCGGCGACGAGCTCGAAGTCAATGGTGCTTCGGTCATCTGCGGTGGCGTGCAGACCGCCAATGCGACCGTCTACCTGGTCGACGAAGTGCTGATGCCACCGGCAAAGAAGTAACCTCGGCCGGTAGCAGCAATTCTCCAGGCGTTTAGCTGGTCGGTGTTTGGTGGTTCACTCTTCAAACACCGGCCACTAGACGTTTAATGGGCAGAACTCGGGATGGCCGTCCGGGGCATGAACTACGAACAGAGGTAATTTGGTACGCCTGTATGCGAGTCCCGGTGCTAGGCTCGACTCCATGGAATCACCACGGAGCGCGGCTGGCACAAGGCCTCCGGTTGGCGACCGTTCCGCCGAGTATTGGACCGATGTTTGCCAGCGGGTCGCCGACGGCGAGCATCAGGCGTTCGATTCGCTGTACGCAGAGCTGTCTCCGATCGTCTATGGAATCTCGGTGCGGCTGATACGCAATTCGGCCCAAGCCTCGGAGGTGACCCAAGAGGTCATGCTCGAGATTTGGAACAACGCCCAAGGCTATCGCGCAGGTTCCGGCACCATCTATGCCTGGGCTTCGACGATCGCCCGCCGCCGGGCGATCGACCGGATTCGTTCCGAGGAAGCGCGAACCCAGCGCGAGGACCGCAGCTTCACCGTCGAGCGGGAAGTCCCCGAAATCGATGAGTTCCTCATGGAACAGGTCGATTCGCAGCGGGTGCGCCATTGCTTGGACACCTTGACCGTTAAGGAAAAGCAGACGGTTTTGGACACCTACTACGGCGGGCGGACCTACGCCCAGGTGGCCGAAAGCCGGGAGATGCCGCTGGCTACGGTGAAATCAAGAATCCGCAGCGCCCTGCAGCGCTTGAAAACATGTTTGGAGGTGGCCTAAATGAATTACAAGGAAACTGACGGCTCATTGAGCGCCCACGAGCATGAGCTGCTGACCGGGTTGGCGCTGGAAGCCCTCGACTCCCCCGAAGAACGCCAACAGGCCGAGGAACTGGCCAGTTCCAACCAGGAAGCCGCCAACTGGCTTCGCGGCTACCGCGAAACGATCGCGCAGATCGACCAGGCGGCCTCGGTCGAGCCGCCGGCGGAGTTGCGCGACAAGATCTTCGCCGCGTTGCCGGCCCAAGCCGACCAGGCACCGATTTCGCTCAGCGAGCGGCGCGAGCAGAAGCAGCGCCGCGCCCCTCGTTTCGGCTGGCTCGCCGCCGCGGCGGCGGCAGTGGTGCTGATCGCGGTGCCGACAACCATTGCGGTGAACCAGCACGAGCGGGCCACCACCGCCGAGACCCAGCGCAACGAATTGCTTTCCATCCTCGACGGCCAGCAGGTGAAGGTCATCAGCTCGGAAATGGCAGAAGGGCAGGGCAAGATGATGCTGCTGGCCTCCTCGACAGGGTCGGTTGTCCTGGGACAGGATCTGCCAGCAATCGACGATCAGCACGATTACCAGTTGTGGACCATAGCCGCCGGCGAGTCCCCGGTTCCCGCCGACGTGATGCCCCATGGCAATTGGACCGCGCAATTCCCCGTCATGCCCGAGGGCACGGCCATAGCCTTGACGGTTGAACCTGCAGGTGGCTCACAAGCCCCGACCACCGATCCGGTGATGGTGCTCGCCGGCTAGAGATGACAGTGCGGTTGACCTCCATCGGCGTTATTTAGTTAGCCTAGCTAGATATACACTAAGCTTTGTTCATGAGGAAGAATCCATGAGCCAACCGCAACAGGCACTTCAACTGGTCTTGTTCCGCGATGATTTACGCACCGTGGACCATCCGGCGCTTCACGCGGCGCGGGACGCAGGAGACACTGTTGCCCTCTACATCCTCGATGAGCAATCCCCCGGCATCCGTCCGCTCGGCGGCGCCGCGCGCTGGTGGCTGCATCAGGCACTGCTCAGCCTGCGCGATTCACTGGATGACCTTGGCATCCCGCTGATCTTGCGCCGAGGCCCCGCGGCCAGGATCCTCGCCGAACTGAGCCAAGACGGCAACCTGGACGCGGTGCACTGGAATAGGCGCTATGGCGAAGCCGAACGCGCGGTGGACGCACAACTCAAGCTCCAATTGCGCGGCGACGGGATCACCGTGCACAGCTACGCCGCCGCACTGCTGCATGAGCCATGGGAACTGCTGACCCAGAACGGGACCGGATACAAGGTCTTCACACCCTTCTACAATTCGCTGCGCGCTCACGAACTACGCCCGCCGTTGCCCGCGCCGGCGCCGCAGCAGCGCCCGGACTTTCCGCTCCCGCCCAGCGAATCGCTGAAAAATTGGAAACTGCTGCCAACAACCCCGGATTGGTCGGAGGGGCTTGCCGCGACTTGGACCCCAGGGGAACCAGCTGCCCAGGAACGCTTGGCCGAGACCCTCTCCTCGATAGCGCAGGACTACGCCGAGCATCACGACCGCCCGGACCTCGATGGAACTTCCGCCCTGTCCCCGGCGCTGCGCTGGGGCCATCTCAGCGCCCACCAGGTTTGGGATGAGCTCAGCAAATATGCCGTGCACTCCCCCGGTGCCGCTCAGGGAGCGGCTGCCATGCGCCGCCAAGTGGCCTGGCGGGACTTCTGCTGGCATCTCTACTACCACCACCCGCAGCTTCCCACCGAAAACCTGCGGTCCGAATTCGACGATTTCGCTTGGGCCTGGCCCGCAGACGGCGACGAGGTGGCAGAAAAAGTTGCCCGCTGGCAGCGCGGCCAAACCGGCTTCGGGCTCGTGGATGCCGGGATGGCGCAGCTCTGGCGCACCGGCTGGATGCACAATCGCGTTCGAATGGTCACCGCCAGCCTGCTGGTCAAAAACTTGGCGGTCCATTGGAAAGTCGGCGAGCAGTGGTTCTGGGATACGCTCGTCGACGCGGATGTGGCCTGCAATAGCGCAAACTGGCAGTGGGTCGCCGGCAGCGGAGCCGATGCCAGCCCGTACTTCCGGGTCTTCAATCCCGAACTGCAAGCCAAGAAATTTGATCCGCGCGGATCCTATGTGGCCCGGTACGCGCCGCTGGCCGCGGAACCACTGGTCGACCTCAAGGAATCACGCGAACAAGCGCTGGAAGCCTACAGCGAGATGAAAATGCGGCAGAGCAATTAATTTCCAAAAACTTCCGCATCCGCCAATCCATATGCGCTACAGTTCCGAATACCCAGTAGGCGGCCCCCTACCCTAGTGGGGGCATGGGCATGACAACGTTTGAGGTGGTCTGAGATGGACGATTCAAGAGGACAGAAAAGGTCCGGGCTTTTAGCCTATGGATTTGCGGGTTTGGTATCCGCAGCGGTGCTTTTTGCGGTCGCCCAATTGGTGTCGGTATTTTTCGCCACCTCCTCTGCGCCGGGAGTAGCGCTAGGCTCGACCTTCATCGACTTCACCCCGCCGTGGCTGAAGGATTTCGCCATTGCGACCTTCGGGACCAACGACAAGCTCGCCCTGTTCATCTCCATCGGAATTGTCGCCACGATACTCGCGGCGCTGGTGGGACTGCTCGCTCGGCGAAGCTTTGCCGCAGCGGCGGCGGCCATTCTCGTCCTGGCTGCGGTGATCGGCGCTGCCGTCATCACGCGTTCGGCAACCGGCCCCATGGATCTGGTCCCGGTGGTGGTCGGTACGCTGCTGGGTCTCGGAACACTGAAATGGCTGACCGGGCTGGCCACCACGAGCTTCGCCCCGGCGTCCGAGGAGGAAACCAGCCCCGGCCCCTCCCGGCGGAAGTTCCTGCTGGCTTCCTCGCTCTCCTTGCTGGGGGCGCTGGTTGTCGCGGGTGTCGGCGCCTCGATATCCGCAACGCGAAATGCCGCCGAGGCGGCCCGCCTGGCGCTCGGTTTGCCGGCGGCCAAGGTGAAAGCCGGCAAGGTTCCGGCTGGAGCGCAGGTCGACCTTGCAGGAATGCCGAAGTTCGTCACGCCCAACGAGGATTTCTACCGCATCGACACCGCGCTGTCGGTCCCGCGGCTCGACCCCGCCGAGTGGTCGCTGCGTGTGCACGGCATGGTCGAGAACGAATTCACCATGAGCTTTGACGAGCTCTTGGGCCAGGATCTGGTGGAAAGCTACCTCACGCTGACCTGCGTCTCGAACCCGGTCGGCGGAGATCTCGTGGGCAATGCCAAATGGCTGGGCTATCCGCTGCGCAACCTCATCGAACGCGCCGGCCCGCAAGCCGGCGCGGATATGGTGCTCTCGACATCCAGCGATGGCTTCAGCGCTTCGACGCCAATTGAGGTGCTCACCGATGACCGCATGGCCCTGTTGGCCGTCGGCATGAATGATGAGCCCTTGCCGCTGGAGCATGGCTTCCCGGTGCGCATGGTTGTCCCGGGCCTCTACGGCTACGTCTCGGCGACCAAGTGGGTGGTGGATCTGGAGGTCACCCGTTTTGCCGACAAGGAAGCCTACTGGACCACCCGCGGCTGGTCGGATCGCGGACCAATCAAGATGTCTTCCCGCGTGGACGTGCCGCGCTCCTTCACTCAGCTCCCGCCCGGAGAGGTCGTGATGGGAGGCACCGCGTGGGCGCAGACGACCGGCATCTCGAAGGTCGAGGTCAAGATTGACGACGAGCCCTGGCAGGAAGCCGAACTTGCCGTAGAAGCCACGCTGGATACCTGGCGCCAATGGCGTTATGTCTGGAAGGGCGGAACCCCGGGCAACCACTCGGTCACCGTGCGCGCCTACGATGCCGCCGGAGAAATGCAGACCAGCGAGCGCGCGGATCCGGTGCCAAATGGGGCCAGCGGCTGGCAACGCGTGCAGTTCTCCGTCACCGACTCATAGACGCTGCGCGGGTCGACCCATCGTTGACGGCGCTAGGCCTCCGGCAGTTATCGCTGGGCGTCAGAGCTCGACGATCTCGAATTCCATCAGATCCGCGCCGGATGCGACAGGCTTCTTCTCCGAACCGGAGTGCGCGGCATCCGCACGCGTCTCGCGCCAGTTCTCAAAATCTTCGCGCGTAGCCCACTGGGTGAACACGAAGTAGCGGTCCTCGCCGGACACCGGGCGCAGAAGTTTGAATCCCTCGAAACCCGGTGAACCATCCACCGAGTGCTTGCGAGCGGCGAAACGCTTCTCCAGCTCCGGACCGGCTTCGCTTGGTACCTTCAACGCATTGATGACGACGATCGACATGAATTTCCCTTCATTGCCCAACTGACGCCGGGCTACCGATGATTCATATCTCAGCCTACATCCGTCCCGTCAGGCCACGCGAAGCTGTTTCGCCTGCAGCCGCTCAAGCTTGGACTTTCTGACCACCTTGTTCGAATTGTCCACCGCCATGTACCACGAGGCAGCAACGACCAGCAGAATCAGCGAGAACCCGATACCGCTGGCCAGATCGGCCGCGAACAGGATCGGATTGATGATGAAAACCACCATCACCGCGGCGCCGGCCCATTGGGCGAACTTGCAGAACCCCGGACGGGCACGCCCAATCAGGAAGGTCAGGAATCCCAGAATGAGAAATGGCAGCGCGATGAAGCGGACAATACCGAAGAAATCAACGTTCGGGAAAATGCCCCCGGTGAAACGCATCGAACCGCCGGCCACCCCGCTGATGAAAAACACAAAGACGCTCGTGACCACGGCGCTAAATCCGGCGATGACAACTTGAACGTAGTTGAAAGGCATCTTGTACTTCATTTCAGCACTCATGGCTGAACATCTCCTCGACCAATCGAAAACGGATAACCCTCCAATTTAAATGTACGCCCGTTTGGATGCCTTGAACCCAAGAGATTCTGCTTTCGCTTCCCATGGGAAGCTTGATCTATGGATATAGAGATCACGCGCGCACTGAGCATTCCGGAGTCGGAGCTCAGTTGGCGCTTCTCGCGTTCCTCCGGTCCCGGCGGGCAACATGTCAATACCTCCGATAGCCGCGTCGAACTGTCCTGGTCCGTAGCTGGTTCACGGGTGCTCAGCGACTACCAGCGTGAACGTTTGCTGGACCGCTTGGATTCTCGGCTCATAACGGGGGTCCTCACCGTCAGTGCCTCCGAGCAGCGCTCCCAGCTGCGCAACCGCGAGATCGCCAAGCAGAAAATCGCCGATCTGGTCGGTACGGCGCTGGCTCCCGACGGCCCCCGACGACGCGCAACGAAGCCGACCAAGGGATCGCAGCGCCGCCGCCTGGCTACGAAGTCGCGCCGCTCGGAAACCAAGCAGCAACGCAAAAAACCCTCCGCCGAGTAGGTCTCTTACGAGAATCGTGGATTGATTCATCGGCAGAAACGCGCGTTGACTCTCCCCCGCAGCAGAGCATTGAATGTCTGCGGCATTAACGGTTTCGCCCGTCGGAGTGATTTGGACCCGGGGGCTAGTCCTTCCCTGCCTGCTGGCGGAGGACGAAGGTATTGAGATCTTCGAGGGTCTGGCGCATATGGCCATCCATGGCTTCGCGGGCGCGGGCACTGTCGCGCTGCCCCAGCGCCGTGCGGATCTTTTCGTGTTCCGCGATGGCATGGGCCTGGATCTGCGGAAAGGCGCTGGTTTCCCGGCGGCGGGAGGCCAGCACCCGGCCCAGCGGCTCGAAAAGGGCCGCGACGAAGACGTTGCCCGAGGCGCGCAGGATCTGGTCATGGAATTCGAGGTCCGCTTCCACGAATCGGTCCAGGCCGCCTTCCTGGTGGGCGGCTTTCATCTCGGCAACCAGTTCATCGAGCCGGGCCAGCTGAGCGTCGCTGATCTTGCCGGCCGCCAGCTCGCAGGCTCCGGTCTCCAGCATTCGGCGCAGTTCAATGAGCTGCACGGCGGCCGCGGCGGCCCCGACGCCCTCGGTGGTTGCCCGGAGCACCGCTTCCAGCGAGCTCCACATGCCCACGGGATTCACATAGGTGCCGCGGCCACGCTCAACCCGGATAATGTTCTGCGCCGCGAGGATCTTGATCGCTTCGCGCACGGTCATGCGGCTGACGTCGAGCGCCGCGCAGAGCTCCAGTTCGCCGGGAATGAGCTCGTCAACGGCTAATTCGCCGCCGATGATCCGATCCAGCACGCCATCCGCGACCTGCGTGACCAGTGACTTTCGAGACACGGTTCCTCCATCCTTGAGGCCCGATGCCCCTTTGCAGACCTGTCCAGTCTATGTGCCCGCGGCTGTTGCGGTGTGCGGAATTCCGTGGAACACTATTCCTCATGACAGATGTCTGACATCTTACCAATGAAGTCAGTCGGTCGCCCAAAGACGAAGGAGTCCTTGTTCATGCTCGAGTCCGAATTGCTCGCCGGATACCTCCCGGAACGCGAAATCGAACCTGCTGAGATCGCCGCCGCGGCACGCGCCACCGGCCGCGTCCCAGTGGTGCTCGACGATGACCCGACGGGCACCCAATCGGTCAGCAACCTGCCGGTGCTCACCAGCTGGGACGTCGCGGACTTCCGTTGGGCCTTCGGCCTGCAGCTGGACGGCGGGCGCGCGCTGGCCGTCTATGTGCTGACCAATACCCGTTCCCTCGACGCGGCGGATGCCGCCGAACGCAATGAGCAGATCGTGGCTGCCGCCTCGCAGGCCGCGGCGGAGGCGGGTATCATCCTGGCCTTTGTCAGCCGCAGTGATTCAACCCTGCGCGGCCACTTCCCGCTGGAAACCGACACCATCACCGCCACGCTCCGGGGCATCGATGCCCAGAACGCGGTGGACGCGGTGCTGATGGTCCCGGCCTTCGGCGACGCCGGACGGCTCACCGTAGGCGGCGAGCACTATATGCGCACCGGCGATGGAGAGCTGGCGAAAGTCAGCGCCACCGAATTCGCCAAGGATGCCACCTTCGGCTTCAGCACCAGCTACCTGCCCGACTACGTGGCCGAAAAGACCGGCGGCCGCGTGGCGGCCGAGGAGGTCCTGGTCTTGGATCTGGACACCATCCGCTCCGGCGCCCAGGGCATCGCGGACAAGCTGGCACAGACGAAAAACGCGCAGGTGGCCACCGCCGATATCGTCACCGAAAATGACCTGCGCGCGCTGGCCGCAGGCCTGGAACTGGCCGAGGCGGCCGGCACCCGGGTGCTCTACCGCGTTGGCCCGCCCTTCGTCCGCGCCCGCATCGGCCAGGACGTGCGCCAGCCGCTGACCGCCGAAGAGATCTTTGCCGGGAATGACGCCGGGATGCGCACCGCGGGCGGGCTGATCGTCGTCGGCTCCCACGTGGGCGTGACCACCCGCCAGCTGGCGGATCTGACCGCACAGCATGCGAACGCCGCCGTGATCGAACTGGAGGTGCCCACCATCCTCTCGGAGCAGAGCGAAAGCTACCTCGCGGCCAAGGCCGCCGAGATCGGCACCGCCCTGGCTACCCAGGACGTCATCGTGCACACCTCGCGGACACTGGTGAAGACCGCCGACGCGGCCGAATCCCTGGAGATCGCGCGCACCGTGAGCGCCGCGGTGGTCAGCGTGGTCAACCGGATCCTGCACAGCACTCCCCCGCGCTTCGTCATCGCCAAGGGCGGGATCACCTCCTCGGATGTCGCCGCCCACGGCCTGGAGATCCGCCACGCGATCGTACGCGGACCGATGCTGCCGGGCATCGTCTCGCTCTGGGAATCGGTGGACGGCCCGGCAGCTGGCATCCCCTACATCGTCTTCGCCGGAAATGTCGGAGATGACAGCTCGCTGACCAAGGTCACCCGCACCCTGAGCATCACCTTCTAGCACCACCCCCAAGATTTGGAGACACCAATGAGCACCACCACTGTTGCAGTCCTCGGCCTAGGCGCCATGGGCCTTCCGATGGCCACCCGTCTGGCCACCGAACTGACCGTGCACGGCTTCGACATCTCGGCCGAGCGCATGGAACTGGCCCGCAAGGCCGGAATCAGCACCTTCGAAAACGCCCGCGAGACGGTCTCCGGCGCCGACGCGCTGCTGCTGGCCGTGCGCAACGGCGAGCAGCTGGACTCCGTGCTGTTCGGCGAAACGGGCGTGGCCCAGTCGCTGAAGCCCGGAGCGGTGGTCATCCTGACCTCCACCGTCGGGCTGGATGCGGTCCCCGCCACCGCGGCCCGCCTGGACGAGCTGGGCGTCGGCCTGGTGGATGCGCCGCTCTCCGGCGGCCCGGTGCGCGCCGGCGAAGGAGATCTGCTGATCGTGGTCGGCGCTAAGCCGGCGGAGCTAACCAAGGTCCGCCCGGTGCTCGAGCTGCTGGCCTCGACCCTGAGCATCGTGGGCGACAAGCCCGGCGACGGCCAGGCACTGAAAACCGTGAACCAGCTGCTCTGCGGCGTGCACATCGCCGCCGCCGCCGAAGCGCTGGCACTGGCCGAGAAGCTGGGCCTGGACCAGGAAACCACCCTGCAGGCATTGCAGGCCGGAGCGGCGAACTCCTTCATGCTCGGCAACCGCGGCCCGCGCATGCTCCAGGCCTACGCCGATCAGGGCGCCGAGGTGCTTTCCCGGCTGGATATCTTCGTGAAGGACATGGGCATCGTGACTTCCGCGGCCCGCGCGCTGCACCTGCCCACTCCGGTGGCTTCGGCTGCCGAACAGCTCTACCTGCTGGGCGAGGCCCACGAGCTGGCGGCCGCAGATGATTCGGCCGTGATCAAGGTCCTCGCCCCGAAGTCCGCCAAGTAAAGTCGGCTGCACGCAGCTGCCCCTGAGCATTCCCGTCAAAGGAGACGAAATTTTCATGAGCCCACTTCTGCTCTTACTGATCGCGGTAGCCGGCGTTGCCCTGCTGCTGGTCGGTGTCATCAAATTCAAGATGCCAGCATTCATCGCCCTGCTGCTGGTCAGCATCCTGGTGGCCCTGGCCGCGGGGATCCCGCTGCAGGATGTGGCCGGGCTGATCACCGAGGGCATGGGCGGCACCCTGGGCAGCGTGGCGGTGCTGGTGGGCCTCGGCGCGATGCTCGGCAAGGTCATCGAGATCTCCGGCGGAGCCCAGGTCCTGTCCTCCCGGTTCACCAAGCTCTTCGGCCCGCGCCGCGTCATCGCCGCACTGACCACCGCGGCGTTCCTGCTGGCCATCCCGGTCTTCTTCGACGTCGGATTCATCGTGCTGGTGCCGATCATCTACGGCTTCGCCAAGGCGCTGAATGTTTCCCCGGTGAAGATCGGGTTGCCGGTCGGCGCGATCATGCTGGCCATCCACGTGGTGGTCCCGCCGCACCCGGGTGTCGTGGGAGGCGCCGAAATCCTCGGCGCCGACGTCGGTTGGGCCACCATCCTGGGCCTGGCCTTCTGCGCCCCGCTGGGCGTGCTGAGCTACTTCGTGGCCAAGCGCATCAACCGCCGCGAGATTCCCATGCTCCCGGAAACCGCGGAACAGTTCGCCTCCTTCGGCAAGAGCACCGATGCGGGCGACACCCTGACCAAAACCAAGGCCCCGACCTCGTCCATGGTCATCTCCATGATTCTCCTGCCCATCGTGATGATCATGCTCGGCACCGTGGGCGGCACGCTGGTCACCGCTGAATCCACCGCGGCAAATGTCCTCGGCTTCGTCGGATCCCCGGCCATTGCGCTGCTGACCACCGTGCTGGTTGCCTACTACCTGCTCGGAATACGCAGCGGCTGGTCCAGCGAGCAAACCGGAAAGGTCATGGACTCGGCGCTGGCCCCGGCCGCCATCGTGATCCTGGTGACCGGCGCCGGCGGCGTGTTCGGCAAGGTGCTCACCGAGTCGGGCATCGGCACCGTGCTGGCCGAATCACTGTCCTCCGCGGGCCTGCCGATCATCGTCATGGCCTTCGTACTGGCGGCCATCCTGCGTGCCTCGCAGGGTTCGGCCACGGTCGCGATCATCACCACCACCGGCCTGCTGGCCACCGCCGTCGAGGCGGGCGGCTTCTCCGCGGTGCAGACCGCGCTGATCCTGGCGGCCGTCGGCTTCGGCGCCTTCGGGCTGAGCCACGTGAACGACTCGGGCTTCTGGATCGTCACCCGCTTCCTGGGCCTGTCCGTCGCCGACGGGCTGCGCACCTGGACCGTGCTGACCACCGTGCTGGGTGTCGCCGGATTCGCGCTCACCTCCCTTGTCTACGCCATCGTCACCGCCGCAGGAGTCTAATCCATGCTCATCCCCATGAACCAGCTGGTCGCCGAGGCCATGGCCGCAGGCCACGCCGTCCCGGCTTTCACCTGCTACGACTTCACCACCGCACTGGCCGTGGTGGCCGAAGCCGAAACGCAGCAGCGCGCGGTCATCCTGAATGTCGCGCCGAAAACCGCGTCCAGCACCTCCGGGCTGCGCCTGATCTGCGCGCTGCGCACCCTGGGCGAACAGGCCGCGGTGCCGGTGGCGGTGCAGCTGGATCACGCCAACGACGCGCAGCTGATTGCCCGCGCGGTGCGCGCCGGCGCCACCGCGGTGCTCGCCGACGGTTCGGCCGGCACGCTGGAGGAGAATATCGCCTTCGTGCAGCAGGTGCGCTCGCTGATCGGCCCGGGCATCGTGCTGGAAGCAGAACTCGGCGCGCTGCCCGGCAACGAGGACAAGGCCTTCGAGCAGAGCGCCTCGCAGCTGACCGATCCAGAGCAGGTAGCTCAGTTCCTGGAAGCCAGCGGCGCGGACCTGCTTGCGGTGGCCATCGGCAATGTCCACGGACGCTACAAGGGCGAGCCGAAGATCCACTGGGACGTGCTGAAGGCCATCCATGCCGAATCCACGGTTCCGCTGGTCCTGCACGGTGCGTCGGGAATCGCCGCGGAGGACCTCTCGCGGTCCATCGCCTTTGGGGTGGGCAAGGTCAATCTGAATACCGAGCTGCGCACCGCGGTACTCGCCACCCTGTCTGCTCAGGTGGATGCACGTCGTGGCGACGGGCAGAACATGTTGGGCCTGATCGGTGACTGGGAGCGTGCGGTTACCGAGGTTGCCGCGACAACCTTTGCCGCGCTGGTTGCGAAGTAAGCCACCCCAGCACAGGACAAAACCACGGCAGCGGCGGGGAATCCGAAGGTTTCCCCGCCGCTGCCGTTGGCGTGCTACCGGAAAATTCCTAGTACTTGTAGGACTGTCCGCCATCAATTGGGATGACCGCAGCGTTAATGAAGCCCGAGTCCCCGGAAAGCAGGAACGCGACCAGCTTGGCGACCTCTTCAGGCTTGCCGAAGCGCTTCATCGGGTTGGGATCGACGAAGGCCTGGCCCACCGCTTCCCAGTTCTCCGGATCGATCTGCTTCAGCGAGCCCTCGACCATGGGGGTCATGATGGCGCCCGGCGCAATCGCGTTGATCTGCACTCCGTACTGGCCGTACTCGATGGCCGAATTGCGAGTCAGGCCCACCACGCCGTGCTTGGAGGCTGCGTAGCCGGACTGGTTGCCTACGCCGCGGATGCCACCAACGGAGGCGGTGTTCACGATGGCGCCAGAACCCTGCTCGCGCATCACTTTCAGCACGTGCTGCATGCCGAAGAACACGCCGTTGAGGTTGATCGCGACGACCTTGTTGAATTCTTCTGCACCGAATTCCTCGGTCAGATTCTGTTTGCCTTCGATTCCGGCGTTGTTGAAGAACCCGTCGATGCTTCCATAAGCTGCCTTGGCCTGGGAAACGTAGGCAATGACTTCATCTTCATTGGCCACATTTGCGATGGCCAGCTGGACTTCTGCTTGCGGGGCCGCCGCGCGGATCTCGGCTTCGGTTCCCTGCAGGCCCTTTTCGTTCAGGTCAACGAGGGTCAGTTTGGCGCCTTCGTTGGCCAATTGCAATGCAGTTGCGCGACCCAGTCCAGAGCCGGCACCGGTGACGATTACTGATTTTCCTTCAAACCTTTGCATGTTGCACTCCATTTCCAGCGACGATTCGGGCCAGTTACCTGGCCTGGTCCTTCAATGCAATATCACTTTAGTTGATACATCAACAATTTAAGCTGAGGGCCAATCTATTCACCATCGGCTATTTCCGGCAGGCGATGATCCGCTAAAAGCTTTGCTCCACCGACAGCACCTTCAAGCTCTCGGCCACCACGGTCCCGCCATGGATGACGGTGCGGTCAATACCGCGGTCCATCACGGTGGAAGTTATGGTTTCGCCATCCACCAGCACCAAATCTGCCCGGTCGCCGACGGCTAGGCCTGGCCGGTCCGCCACCGAGGCCAAGCGGGACACGGAGCGGTCCATGATCGAGGCCCCGCCCATGGTGGCCACGGCGAGCGCATGGCCAATCAGCTCATCTTGGCGATATCCGTTGACGAAGGCCAACTGCCAGGTCCGCTCCAGCAGATCGCAGTCGCCGTAGGGGCTCCAGTAATCGCGCTGCCCATCTTCTCCCAAGCCGAAACGCACTCCGGCGTCAACCAGATCCACCAGAGGCAGGTGGTTGGACGTGCTCGGCGCGACGGAGGTCAGCGAGATATCCAGTTCCGCGAAGGTCTCGATGAGTCGGCGGCTGGTTGCCGGGCTGACCCCGCCCAGCTCGTAGGCGTGGGAAATATTCACCTTGCCTTCCATCCCCAGCGCCCGCGTCCGTTCGGCAATCAGCTCGGCCGAGAAGACAGCGAGCGCCCCGGGCTCGTGCAGGTGCACATCGATATCGACCTGGTATTTTTCGGCCAGCCCGAAAACCACATCAAGGTGGCGGACGGGGTCGCGATCCAGTGCGCAGGGATCGATGCCGCCCATGGCATCCGCGCCGGCCCGCAGCGCGTCCTCAAGGTAGTTTTCGGTGCCCGGCTCGCGCAGGATCCCGGCCTGCGGGAAGACCATGATCTGTACCTCGGCCTCGTTGGAGAACTTCTCTTTCGCGGCCACCACGGCCTCGTACTTCTCCAGCTTGGTATCCACGTCCACCTGGGCGAAGGAACGCACCCGGGTGGTGCCGCGGGCGATCATCCGTTCCAGGGTTCCCGCGACGCGCTCGGGCAAGTTGATTTCGGCATCCCGCCAGTTCTCGCGGTCGTTGCTCATCATGCCCCACACTCCCGGGCGGCCGGTGTGCTCGCGGAAGGGCAGACCGATGCGCGTTGAATCCAGGTGCACATGCACGTCGGAGAAGGACGGGATCAGGATGCGCCCGCGGCCATCGACGTCCGCCGCTTGCAGTATCCGTTGCGGGTCGTGGGCGGTGATCGAAGCGATCTTGCCCATTTCGATGAGGATATCGCTGGGCGAACCTGCCCAGGGGCGGGCGTTGCTGATGAGCATGGAGCTTTCCTTTAACTTCGACAAGTGCCTGCTAGCTCGACAGTACCGCGAGAGCGCCACAACGACGTACAAGATTGGCACCCTCTCCGCAGTCAGGGAAGGGCCCCACGCTGTTCGCCGGACGGTTTTAGGCTTCGCTAATCATGCTGCCTTCGTAGTTGCGCCCGCCATAGTAGACTCCGTGGATTTCGACTGACTCTCCGAGGATCGCAAACGCTATTACCACGCGGCGGCGAAAACCTATGGTCCGCAGACCCGGCCTCAGGTCATCGCGAGCCACACCAATCAACGGGAACTGCGCCAGCCCATCGCAGAACGCGATAATCGAGGAAACAAATCCTTCAGCCCGCTCGGGAATTCCCGACTGCTCGGCAATCCAGGAGTAGAGGTCCATTAGCTGTTTCCTTGCGCGCGGCGAATAGACCACTTCGTAGCTCAAGAGTCGTTTTCGCGTCCGCGTTCCCCGTGAACTTGCGCCAGGTGGGCACGCAAGTCAGCAGCGCTGACTGCCTTGGAGGGGTCTGCCCGCAACTCGTCGTACGAAGCGGCTACCTCATCTTGCAACCATGCCTCGATGGCACTTTCTCGTGCAAAAAGGGCACGCAGCCCATCACGGATTACTTCGCTCTCGCTGGCATATGCGCCCGAAGCTACTCGAGCCTTGAGCGCTTGGGCCATTGTTCCAGGCAAGGTGATGCTCAATTGCTTGGTAGTACGCATCGCAGCCTCACTTTCAGTAGGATTCAATCCTACTCCGCATTGCAGATTGCCAGAAGAGCTTTCCCGCTCTTCAAATACGGTGGTTGCACACTTCAATGGCCGACACAGCAGTCACTGCGGTTCAAGCCGTCGATCGCAGCACTGGGCCTAGTCCTCTACCAGCAGAGCGCGACGCACTTGCCGACTTCTACAAGGGTGTTGCGGGACGACCCAGCCCAGAGGCGGGCGTTGCTGATGAGCATGAAGGCGTCCTTGCCGTTGAAGTATTTGCCAGTTCATGGGAAATACCGAGCGCCAGGTGATTCCGGTGCAAATCCACGGTAAGAATTTTGGCTCCTTGATCACACCGGGCTCCGCGTCGCACCTGGCCGGCTCGCTGCATGTGCTCACCATGGCTGCCATCGCTTTGGGGACCGAACTATTGCGCACACGAGGTCCGGCGCTGTGGAAGTTCGATACGGCCTGCGAGCTGCTCGATGATCTGCTCAATAGCCGGGAAATCAATTTGAAGCTGTTGACCGGAAAATTTGAGGCTGCCGGATTCCCGGTCCGGCAACGGGCCCTGCGCGGCTTCGCCGTTCGGCTCGCCTCGGGACAAGACCCGAAAAGCGCGGTGAAGGAAATTGAGCAGCATGCCGGAAACGGGATGAATCTAGTCATTGGAGCGCTTCATTCACCAACGCCCAAACTATTTGGCATCGTTTCGACCGCAACCAACCACTTCCAAGACGACTTCCAGCGAGCGATGGTGCAAGCAGTGCAATCCCCTGCCTTCGAAGGCCCCATTTATCTGGGAGAAATAGTTGCAGAGCTCGCGCAGATCAGGACCTCGATCGAGCAGGCTACCGAGGGCTGTGAACTGCGCCTGGCTCCAAGCTCTTCGGTGGTCCTGGCCGCCGGCTACCCGCTGGCTCTGCTCACCCATGAATTGCGCTACGAACCGGCAGTGCAACGTCTGCCGCAGCAAGTGCTGGCACCCATTTTGGCCTTGGAAACCAACCGGCGCGATGAGTGCCTTCGCGTGCTGGAAGCCTACCTATCCTCGCCGACCAACCGCTCACAGGCAGCAACTCGCTGCCGGCTGTCGCGTTCGGTGTTCTACCAGCGCCTGGCACTGCTGGAATCACTGCTTGAAACGGATCTGAATGATGCGCGCACGCTGACGATTTTGTCGCTGAGCCTGAGCGTCTACCGGCAGACCCAACGCCGCTGACGGGACCCGAGACAAAGCAGAATGCTCGCAGACCATTCATCACGAACGATCCACGAGCACCCTTCAACGCCATGCGGCCTTGGGCTCGCCACGCGGAACTCTGCGCACCTGCAGGCCAGCTTGCGGGAAAAACCTAGCGCAGCACCACGGTGCGTGAGCCGTTGAGGAAAATCCGGTCTTCGCAGTGCCAGCGCACCGCGTCCGACAGCGCCTTGCATTCGGTATCCCGACCGGCCGCGACAAGATCTTCCGGCCCGTAGCTGTGGTCAACGTTCTGGACCTGCTGGGCGATGATCGGCCCCTCATCCAATTCGCTGTTCACGTAGTGCGCCGTCGCACCCACGGTCTTTACGCCGCGCTCAAAGGCCTGGTGATAAGGCTTGGCACCCTTGAAGGACGGGAGGAATGAATGGTGGATGTTGATCGCGCGTCCGGTGAGCTGCCGGGTGAGATCATCGGAGAGGACCTGCATGTACCTGGCGAGCACCACCAAGTCCACATCAAAACGGTCAACGAGCTCCATGAGCCGGGCCTCTGCCTCCGGCTTGGTCTCGGCGGTGACCGGAACGTGGAAGAACGGTATGCCATTCCACTCCACCTGCTGGCGGTGATCCGGGTGGTTTGAGACGACCGCTGCGATCTCGACCGGCAGTTCCCCCATGCGCGCGCGGAACAGCAGGTCATGCAGGCAGTGCCCGAACTTTGACACCATGATCACCACGCGCTTCTTCTTGCCCGAGGCCCGCAGGCCCCAGGTGGCTTCGTGCTCTGTTGCCAGTTCGGTCAAGCTCGACTCCAATTCGGCGATTTCGGCAGCGACATTGGAAGTTTGGGACACTTCGAACTCAATGCGCATGAACAACGTCCCAGAACGCTGGTCATCATGCTGCTTCAGCTCCCGGATGTCCCCATGGTGCTTCAGCAGCAGACCGGTCACGGCATGGACAATCCCCGGGCGCTCTGCGCAGGTGAGGGTCAAGACATATTTATTGTTCAGTTCGGTCATTTTGCCGCTCCTTAGGTTCACCGAGATGACAGTGTCCCGTCACGCCTCGTACATTTCGTGGGGAATCGATGTGGTCTACGCCTGCGATCTGTCGTTGTTGACCAACCACGCCCTCCTTCTTGCATTGGCTCACCAATGCCAGAAGATCCGCACCCCTCCCTAGCAGGGTATCGCTGCTGTGAGCAATGATTTTAGATTAGGGGTGAATCCAATGCCAGTATCCCGCACGGGCCCAAAGTCCGTTCCGAAATCGGAAGTTGATTTCTGCATCTCAACTTCGGCAATCGACAGATCAAACCCTGATTCCAATCTCTGATATATCAATAACTGATCACAAGTCTATGTTCGCTGCGTCACAGCGTCAATAAGTTTCTTAGGGGATTTTTCATTGCCCGGAAAACCGCTGCATCAAGCGATTTCGCAACCCTACGGATCCACGTTCCCCCCAGGCAAACGGGCGCACCTTCTTGGCTTTCAGGGCCGCCTGCCGCGCAAGTGCGCCAAGGCCTGAACTTCGTACTGGAGCCGCGCCGGTGAGTGAACCGCTGGCGCTTGGTCCGCAACGACTCTTTCGCAGCTCTGAGGAAGTGACCGATTGGCACTCGAGCGATACCCTTTGATTATTGGCAACTGATATATGACCAGTGAAGAGAGCGACAATTTGATGCCCCCTAAGACCGCAGGCACCGATACAGGTACCCAATCGATGGCCGATCATGCCTATGGCGTACTTCGCGATCGCCTGGTACTGCTCGAAATTGCTCCCACCCACCCAATTCATGAGCCGCAACTAGCCGAAGAACTCGGCGTGGGGCGCACTCCGATCCGGGAAGCCCTGAAACGGCTGGAAACGGATCACCTGGTGGTTTCCTACCCGCGCCGCGGCACCTTTGCCACGGCCGTTGACTTCCACGAGCTGAACCATATTTCCGAAATCCGCCAGAGTCTCGAACCCCTGGCTGCCCGAAATGCGGCGGCCAATAAAGATGCCGGAATCAGGGCCGAGATCACCAACTACCTGGACACGATCGATGCCCTGGACGGGAGCGTCGATCAGCGTTCGCTGTTGCTGCTCGATGTGCAAATCCACCGGCTCATCTACAAGGCCAGCGCCAACAAGCATCTTGAGGAGACCCTCGTCCGCTTGGATAATCTGGTGACGCGGATCTGGTGCCTGGTGATTGACCAAATGCCGCCGATCGCCGAGCACATCACCGAGCATTCGGCCTTGCTGCGTGCAATCCTCGAGGGCGAAGACGAGCTGGCGGCGCGGTTGGTCTCGGCGCATGTCACGCACTTTGAGCAGGCCTTGCGTCGCGCACCCTGACGGACCGAGCTAGGCGACGGATTGCTCGGCCCGCCAGGCCTAGTGCACAAGGCGCTTGGCTTATTTGGCTGCCTTTTCGGTTTCCAGATCCCCGTCGGGGCCCAGGGAATCGGGCAGGCCATTCGGGGAGCCCAACTCCGCAACGTATTCCTCGTCCAAATCTGCAAAAACGTCCTTCGCTTCACCGTTCAGGGGCGCATTCTGGACCGTGACGATCGTCTGCTCGGTGGTCATCAGGCAGAACTGCTCTCCGTCGTGCCGATCTATCCCATCGTCCACGGCTTGTTCGAGGACTTCAAGCGCAACTCTGCCCCGGAGCACCAGGGGATCCTTGCTCAGATCTCTCCAAATCGCCACGCAGAGCAGCAGCATCACCAGCACGAACGGCAGCGCCGAGACGATGGTGATGTTCTTCAATCCGTTCAATGCCGCAGCCGGGTGGTCTCCTCCGGCCAGCAGCATGACCGCGGCCACCGCACCAACCGAAACACCCCAGAAAATCACCGACTTCTTGGACGGCTCCTCGGCACCGCGTTCGCTCAGCGCGCCCATGACGATGGAGGCCGAGTCGGCTCCGGTGACGAAGAAGATCGCGATCAATACCACCGTCAACGCGATGAGCACTGTTCCAAACCATGCGGGGAAGGGCAAACTTCCAAGCAGATCGAAAAGCACCGAATTGAAGTTGATATTCGGCACCCCATCCACCATCTGCGCCATTGCTTGGCCCATGTCTCCGGAACGTTCCGCCCGCTCCTGCAGGCCGATCGCACCGCCGCCGAAGATGGCGAACCAGATCAACGTCACCGTAGACGGCACCAGCAGCACTCCGGTGACAAATTGGCGGATGCTGCGGCCACGCGAGATGCGGGCAATGAAAAGACCGACAAACGGGGTCCATGAAACCCACCAGGCCCAGTAGAAGATAGTCCAGGATGACAACCAGGTGGCCATGGTTCCGTCGCCGGAAGAAGCCGTTCGCGAAGCCATTTCAGGCAGATCGCTGATAAAGGATCCCACCGCGTTTGGAATCACGTTCAAGATGAACAACGTTGGCCCACCGATGAACACGATAGCCGCGAGGATGACCGCAAGAATCATGTTGATATTCGAAAGCCATTGAATTCCGCGCTCAATGCCGGAAACCGCCGAACCGACGAACAAGGCGGTGAGAACCGCGATGATCAGGACCAGAACTCCGGAGCCCACGGTGGGCAGGAGCCCGGCAGACTGTATTCCGCCGCCGATTTGCAGCGCACCGAGTCCCAATGAGCAAGCCGACCCGAAAAGCGTCGCCAGGATGGCCAAGATGTTAATCGTCTTGCCGCCCCAGCCGTTGACCACCCGCTCACCAAAAATTGAGCTGAACATCGCGGAGAACAGCTGCGGCCGCCCCAAGCGGAAGCTTCCGTAGGCCATGCCCAAGCCGACAATCGCATACATGGCCCAGGGGAAGAGCGTCCAGTGGAACAGCGTGGTGCCCATGGCGGTGCCGACGGCCGCGGCGCTCTGCCCCTCAACCGTTCCCGGCGGAGGGGACATGTAGAAGAACAACGGTTCACCCACACCGTAGAACACCAGTCCGATGCCCATTCCGGTGGCAAACATCATGGAAATCCAGGAGATGGTGCTGAATTGCGGCTTCTCGCCATCTTTACCCAGCGGGATGCGGCCGAAGTTCTTGGCCGCCACGACCAGCACGAATATGGTGAAGACGGTAGCCGCAATCACGAACATCCAACCGGTATTCGTGATCACCCAGTCCAAGGCCTTGCCCGCGGTGTTTCCCAGACCGGTCGGCGAGGCGAACCCCCAAGCGATGAACGCCAGCGCCAGGGCGCCGGCAATTCCGAAAACCCAATAGTCGGTCCCGCCTGACGGGTATTTTCTCGGCCTGCGCCGGCGAGCCGAATGCAGCTCGCTGACTAGATCTTGAACTGGTTGATCACTGCGATTCATAGATTTTCCTTTGATGGTGGAACATGACGGCCTTCCGCAATGGCTCCGCGGCTTGGCCTGCCCGCAACCGGAAAACGGGCGCAACAAAGTCGTTGCTCGGTCAGGTTAAAGGCGGCGACCGCCGTGCTCGATGAACTGGCAGGGGCACGGCGGTCGCCGAATAATGCACCGGCTACGGCACAAACGCGGGGCCGAAGGAGTAAACCTTGCGTCCCCGCGCTGCGCTCCGCGAGCTAGGCGCCGATCAGGCCGTGCGGGTCGAGCACGAACTTCTGCGCCGCGCCCTCGTCGAAGGCCGCATATCCCTTGGGTGCGTCGGTCAACGGAATGGCGGTTGCGTTGACGTTTTTGGCGATCGAGACCTTGTCCGAAAGAATCGCCTGCATCAGCCCTCGGTTGTACTTCATCGCCGGGCACTGGCCGGTGACGAAGGTATGGGACTTGGCAAAACCTAGCCCGAAGCGCATGGATAGCGAACCCTGCTTGGCCGCCTCGTCGCTGGCTCCGGGATCTCCGGTGACATACAACCCGGGGATGCCGAGGCTGCCGCCGGCCCGGGTGATCTCCATGAGCGAGTTCAGCACGGTGGCCGGCTGCTCCTTCCCGGCGTCGTGCCCGTGGCCGCGCGCCTCGAAGCCGACGGCGTCGATGCCGCAGTCGACCTCGGGCGTGCCCAGGATCTGTGCGATCTGCTCGCCCGGATCGCCGAGCGAGACGTCCACCGTCTCGCATCCGAAGCTGCGCGCTTGGGCTAGCCGGTCGGCGTTGAGATCCGCAACGATGACGGTTGCCGCGCCGAGCAATTGCGCCGAGGTGGCCGCCGCCAGGCCCACGGGGCCGGCGCCGGCGACATACACGGTCGATCCGACCGTCACTCCGGCGCCAATGGCGCCGTGGTACCCGGTGGGGAAGATGTCCGAAAGCATTGTCAGGTCAAGGATCTTCTCCATGGCCTGGTCGCGGTCCGGGAATTTCAGCGCGTTCCAGTCTGCGTACGGAACCAGCACGTATTCGGCTTGCCCGCCGACCCATCCGCCCATGTCCACGTAGCCGTAGGCGGAACCCGGACGGTCCGGGTTGACGTTCAAGCAGATGCCGGTCTGTCCGACCTTGCAGTTGCGGCAGCGGCCGCAGGAGATGTTGAAGGGCACCGAAACGACGTCCCCCACCTTGAGGAACTCCACGTCGCGACCGACTTCGATCACTTCTCCGGTGATCTCGTGGCCCAGCACAAGACCCTCCGGGGCAGTGGTGCGGCCACGGACCATATGCTGGTCGGAGCCGCAGATATTGGTGGCGATGGTACGCAGGATGACGCCGTGGTGGACCTGGCGGCCAATGTTTGCCGGGTGGGCTCCCGGGCCGTCCTTCAATTCAAATTCCGGATACGGCGAATCGATGAGTTCGACCTTGCCTGCGCCGGCGTAGCTTACTGCCAAGTTGCCCATGGTGGACCTTTCCCTTGAAATATCAGTTGGATACTAATTGGAATTAGGCCAAGTCTGCTCATGAGTGTGATCTATGTCAATAGGAAACCGAAACTTGACTCGCGCTCCCGCCGATGCCAGAGGGAGGGGCTACCCGTCCAATTCCTCGGTCAATCGCTGGGAAATAATGCTCTTTGCGGTGCTCTGCAGAACCGTCAAAGATTCCTCGATGAGCGGCGCCCCCTTACTGCCCTTGCGCGTCACCGCGACGATTCGCCGCGATGGCTTGATTGCTCCGGAGATTCGGCGGCGCACCACATTCTCCGCACTGCCCAAGGCCGCCAAGCGCGGCATCAATCCCACTCCCAGTCCCGCCCCGATGAAGGCGATCATCGTTTCCCACTCGACCGCCTCGTGGGCAATATGCGGGGTGACCCCCAGCGAGGTGAAGGCGGCAACGAACAGGGCTCGATAGACCGATTGCTCCGAGTCCGAGATCCAAGGATCCTCGGCGAGCTCTGAGAGCGACACCGATTTATTCATCGCCAGCCGATGCTCCGCGGGCAGCACCACATCGAGCGGGTCATCGAGCAGCACCGTCTGCTCGAACTTGGCGTTGCCGCCACTTGATCCAGGTGTTTGCGAGGCCACGATCACGGCGAGGTCGATCCGCTCGGCCAGCAATAGATCCAGGCAGCGCTGCGGCTGGGCCTCCATGAGCCGCACCTCGACATGCGGCCGCGTTCTGCGCAGGGTCGATGCCAGCGGGGCCAGCAGCTGCGCTGCCGCCGTCGAAAAACCGCCCAGCCCGAAATCGCCCTGAACCTGCCCTTCGGCCGACAGCGCCGAGGACCGCAGCAGCTCCCATTGCGTCACAATGTCGTCGAGTCCCGCCACAAAGTGCCGGCCCGCGACGGTCAACCGCACCCCGCGCCCATCCTTGATCATCAGCTTGATTCCCAGGGAGCGCTGCAGCTCACGAAGCTGTGCGGAGACCGCCGATGGCGAGTATCCGGTGAGTTCGGCGGTCCGTGCAATGGTGCCCGCCGAGGAGAAGACTCGAAGGGTAATGAGTCGAGGATCAATCATGCACCCATTCTGCACGATTTCATTCACTTTCTTGCGCTTTTCTTGTTGGCCGATTGTTTCTAGTCTCGACTCATATGGTGATTCGACTCACAATGAATCTTCCCCATTTTCACATTCATGGGCGCCTGCAGGCGTCCGGCTTCTAGGAGTAAAATATGACCGCTTCGGTAAGCACTCCGCACTCTACGCGTGGCAAGCTCGCCTCAACGGTAAGCGATGAACAGCTCGCCGAGATTACCGAACTCTTTCAGAATCGGCGCAAGGGCTACTCGCTTGAGGCACCGTTGTATACGGATCCTGCGGTATTCAAGGTCGAAATGCAGGCAATCTTCGGAACCCACTGGCTCTTTGCCGCCAGCGTTGCCGAAATCCCGGAGGCCGGAGACTACGTCACCCTCGACTACGGGCCGCATTCGCTGATCGTCTTGCGCACCGATGACGGAGGCGTCAACGTGCTGCACAATGTGTGCCGCCACCGCGGTGCCCGCGTGCTGACCGAAGCCTCGGGCAGCACCGGCAACCTGGTGTGCGGCTATCACTCATGGACCTACTCCCCCGAGGGCAACCTGATCCACGCCTCGGCTCCGGGCGAGGGAACCTTTGACAAGAATTGCTTTGCGCTCAAGCGCGCCCACGGCCGGATCCACGCCGGGCTGATCTTTGTGTCCTTGGCCAAGGAGCCACCTGAGGATTTCGACCAGGTCGCCGAAATTTTCGAACCCTACCTGGCCCCGCATGATATTTCCCGCGCCAAGGTCGCCTACCAGCAGAACATCATCGAAGAGGGCAACTGGAAGCTGGTGATGGAGAACAACCGCGAGTGCTACCACTGCGATGGCCACCCGGAACTAGCCTGCTCGCTGTTCCCCACCTGGGGCCTGACCGACGAGACCGTCCCTACGCATCTCGAAGAAGTCTGGGAACGCAACCAGAAAGCCCAGGCAGGGTTGGAAGAACGCTGCCGCCGCTACGGGATCCCGTACGAAGTCGTCGAGGAGCTGGACACCCGCGTCGCGGGGATCCGCATTTCCCGTGAATCCCTGGATGGCGACGGAGAGTCCTTCTCCGCCGACGGGCACCGGCTCTCGAAGAAGCTGCTCGGCGAGCTGCGCGACTTCCGCTTGGGCCGCTGCTCCATGCACCTGCAGCCCAATAGCTGGTTCCACTTCCAGTCCGACCACGTGATCACCTTCGCCGCGTTCCCTATTAACGAGCATCAGACCCTGGTGCGCACCACCTGGCTCGTGGCCGACGATGCGGTGGAGGGCGACGACTACGATCTGGAGACGCTCACCCACACCTGGAAGCAGACGAATCTGCAGGACAAGGCCTTTGTCGAGCTCTGCCAGTCCGGAGCCAGCAGCCCCGCCTACGAACCCGGCCCGTACATGAAGAGCGAATACCAGGTCGAAGCATTCATCAACTGGTACACACAGCGCGTTTTGGAGCACCTGGCATGACCGGTACCGCCAAGCTCCTGAGCAGCGCCCAGCGCCTGCGCGGGCTGGAAATGCCCTGGAACAGGGTGCTCAGCAGCCAAGAAGGCCCGGCGAGCGCAGCCCGCGCACTGGGCCCCTGGCATCCCCAGGAATTCCTGGCCGAATGCGTGCAGACCATCGAGGAAGCCGGCGGGCTGATGACCTTCGTCTTCCGCCGCCTCGATGGCGCACCGCTGGCGTTCCGCGCCGGGCAGTACCTGAACATCGCTTTCCCGGTGCATGGCGAAGACCAGGAGACGGTGGACCGCAGCTATTCGATTTCCAGCGCGCCCACCGTGCCCTGGACCTTCAATGTCAGCATCAAGCGCGACCCCAAGGGACTGGTATCCACCTGGGCGCATGAGAACCTGCGTCCGGGCATGGTGCTGGACATGCTCGGCCCGGTCGGGGCCTTCCACCTGGGCGATTCCGACCGCCGCGCCCGCTTCCTGTTCCTGGGCGCCGGGGCCGGAGTCACTCCGATCATCTCCATGGTGCGCACCATCCACTCGCTGCCCGGCCAGGCCGATGTGGTGGTGCTCTGCCACGGCACCGTGCCCGGAGACTTCCCCTTCTGGCGCGAGCTGGAATACATCAAGCAGGTCGATCCGCGCATCAGGGTCTCCTACTCGCTCGGAAATCGCGAAAAACCCGCAGATTGGGACGGATACTCCGGACGGCTCACCGCTGAAATGATCGAGGCGGTGGCCCCGGATGCCAACGGGCGCAAGGTGTTCGCCTGCGGTCCGGAAGGCTACCTGAACTCGGCCACCAAGCTGCTGCGCGAAGTCGGCGTGGATGACACCTCGGTGTTCATGGAATTCTTCTCCGGAGACCGCAAGACGCTGCTCGAATACCAGGCAGAAATCGCACTGGCAGAGGGCATCGCGGAAGAAGTCGCCGAATCGGTGGAGGAGTTCTACGAGAGCCAGCCGCCGGAGCTGAGCATGTACGAGCCGGACTATGACGAAACGGGCACCCTCGAGGCCGTCGGCCAAAAGCTGGTCGTGGTCGACTCCGATGTTCCGCTGCCGCCGGCCGAACCGCTGGTCACCGAAGAAGAGCCGCCTGCCGCCTCCTCCTTCCCCACCGTGGGCGAAGGCGAGCTGACCATGACCTTCCTGCGGACCGCGATCAACGTCAAGATCAACTCGGATGAGCGCATCCTGGGGGTAGCCCAACGCGCCGGAGTGCGCATCGGGGCCAACTGCCAGGAAGGCATGTGCGGCTCCTGCAAGGTCGTCAAGCTCGAAGGGGACGTGGACATGAACCACCAGGGCGGAATTCGCGCCCGGGAGATCACCGCCGGCAAGTTCTTGCCCTGCTGCTCCACCGCGCAAACCGATCTGGTCATCGATGCCTAGCCGTCGCGGCCCGATCCCCCAGTACCGCCAGCAGTTGCTCCACCACACCATCAGTACATAAGGAGTCCCCCATGTCTCAAACTTCACCTCGGGTCGTCATCATCGGAGCCGGAATCGTCGGCGCTAACCTGGCGGACGAACTTGTCCAACTGGGCCACACCAATACCCTGGTTATCGAACAGGGCCCGCTGGATATCCCCGGCGGCTCCACCTCCCACGCCCCGGGCCTGGTCTTCTCGTCCAACGGCTCGAAATCCATGACCGAATTCGCGCAGTACACCATCGAGAAGCTCGACTCGCTGGTGGGCGCCGACGGCCGTGGATCCTACCTGCGCGTGGGCGGACTGGAGATCGCCACCACCGAGGCGCGCTTGGCAGATCTGCATCGCCGCGCCGGGTGGAACCGCTCCTATGAGGTGGAGGCCCACGTGGTCGACGCGGAGGATTGCCTGAAGAAGTTCCCGATGCTCAACCCCGAGCTGGTCCTCGGCGGCCTCTACACGCCGAACGATGGATTGGCTCTGGCCGCCAAGGGAACCCAACTGGTGATGGAACGCGCCAAGGCCGCGGGCGTGGAATTCCGCGACCGCACCGTGGTCACCGATATCGAGCAATCCGGCGGCAAGGTCACCGCGGTCATCTGCGGCGAGGACCGCTTCGAGGCAGATATCGTGGTTTCCTGCGCGGGTTTCTGGGGCCCGAATATCGGAAAGATGGTGGGCACCGAGATCCCGCTGCTGCCTTTGGGACACCAGTTCGCCTGGACCACCCCTGCACCGAGCCTCGCGGGCATCAACGAACTGCCGGCCGGCGCCAGCCGGCCGATCCTGCGCTACCAGGATCGCGACCTCTATTACCGTGAGTGGGGAGAGAGCATCGGCATCGGCTCCTACGCGCACCGCCCGATGCCCGTGGACCTGGACACCCTGCGGACCTACAAGCCCGAGGAAATCACCTCCGAGCGGATGCCATCCTCGCTGGACTTCACCCCCGAGGACTTCGCCGCCGAATGGGAAGCGACCAAGGAACTGCTGCCGGATCTGCGCAATACCCAGATCCAGCGCGGCTTCAACGGGATCTTCTCCTTCACCCCGGACGGCGGTTCGCTGGTGGGCCAGTCCAAGGAGGTCGACGGCTTCTTCGTGGCCGAGGCCGTGTGGGTCACCCACGCGCCGGGCATCGCCAAGGCCGTAGCCGAACTGATCACCACCGGCACCTCGAAGACCGATCTGAGCGACTGCGACCTGAACCGCTTCGAGGACATGCAAACCACCAAGGAGTACGTCAGCGAAACCTCGCAGCAGAACTTCGTGGAGATCTACGATATCCGCCACCCGCTGGAGCCGCGGCTGAAGCCGCGCAATGTGCGCACCAGCCCGTTCTTCTCCCGGCAGCAGGAACTGGGAGCCTTCTTCCTGGAAGGCACCGGCTGGGAGCGCCCGCATTGGTACGAGGCCAATGCCTCCCTGCTCGAGCAGCTGCCCGCCGAATGGGCCGCCCCGGCGCGCGATGACTGGTCGGACATGTTCCACTCGCCGATTGCCGCGGTGGAAGCCTGGAAGACCCGCACCGCCGTGGCGATGTTCGACATGACCCCGCTCAAGCGCGTGGAAGTCGCCGGCCCGGGCGCCGGGCAGATGCTCCAGGGCCTGACCACAGCGAATATGCTGCGCGCACCTGGCATGGTCAGCTACACCCTGCTGCTGGACGCCGCCGGCGGCATCACCAGCGATATCACCGTGGCCCGCATCTCCGACGAGCTCTACCAGGCCGGCATCAACTCGAATGTGGATGTCGCCTATCTGGACCGCGAGGCCCGCAAGTTCAACGAGGCGAACCCGGGCCAGTGGGTGTCCGTCCGCGATATTACCGCCGGAACTTCCTGCATCGGGCTCTGGGGCCCGCTGGCCCCAGAGGTGATGGCCAAGGTCAGCGAAGACGATATGAGCAATGAGGGGCTCAAGTACTTCCGCACCAAGCAGATCTCCATCGCCGGCATTCCGGTGACCGCAATGCGCCTGTCCTATGTGGGCGAATTCGGCTGGGAGCTCTACGCCTCGGCGGATGTCAGCGCCAAGCTCTGGGATGTGCTTTTCGAGGCCGGCCAGGAGCACGGCATCATCGCCGGTGGACGCGAAGCGTTCAACTCCATGCGGCTGGAGAAGGGCTTCCGCTCCTTCGGCACCGACATGACCAGCGAGCACGAGCCGGAACAGGCAGGGCTGGGCTTCGCGGTCAAGGCCACCAAGACCGTGGACTTCGTGGGCAAGGCCGCCCTGGCGGACCGCGCCGCCGCGGCCACCAAGCGGCTGCGCTGCCTGACCATCGATGATGGCGTGTCCGTGGTCCTGGGCAAGGAACCGGTGTACGTGAACGGGGAACCGGCCGGCTATGTCACCAGCGCCACCTTTGGCTACACGGTGCGCAAGCCCATCGCCTACGCCTGGCTGCCGAAGACGGTGCAGACCGGAGACGCGGTGGCGATCGAGTACTTCGGCAAGCCGATCGCCGCCACCGTGGTCGATGATCCGCTGTACGATCCGCAGATGGACCGGTTGCGCGGGGTTTCGCTGGCCACCTCGGCCAGCTAGCAACATCCAGCCACCGGGAGGCCGGGTAGCTGTTCATAATGAACAGCTGCCCGGCCTTTTGCCGTATATACGCATATATAGGTACGAGACGCGCGCTGCGTTCTGGTTTCCGCGTCGTTTGATCAGCAGTGGAACTACCCGGGGTTCCTCAAGACCGGGCTTCGTCGTTGGCATCCTGTGTGATGAACTACCGCACCCGTCCGATGTTCAGTAAATAGATGCATTCCGGTAGTTACGGAACAATGCAATTAACTGAACATTCCAGTCGCGAATAGACCTACCGCGAGCATCATTGAGCGCATACGGCAGGATTCGCTGGGTTGAGGAGTCCTTTCGTCATGGCCTTCGGCAATTCAGCACAGGGACGTTGCCCGCTTATAGTGGTGTCAATTTTATACTGTTGACGGTATAATATTGACATGAAGCAAAGCTATAGAGACATCTTGCGAGAGATCGCCTACGACAACTATGGCTACGTCACTGTCACCGGCGCCACCGACGCTGGCGTGCCGGCGGTGGAGCTGCCAAAACTTGCCGCCCGAGGCGGTTTGGAACACACCGGGTACCGCCTTTACCGGGTCACCGACATTCCACCAACTGACCACGATCAGTTCGCGGAAGCTACCTTACGAGCGGGCGCCGATTCCCACCTGCGAGGAGAAACTGTCCTTGCCCTCCTAGGGCTGGCGGATGTGAACCCTCGAAAAATCACAGTTGGTACAACCCATCGCGTACGTCGAGCTATGCCTAGCTATATAAATCTCGTTCGAGCTTCAGTAGACACAAAAGTGACTCACTATCAGGGGATTCCGGCGCAACGGGTTGCCGAAGCCCTCATTGAATGCCGCGGACAAGTACCCGCATCACGACTACGAGACGCCGCGATCAGGGCCCGCGCCGAAGGACTTCTCACCTCTGCAGAATGGCGCCAGGTACGTAAGGAACTTTCCGTATGAAGTATCCAACCCCACCCGCAAATCTCACAGCGCTCAACCAGCGCATTAGAAACTTAGAAGGCGAGGAAAGCTTAGTCACCCGGCGACGCACCTCCATGGCACTGGTCATTGTCGGGCAAATGCTCCCCGGAGGATCCGTAAAAGGTGGAAGTGCTATGGCATTGCGATATGGCACTGGAACACGATTCACGCGTGACCTCGACGCCGCACGGGCCAGTGGACTGGCAAAGTTCCGCGATGATTTCGCAGATCGCCTCCTAGAAGGATGGGAGGGCTTCACCGGACGTCTTGTTGAAAAGAAGCAACTGAAACCCGCAGGAGTCCCGGCTTCCTACGTAATGAAACGCTTCGACGTCAAGCTCGACTACAAGGGAAAAGCATGGTGCACCGTCCCCTTTGAACTGGGCCACAATGAAATCGGCGACGCGGAACACCCCGTACTGGTTCTTGCTGAGAACCTTATCGACATGTTCACTTCTCTCGGCTTACCATCCCCAGCTCCTGTGCCGGTAATGCCAGCAGATCATCAAATCGCCCAGAAAATCCATGCATCTACCGCTCCTGGAAGTGACCGAGCCCGGGACCTCGTAGACCTTCAGCTGCTGGGCACCCAAGAGCAACTAGATCTCACGCAAGTACGATCAACCTGCGTCCGACTCTTCACTTACCGCAAAGCGCACTGAGCTGTCATGATGTTGTGAGACACGCGTATGTAGGAGAATGAGTTCATGTCCAAACGTCAGAAATTCACCCCGGAATTCCGTGCAGAAGCGGTGGAACTGGTGCTTTCCTCAGGAAAAAGCCTGGT
>NZ_NRGV01000059.1:137104-187992 GCF_002332385.1 Glutamicibacter sp. BW80 | reverse complement strand
CCAGCGCTGGTGTTTCGGCGTTCTTTGGCGTGGGCGGAATCAGTAACGGCCGCCGGGAATCCTGGGTATCGGATTTCGGCGGCCGTCAGAGACCTCATGAAAAATCTGGGCTAGGGCATGCCCGTAGAAGGAACGCTAAACGGGAAATTTCGGAGTCAGTCCAGTCGCACTGTGCATGTCTTACCGGTCGGTTCATCGTCAACTGTGAATTCAAGTGTTAAGAATCGGGCTGCTCTCGGCGGGTTAGGAAGATATACCCAGGTGGACTCCCACTCTGTCGCGCTCCCGGCGACCTGTCCGGATGTCAACCGATAATTGGTTCCCACGTCGTCCGAGATGACAGCTCCAACCGGTCCAAGAATGAGCTGGCCGGGCATTGAAGGTGCGTCGCCCGCTGCTTCCTCCCCCTTACGCTTTCTCATGTCAGCCCATTGCGTCAGTTGCTCTTCGTAGCGAACGTCGCGTTGCCAGGTCTCGTGGCTGCGAATTCCTTGGAAGTAGATTTTGATGCCTTCACTTCCCAGCCATCCGGCGGAGTCGATCGGAACATCGGCAATCGACTCGATGCCGGCAAACCGTACGTCCACGCCATCATTGGTTGCGACAACGAGATCACCTGGGGCTGAAATAACTGTCATCATGTGATCATCTTAGAGCCACCCACTAGATTTGCTTCGGGAACAGCTGTTCCATTCCCATAAGACGAACCCATAAGGTCTATGTCTCAATTCTTGCCAGGTAAGCTCGCACTATGTCCGAGACTGAACCTGTATTGGAATTGAATCCCGCGTCTTACACCGTGGTGGAACTCGTCAAGAAATTGGTCGACGAGCCTTGGCCCCAGTCCGATGAAGAACGTGAAAATCTATTCGCGCACCTTGGATTCAAATCAGGGAGCCAGTACAAGCTGGAGAACGAAGAATCGCCCCACCAGATGACTGAGCTGGATATAGGCCTCGGCGGACAAGCACCTAGCTCGTGGGACACCTATAACAAGGAGTTCCTAGGTGTGTCCGTCCACCTCTACGGCACTCAAGACTCCGAGGATCCAGCTGCTCAAAGCGGATACAACAAACTGCGGATGGAACTCACCGAACTCTTTGGAAAACCGGATCATCCGTGGGACAACGAAGAGACGCCACCCTGCATCTGGGAAGCAAACGGCCGGACAATTATTACACACCTCTTCAACCGTCGGGATAGCAGTGTGATGTTGAGCGTGGAGGATTCGGCTCTAGCCGACATTGCGGAAGCCGATTCAATTTCCAGCTGAGCAACCCCAGACAGCATTCCGTGAGGAACACATCTCGTGACGAACAGTCGTATTTCGCCTCAAGCGAGTTTCGGCATCCTGTCAGAGAGTTTTCCGAATAGGAACTCGGGTGTCCCGTAAGACGGTCGCCATACGGGACACTCGATCCGTTGACTTGTTAAGTTTTCGAAACTCCGAGTTTTCAACGATTTCAGATTCCCATATACCCCGCCCGAGAAAATGCCCGGTGAAGGGGCCTTATACGGACGCCAAAAACGGTCGTTTACGACACACTGACCCACCGACTTGGTAGAAATCATAGACAGTTGAAAACTCAACAGATTTTCGAACTCGATTGGTCGCGAAACACAGTGCTATAAACTATGTATCGAAAGTTTTGCATTCCACGAGTATTGAGACATTTAAACATGGGGCATCGCCTCCCGCGCATTCGCGCCCGGCCCGAGCTCGATGAGCTCCTGAGCCAGATCCGCCCCGGCGGCACCCTCATAGTCTGGTGCCTCGACCTACTCGGAAGATCCATCCGGAGCTCACTAGCCACATGGACGCCCTGCAGCCTTGCGGTTATCGCATCGCAATAACTCTAAGATGATGTCCATGGGAATGGCTAAAAGACTACAAATTGAAATTGACGAGCAAGGATGGGCACCAACAGACTTATCCATTTGCGTCGACTGCGTTGAGGATCGAGCACTAAAAAACGCCGTGAGCGGCTCTGCTTCCGCACAAGATGAGTGTTCCTTCTGCGGACGGCAAAACGCAGCCACATTTGATCTCGTTGTTGGCATGTTTGCAGATGGAATTAAGAACGAGTTCAACAACATCGATGATGAAAGTGTTGCCTACGATAGCCGAGAAGGCGGATACCAAATCTCGGATAACCAGAGATGGGATACATGGGATCTCATTGGGGATTTCAGTGACTCGTTCGCACGGGAAGACATCGTCGAATCGCTCAGAGATTCGATGCAGGACAGAATTTGGGTCAAACGAGACGTTTTCTCACTAGGACCCGACATCGCTATGGCTGACGCATGGGAGAATCTATGTGAGCAGGTGAAGTATAAGACGCGATATGTTTTCTGGCTCGCGGATAGCAGGAAAACCGAATCATATCCATCTGCAGGTGAGATTACACCAGCCGAAGTCCTGGATCATATCGGCGAAGTAGTAGATAGCCAGCTAGGCCTGATTTCCACATTAGAGCGGGGAACCACGTTTTGGCGAGCCAGAACCCACCCCGAGGGAAAACTTAATACAGACGTACCAGCGGGTGAGTTGGGGACATCGCCGCGTCAATATGCGAAATCGCCTAACAGGATGAGTCCTGCTGGCATTCCGATGTTCTACGGCGCCGAGGATCAGATAACAGCCATCAAAGAAGTCTCAGCTCATACGCCACTAGAATCTGATCATGTCACTTTCGGACGCTTTAGGCTAGAAAAAGACATAGCGGTCCTAGACCTAACTAAGTTACCGGCAGAACCATCGATCTTCTGCCCCCAACTTGGCCATTTGCGCCGTGAAATCCGCTTTCTACATAAATTTGTAGAGCAGCTTGGACTGAAGATTGATAATGAAGATCAGCCTATTGATTACATCCCCACCCAATTAGTCACCGAATTCTTCATGCAAGCTCACATGCGTGCGAATAACGAACCTGTCATTGGGCTCCTCTACAATTCCACCGCCAGTCCTGGAGGTCTAGCTTGCGTTCTAGACATTCCCAACGACTGTTGCCTAGAAGAAAACGCAACCATCACGCACGATGAGGATGCTCCTACGCTAGTTCTCGAACGCAGAACAGTAGAAACTAGGCCACTGCAAAACTAGAACGTATCCGTATCTTCTATTTCCCAAAAAGAGGCTTCCACCTGGATGAGACGTCTTGCAACCCATGGGTTGCAAGACGTCTCACCGAGCGCCGCTCCCCCAGCTGAAAATCCTTGAAAACTCAACGGTTCTAAATTCTCGCAACTATGTGTCACAACCAATGTCGTAGAATCATATTGACACTATTAGTTGCGAGACACTTTCAAGGGTTCCATGACCAAGCTGATCGGATACGCTCGCGTATCCACCAAAGTCCAAGACGCCGACCGGCAAATCCAAGACCTATTGGCGGCTGGCATCCGGCGCGATGACCTCTACACCGACCGTGGACTCTCCGGGGCGCTGGCCAAACGTCCTGGACTCGATAAAGCCCTCGAAGCACTCTACCCAGACGACACCCTGGTGATTACTACCCTGGACCGGCTCGGACGCTCCACCCAGAAAATGCTCGAACTCGCCCAAGAACTGCGCGAACGGAATATCGGACTGCGAGTGCTAAACCTCGGCGGCGGCGATGTAGATACCAAGACACCCATGGGAGCCATGGTCTTCACTGTCATGGCAGCACTCGCGCAAATGGAGCTGGAGATCAAACGTGAACGCATCAACGACTCTGTGACCAAACGCCGCACCGCCGGAGGGGACCTCGGCGGTCGCCGACCTACCTTCACCGAATCCCAGATCCGAACCGCAGCCAAGCTCATCCAGGCAGGCGATCCAGCCACCCAAGTCGCCAAAGATATGGGAATGTCCCGAGCGACCCTCTACCGCAGAATTAAAGAGTTAGACCACTAAACATCCCAAAAACCTTCCGTGCCCCTTCAAGCCCGGTCGACTTTCGGTACCAGGTTTTGGGAATCCAAGAACATTGAAAAAGCGCACTTCGAACTGATGCTCGGAATGCGCTTTTCAGGTTCTCAGAAACGATCGATTTTGGGCGGTGCCACTAGTACATCAAGTGCTGTATAGTACATCGTATGATGAACATTGAATCGCGGATCGATGCGATGAACCGGCTTGGCCGCGCCATGGCCGACCCCACCCGGTCACGCATCCTCCTGTCCTTGCTGCACGAACCCGGATACCCAGCGGAACTTGCCCAGACCCTGGGACTGAGCCGCGCCAACGTCTCCAACCATCTGACCTGCCTGCGCGGCTGCGGAATTGTCGTGGCGAAACTGGAAGGCCGCAACACCCGGTACGAAATCACCGATCCGCACCTCACCACCGCTCTGAGCGCCCTGGTTGACGTGACGCTGGCCGTCGATGATCAAGTACCTTGCCTGGACTCTTCCTGCCCTGACTGCGCCACCAGCGCCGATCGAGAACACGAGGAGCAAGCATGAGTTCCGCCTGCGGTTGCGATTCACCGGAACCCACCGAAGAATTCGAAGAGGAACTGCCCTGGTGGCGGGATTGGCATGTGCTCGTACCCATAGCCTCCGGCGTTTTCTTCCTCGCTGGGCTCGTCCTTGAATGGAGCACCCACGGCGAGAGCGCCGCCATCGTGGCCATGGTGCTGTTTTGGATCGGCCTGCTGCTGGGCGCTTTTACCTTTGTTCCCAGCGCCCTACGAAACCTGTTCACGAAACGGAAACTCGGCATTGGGCTGCTGATGACCATCAGCGCCACCGGTGCGGTCATCCTCGGCTATGTCGAAGAAGCCGCAGCCCTGGCATTCCTGTATTCCATTGCCGAAGCACTGGAAGACAAAGCCATGGACAGGGCACGCTCGGGCCTGCGCTCTTTATTGAAGCTCGTCCCGGAAACCGCCACCATCATCCGTGACAGCGCACCGGTCGTGGTCAGTGCAGCAGAGATCAAGATTGGCGATGCCCTGCGCGTGAAGCCTGGTGAACGCTTGGCAACCGATGGCGTGGTCAGCCAGGGATCAAGCAGCTTAGACACCTCCGCTATCACAGGGGAATCAATTCCCGTGGAAGTAACAGTGGGTGACCAGGTTGCTGCTGGTTCCATCAATTCATCCGGCGCGCTAGTAGTCACTGCAACGGCTAACGGCACGGACAACTCCCTGACCACGTTGGTGAGCCTAGTCGAGCAAGCCCAGTCGGAACGTGGCGAACGGGCACGGCTCGCTGACCGCATTGCCCGCCCGCTGGTTCCCGGCGTCATCGTCCTGGCTGTACTGATCGCTGTGCTTGGAGCGACCTTCGGCGATCCCGAAACCTGGATCACCCGCGCACTGATCGTGCTGGTTGCAGCCTCGCCTTGCGCGATGGCCATCGCCGTTCCTGTCACAGTTGTTTCCGCTATCGGAGCTGCCAGCAAGTTCGGTGTCATTATCAAAAGCGGAGCAGCGTTCGAACGGCTTGGTTCCCTGCGCCGCATCGCGGTAGATAAAACTGGAACGCTCACACGCAATCAGCCAGTGGTCACGCAAGTCCAGACCGTTGATGATGCGACCCGCGAAGAGGTGCTCGCCGTTGCCGCCGCCCTGGAACAGCACAGCACCCACCCACTAGCTACGGCCATCACCGCAGCAGTGTCCATGATCCCTGAAGCAACGGAGGTTAATGAAGAGCCAGGACACGGCATTACCGGCGTCCTGGATCGTGTTCAGGTCGGGGTCGGCAGTCCTCGATGGATTGCCCCAGGATCGCTTGCTTCCGCCGTTGAATCCATGGAGGCCTCCGGGCAAACCTGCGTCATGGTCACTCGTGCAGAGCAGGCCATTGGCGTGATCGGCGTGCGCGATGAACTACGCCCTGAAGCGGCCGAGGCAATTCGAGACATGCAGGACCAGGGGATCGATGTGGTGATGCTCACCGGCGATAACTCACGTACTGCCCACGCGCTGGCTTCAATCGCCGGCATAGACACCGTTCATGCCGAACTGCGGCCTGAAGACAAGGCCCGTGAAATCGCTTCGTCGGTGCAGCAGGTTCCTACAGGGATGATCGGTGACGGGATCAACGATGCCCCTGCCTTGGCTAGCGCTACCGTGGGGATTGCGATGGGCGCTACCGGTGCCGATGCCGCCATAGAATCAGCCGACGTAGCCTTCACCGGCCATGATTTGAGACTGATCCCGCAAGCCTTGTCCCATGCTCGACGGGGCCGAGCGATCATGAATCAGAACATCGTCCTGTCAATGGCGATCATCGTTGTCCTGCTGCCCTTGGCTATTACCGGAGTGCTGGGTTTAGCCGCGGTAGTGCTGGTTCACGAGGTCGCAGAAGTCATCGTGATTGCCAACGGCCTTCGTGCTGCCCGCGTCCACCGCAAGCAGCTCACCCAGCAGCCGGGCAACGTCCTGCATTAGCGCTGGTTTCGTTGCTGTTGAAGGCGGGGCACTATTTCCACCGGGAAATTAGCGCCCCGCCTTCAACCATTTAGAACCAGAGTGAACCGTGCTGTGCGATGCGCCATTTTTAACGGTAATAAACCGCCAATTGAAACTAACAGTCACACATCATTGACGAAGGAGATGGACACGGCGGTAAGAGCATGATTGAACAATGGGACCACGCGAACGCCAACCTCATCTCCGATCAGTTCCGGAAACGTCCGGAGGATTCGAACAAGTAGTGCCGCTAGCCCGGCTATACCTGAGGCGTCGGCCAAACCCGATCGCCGCTCAATAGGGGGCTGCGCTTAGCCCGCTTGAGCTGCTCAAGGCAGACGCAGACTGTGCTGCGCAATCCTTGAGGAGCCGGAGCCAAATTTTCGTTTGCGTGTTTCGAAAGCTTGCCAGGGGGCTAGAAGGCTACGTTTTCACGCCCCTTGAGCGCCAGCATTTCGCGTGCTTCATCGGGAGTGGCCACCTCAAAATTCAGTGCTTCGAGGATAGTTCGGATACGGGTCACCTGTTCGGCATTCGACGCCGCAAGCTGCCCCGGGCCGATCCACAGCGAGTCTTCTAGACCCACACGGACATGGGAACCCATCGCGGCGCCAATCGTCGCCAGCGGCATCTGATTTTTGCCGGCTCCAAGAATCGTCAGTATGAACACGAGGGACAGTAGCGGTACTCATCCCTAGAGTCCAGCGTTGAGTTCACCCAATTGCGGGAATGCTAGTTGTGTCAAAAACCAAGCGCTACGGGTAGCCCCGAGCGCAGTAAGCAACCCGCCAAGAAAAGAATGAACTTGATCAGTTCGCGGGGTTCTAGTCTGTTATCTGGCATTGGGTCCTAGGAAATTCTCTTCCTTCCAGGTGCTTCGAACCTATCGAGCCGGGGTTCTCTGTCCACCGCTGAACTTAGGCACGGAATGATCTGTGCTTGCCGCGCCGGGAATGAAATTTGGATTGGATTTCTATTCGTAGCCGATTTTCGGGACGAGGGCTGTGGCCGCATGACACGCATCACCGCAAGGGCGGCCTTCATAACGCCTATACTGGTAGGCGTGAGTAAAGCCGGGCAGAACACTGAAGAGCAGGCCTCGGGCCTCGTATTAGTCGACAAAGATCAGGGAATGACCTCCCATGACGTGGTGGGCCGAATCCGTCGGCTTGCAGGAACCCGCAAGGTAGGCCACGCTGGCACCCTTGATCCCATGGCAACGGGTGTCCTGGTGATCGGTGTTAACAAGGCAACACGTCTACTGACCTACATTGTGGGACACGACAAGACCTACACCGCCACCATCCGTCTGGGACAGAACACCGTCACCGATGACGCTGAAGGCGAGGTTATCTCCGAACGCATTGCGGCAGCGGTGACCGACGAGGATATTGAACGCGAAATCGCCAAGCTTCGCGGCAATATCGAGCAGATCCCAAGCCAGGTCTCGGCGATCAAGGTAGATGGCAAGCGTTCCTATGCTCGAGTCCGTGCCGGCGAGCAAGTAGAACTCAAAGCCCGCCCGGTCACCATCTCCCGCTTCGACATCCATGAAATCAGCCGCGAAGTGGGTGGCAAGGTGTTGGACGTAGACGTCACCGTCTCCTGCTCATCAGGAACTTACATCCGGGCATTGGCCCGAGACTTGGGCGAAGCGCTCAACGTTGGCGGTCATCTCACCGCGCTGCGTCGCACCGAGGTCGGCCCATATCCGATAGCAAAAGCAAAGCGTTTGGAACAGCTCGCCGAAGAGTTCGAGATCCTCTCGCTCGACAAGGCAGCCGCGGCTCTATTCCCAAGCCGCGAACTGACCGAAGACGAAGCTTCCGAGCTCTCTTACGGACGAACCATCACCGCTTCCAAGAATGTTATGGAACTGCCCGAGGGCGAGCTCGTAGCGGCTTTCGCACCGGACGGCGGACTGGTGGCACTCATTGCAGATAAGGGCGAGAAAGCTCGCGGCCAAATAGTCTTCACCGGAAAGCAGTAACTCATTTCTTCGTGAGACTTTCAGAAAGGCTCAGTCTTGTTTGCCCTTAACGGCTTCTTTATCGCCGGCGCCATCGTGTGTGCGCTCGCCGTGTTGCTCGGAATCATTGCCACCATCATCCGGCGTTATCCGGATGATTGGGCGTTGATCGCAACAGCAGGAACCGAGATTTTTCTGATTGTCTATGCGGTAGCTGCGGGTATTCGCCAGGCCGGGGGAGAAGCTATTCTCGGTGAGCCTTGGGAATTCTGGGGTTATTTGCTGACCGCGGCAATCATGCCGCCGATAGCGTTCTTCTGGGCGGTCAGCGATAAGAGCCGCTGGGCAAATACAGTACTGGCTGTTTCGGGAGCCATCACATTTGTTATGTTGTTCCGCATGGAGCAAATCTGGCACGTAGGAGTTGTTGCATGAGCGAGAAACCACGTAATTCACGCATCGTACAAGCTGCGCAAGCTCGTGGCGTTGACAAAGCGCCACGTCCGGGAAGAACCACCGGACTGGGCCGCATTATTATCGCCGTTTACGGTGTGCTAGCGCTTTCGGCCACAGTGCGTGCGCTGTACCAGATTTTCTTTCGTGACTTCTCTGAAGCCCCGCTGGCTTACCTTTTGTCATTGCTTGCAGGTCTGGTTTATATCCTCGCTACTTTTACTCTGTCCTCCGCTAAGCCAGGGGCTTGGAAGCTCTCCCTGTTTGCGGTGAGCTTCGAATTGCTGGGCGTGCTCGTGGTTGGATTGCTGTCCTTCGTGCTACCTGATCACTTCGGCCACGACTCCGTGTGGAGCTACTTCGGCAAGGGTTATGGCTATATTCCGCTGGTGCTGCCACTGATTGGTTTGTGGTGGCTCTTCCGTAACCGTAATGAGCGTCACGTCTAAAGACGTGCAAGAATTACCTCGGTAAACTATTTATCTTTCGTTGCAGAGTCAAGAGGAGCAAAGTGCACTATTGGAAGGGCCTGGACTCAGTCCCCACGGATATGGCTCCCGCTGTCGTGACCATTGGTAACTTCGACGGCGTCCACCTCGGGCATTGTGAAGTTCTAGATTCTGCGGTCTCGCATGCCAAAAGGCGCTCGGCTAAATCGGTAGCGATCACCTTTGACCCACATCCAGCACAGGTGCACCGCCCTGACTCTGCTCCCGAGCTCATCATGGGTCTGGAAGATCGTATCGACACCTTGGCCAGTGTTGGCCTGGATGCGACTTTAATGATCAACTACACCCTCGAATTCGCCGAACAGTCGGCCGAAGAATTCGTGCATTCCATCATCGTAGAGAAGCTCAATGCGGTGGCAGTGGTGGTGGGCCACGACGTCCGCTTCGGCCATGGCAACTCCGGCGACTTCGACTTCATGCGCGAGCTGGGCGCAAAATACGGTTTTGATGTCATCGGTGTCGAAGACGTAGGCGATAAGCGTCGTCTTTCCTCCACGTGGGTCCGCGAAGAACTGGCGGCAGGCAACGTCGAAGCCGCAGCGGCCATCCTTGGACGTCCGCACCGGATGCGCGGCGAAGTAGTCCACGGGGCAGCCCGTGGACGCGAATTGGGGTTCCCCACAGCAAACCTGGCGCCAGAGGCTGCCGGTATTATCCCGGCAGATGGCGTGTATGCCGGCTGGGTGATCGACGAAGCCGAAGTGCGCTGGCCTGCGGCCATCTCGGTGGGTTCGAACCCGACCTTTGACGGTGTTGCGCGCGTCGTCGAGGCCCACGTGATTGATCGCCCCGTAGAGGGCTACGAGGAATTTGACCTCTATGGCCAGCAAATTGTTGTTGAGTTCATCTCTCATCTGCGCCCCATGGTGGCCTACCGTGGCATCGAAGCGCTGATCGAGCAGATGAATGAAGATGTGGTCCAGGCGCGCAGCGTGCTGGCCACCGAATCCCACTAGGAACATGCCGGAAATTCCTTCACTGCCTCGCCGTGCGTTCACCATGAAACCCGAGCGTCGCGCGGACCTGGCCTCCGCATATGAGGCTGGGGCCGCGAATTACGACAAAATTCGTCCGGCGTATCCACGCGAAGCGTTGGAATTTACAGTTTCCGGCGATTTCGTGGAGCGCGCCATAGACATCGGTTGCGGGTCTGGAATTTTCACCGAACAGCTCCTCGGGGCGGGGATAGATGTCTGGGCGGTGGATCCGTCCGAAGACATGCTAGCCGTGCTCAAGGAGCGCATACCGCAAGTGCATACGGTATGTGCCTCCGGAGAAGCGACCGGGATGCCGGAGAATAGTGCGGATTTGATCACCTATGCCCAAGCCTGGCACTGGGTTGATCCGCCTCTTGCTAGCGCCGAAGCCGCCAGGTTGTTGCGCAACGATGGTTCGCTTGTTTTGCTTTGGAACCAACTGGACGTAGAAGTGCCTTGGGTTCATCGACTGGCTCGCATCATGCATGCCGGGGACGTGCACCGTCCGGAAATTGCGCCACCGCTAGGCAAAGAATTCGACACCCCGGAATCGGGGATCTGGCATTGGCCGATGGAACTGGACCTTCAAGGCATCTTGGAACTGACTCGTTCGCGCAGCTACTACCGGCGCTCCAAGGAAGAAACCAGAGCCAAAGTTGAGCAGAATCTGATCTGGTATTGGTGCGAGCATCTGGGCTTTGAAGCGGCACAAATCGTCGAGGTGCCCTATCTCACCCATGCTTGGAGGGCGCGCCGACGGGTCCGTCGGTGATATGATTGTCGATGGTTCTCGCTGCAGTCCGCGGTTGCGAGACGCCGTCGTGAGTGTCTGACGCTCACACCGAATGAAACGCGGTCCAACTCCAGGAGTTTGTTATGGCATTAGATGCCGCAGTAAAGAACGAAATCATCAAGGCTTACGCCACCCACGAGGGTGACACCGGTTCGCCTGAGGTTCAGATTGCCGTTATGTCCCGTCGTATCAAGGACCTGACCGAGCACCTGAAGATGCACAAGCACGATCACCACACCCGCCGCGGCCTGATGGCTCTGGTTGGTCGCCGTCGTCGTATGCTCGGCTACCTCAAGAACACCAACATCGAGCGCTACCGTGCGCTGATCGAGCGTTTGGGCCTGCGCAAGTAGTCTCACGCTTCGGTGTGAACATCCCCGCTTCCCTTCATGGGGGGGCGGGGATTTTCCTTTTGGCGCCTTTGAAGCTGAGATGTGGTGTTCCAAAACCGATTCCCTGTTTAGCGGCTGTGGATATTTGGTGAAGTCCTATGGATTCCACACCGACTCACATTGCCGATGGAACAATTGAATGGTCAAGTAAATTGTCGTCGAAGGACGGCGTGATCAATCGAGAGTTGCAATGACAGAGCAGACAGATTCAGTCCAGTCCGTCGAGAAGAAATCCAAAAAGATACGGCGAGTATGGATTATTGCTTTGGCAGCAGTAGCCATTATTGCGGGCGTCTTTATTGGCAGTCGTATCTATGCCTCCACCGTCTCGGCTCAGGCCGAAGACGTGCCAACACTTTCCCAGACCCCTGCGGCTGAACAGTCCAACGGTGCGCCGGAAACTGGCAGTGATTCGAGTGCCGGGGACACCTCTGGAACTTGGTCCGTCGGTTCGGGTTCCTTCGCCGGATACCGTCTCGATGAAGTTCTCAACGGTGCCGACGTGACAGTCACTGGGCGTACCGAAGACATTACCGGGTCTCTCACAGTTCAAGAAGATCAGCTCATCGCAGCGGATCTCACCCTGCAAGTGGATACCATCTCAACTGACTCCGACCGACGCGACCAGTACTTCCGGACTACTGCCATCGATACCGAGCAGTTCCCTGAAGCAACCTTCAGCCTTGTCGAACCAGTTGACGTGTCTGCGTCACATGTCGGCGGCGCTCAATCTTTCAACATGACTGGTGAACTGACTCTCAATGGACAGACCGTTGCGGTGACCACTGACGTGGAGGCCGTCTTTAATGACGGACAGGCCCAGCTGGTCGGCCAGATACCTGTGAACTGGGCCGACTTCGGTGTTGAAGCCCCGGACTTGGGATTCGTTGCAGTAGAAGATGACGGATTCATCGAGTTCTCATTAAACGTCATGCAGCACTGAGCTGCGAAAGCTCAATAAACTCGTATTGTGCAGAGGGCTTAGCGGCGGCACACACCTCTTGCAGGTTCCTGCCGCTGCCTTGCCTTTGGTATTAACCGAACCGTTGCTACTGGCACAAGAAATTACCGACCGGTACGGAAAATATGTGGCGGTTATGCCGACAACCTTTTCAAGAAGCAATGCTCCATTTAGGTTCTAGCAGTTCTGCTCATTGCTGTCGCCGAGCACTGAGGAATCGGCTGAGAATTGGTGGCGCGAGTAGATCATTGAAAGCAAAAGATCGCCCAGCTCCTGCGGGAGCCGGACAATCTTAGCGAACAGTTGGTTGGATCCTCCGAGCGGAAAACCCGCGAGGCGTCCTAGACTGCCAGCCTGCGGCGGATAAACCCTGAGGCCTGGTCCACCACGATAATAAGCAACAGAACGATGATGATGTGGGTGAGCATGGTGTCGAACTGGAAAGACTTGATCGCCTGATTGATGAGCAAGCCAATACCTCCGGCACCCACCAACCCCAACACGAGTGACGAGCGAACGTTCACGTCGAAGCGGTACAGCAACAAGCCAATAAACTGAGGGACAACCAGAGGCAGGGAACCATGCGCTATCTGTTGCAACCTTGATGCACCGGTCGTGGAGAGGGCCTCTTGCGGACCATGGTCAGTTTCTTCCATTGACTCCGCCCACAACTTTCCCATCACGCCAGTATTGTGGCAGATCAGTGCCAGCACCCCGGCAAATGGGCCAAGCCCAACCGCGGTGACGAAGATCAGCGCAAAGACGATATCTGGTACCGCCCGGAAGAACGACAAAATCGCACGGGAAATTTGGTAGGCCAGCGGATGTGGGGAAGTGCTACGCGCCGCCAAAACTGCCAAGAGCAATGCAGTAGGAATGGATAACGTGGTACCCAACAGGCCAATCCATAGCGTGACGAGGGTGGCCTCCAACCCTGGCTTCACGACGGTTTCCCAGTTCAGATCCGGCGGGAAGGCATCACCGAGAAAACGTGCCATGCCCCGCCAACCCTCAACGAGTACTGCCGGGTCAAAATCCGTGCCACGTATAGCCAAGAGATGCAGTATCACGATGAGGACAGTGGCCGCGCCCCAGAGCAGGCGTCTGCGTACTCGGTTCCGGTCGTGTGGCACGCTGAGCGTTGCCGGCCGGGAAGCTATGACTGAGCTGGACTCGTCCATGGGGTGACTTTCGATTCGAGGTTCAATCTGCAGGCTCATGCTGCGCTCCGTTCAGGGGAGTAGAGCGTATCCAGGACCGGTTCGTTCAACGAGCTAGCCGGACCGTCAAAAATAATGCGACCGTGCATCAGGCCAATAGCGCGATCCGCGTGGCGCAGTGCCAAATCTGGTTGATGCAATACCGCTGCGACAGCTAGGTTCTCCTGATGGGCGAGTTCGGACAGCAGCTCCATGATGTTCTCCGCAGCATGTGGGTCTAGGGCGGATACCGGTTCATCGGCTAACAACACTGAGGCCCGCTGGCAGAGTGCTCGGGCCACGGCTACACGTTGCTGCTGCCCTCCCGAAAGGCGTCCGACTTTATCCAAGGCACGGTCTGCCATCCCCACCCGATCAAGACAAGCCATGGCTTCTTCACGTAATTGACGAGAGAAGAAAACCGGAGTGATCGAAGCTAATCCGGAGACGCGTGCCAAACCTCCAGCGCAAACATTTTCCAGCGCCGTGCGGCGTGGCACCAGATGAATTTTCTGGAAAACCATGGCGGCCCTACTGCGCGACTCGATCAGGGCCCGGCCATGGAGCGTTGCCAGATCGGTTCCCTCAAGCTCAACGATTCCGGAATCCGGTGCGGATAATCCGGCAACACATTTAAGCGTGGTCGACTTACCAGATCCGTTGGCCCCGAGGAAGGCAACCAGCTCTCCGCGGTTCACATGGAAGTTCACTTGGTCTAGCACTTTGCGGTCATTGAATGACTTTGCCAGACCGGTAACTGTTAGCGCTCGAGCGGGAGTTGAGGGTGGGGCAGGAACTGAATCGCGCACTTAGAGGTCCTTCTCGGTTAGGCCCATTTCGGCGGCAAGATCAAATAATGGCTGATAGGTATCCTTGGTGACTTCGAGCAGCGGACCTGGAGGAGTGACATCAAGGAATGCACCTACCTGGGCGATGTCCGCCTCGGGCAATTCAAGCAATGCGGTCTTGACTGCTTCCTTCAGCGCCGGATCGGCATCGGCACGAATGGTGATGGGGTCATTGGGGATTGGTTCAGAGGTCCAGATCTCGCGGTAGTCCGCAGGGTCGAAGGTTCCCTCAGCCTTTGCCACGGCCAGGGTCTGCGAGTTAATCTGGGCGGCGTCAACAGTGCCGTTGGTCAGCGCGAGCAATGACTCGGGGTGGCCTCCGGCATAGTTCAGATTCAGCTCGGATTCGGCAACGCCCGCGGTCTTGAGCGCATAGCGGGGTAGCACATCCCCGGAGGTGGAACCCACACCGCCCAAGGCCAGATCAGCATCGCGAAGCTGCTCGATGGAGGTAATATCCGAGTCCTTGGGAACCCAGATGCCGGCCGTGTAGGTACTCAACTCGCCCTCAGCGGTGCCGAAGGATACCAGTGGCTCGGCACCTGCCTGCTCGCTTGCGAAGACATAGCCCACGGGACCGAACTGACCTAGATCCAGCTTGCCATTGCGCATGGCGAGCACTTCGGCCGAATAATCTTCGACTACCTGCATCTCAACTTTGCAACCCAACTCACGTTCAAGTGCATTTGCCAGGACCCCATAAGCGGGCTCGAGTTTCGCTGGGGCTTCGAACGGTTCTATGCCAAACATCAGCGGACCATCGGCGCAAAATGCCGGGACGTCAGTTACCGCCTCCGATTGGGTCTGCGGGCTACCGCAGGCCGACAACGCTACGAGCCCTAGGGCAGATGCCGCCACTGCGACGGTGCGTGAAAGTTACATGATTACTCCTGAAGAAAGAAATGGGTAACTTTGTGTCACTTCGATGGGGCGCTCAGCGAGGGCTCCTGAATGAGCGAGCGAACGTTGCGGTCGGCCAAGCCGAAGGACAGCGTCATACCGACACCGGCGGTGACGGACACTACGGTGATGGCCTCGGCGACGTTGTGAATCAAGAGCGGTCCAACGTCGCTGGAGGCATAGACTCCCTGCCAGCGTTCGAGAATGCTCAGCGGTTCGCGGTGAAGAACGGATTCGATGGAGCTCAGCAGGGTGTTTGAAATGTCTTCCTGGATAAAAGGCGGATGGGTCAATTCGTAGTCGTGAGAGTCGCCTAAGAGCAGCGTTCCATCCGGCCGCTGGGTAAACATCACATTTGCTTGAATATCCAATAGGTTTTGATGCTTGGAGCGCACCTCGGCGCGTAATTTCTGAGCCGAGGGGACCTCGGTGAACGCTTCATAGCGCAGCATTGACGTTGCGGTGAGCACCGCTGGTTCTAGTTTGAGATCTGCAGGGCTTTCGGAACTTGCCATCTGCAGTGCGCAGCGCTTGATACGGTGTTCTTCGGCCAGAGCGGGGAACAAATAATCAACGTCGTGGCCCACACAAACAAATATCTGATCCGCTTCGATAGGCCCCCGGCTGGTCTCGACTCGAGCGCGGCGCTGCTCTCCGATGCCGAAGCCGAGCGCCGAAGTGTTCCAACGTACCGAAGCCTGTGGCAGCGAATCGATCCACCCTGCCAATTTCGCAACTGTGGTTCGGGGATCCACACGAAGGTCATCACGCAACATGGCACCACCGAGGAGCCCCTGGGTTTCGGAACGCCCCAGTTCGTGAGCGACTTGGGAAGCCGTGAGCAAAGTGATCTGACCAGGGGCACGCCGATCTGACAGCTCGCGCAGGATCTGAAGCTCGGTCGGGGTGGTAGCCACCACGAGTGCTCCGGACTCGGCGGCCCAGAAACCTGCGCGATCTGCGTAGTCCAACCACAAGGGCCGTCCGGCTTGAGCTAGCTCGTAAAGTTCACCGCTTTGGGCAGTAATGCAGCAGTGGCCGAAATTGCGGACGGACGCGCCGACTGCTTGGTGGTCACGATCGATGACGAGGACAGAGAGCCCGGCATCGACCGAGCGGGCGGCGTGGGCCAAGCCTACGATCCCGGCGCCAATGACCACTACATCGGCATGCATGGCGTTGGGAGTTTCGTTGTGGAAGGTGTTTTCGTTGATCACAAAATTGATCATGCACTTCTTCGGAGAGCCTATTCAAGCTAAAACAGCACTTGTCTATACAAGTTTGATTAGTGTTCAACTTGCGGGCCATCCGTTTACCTAGGATTCGTTTCGATGTCCATGAAAACCGCGAATTTTCAGTAGTCGCACTTGTATGATCAAGTTGTGAGCCCGAACAAGAACTATCCAAAGCATCAGCAATTAGCCGCCGACCTGAGGCAGCGTATTGCGTCAGGACAATGGCGAGAAGGAGACAAGCTTCCAAGTGAATCTGAACTGTGTGCCTTAGTCGAGGCTTCACGAGGTACCGTTCGCCATGCCCTCGCCACCCTGCGCTCCGAGGGACTCATTGCCGGTGGGCAAGGGAAGCCGCCTACGGTGGCGCACACCGTGCCGTCCCAGTCCTTCAGCACTTTCATGTCCTTTACCGAATGGGCTCAATCGATTGGACGCTCTCCGGGACAGCGCACGGTGGAACTCGCCCGACGCGTTGCCGACTCGATCGTGGCAGAGCAGATGGGACTCAGGGCGGACGAGAAAGTGATTCAAGTGCTGCGACTGCGACTGCTGGACGAAACTCCGGCAATGGTTGAACGCTCCAATTTTGCGCTGGAAGCCGGGCGACTATTGTTCGATTTTGACAGCGACTCAGGATCCATTTTTGGGTACTTGCGTGAGCAGGGAGTCGATCTCTCGCGCGGACGGCACACAATTGACGCAGTCGCCGCGGATGAGACGGATGCCGAACTTCTAGGTGTTCAAGTGGGCACACCGCTACTGCGCGAACGACGGATCACCTCGTCGCGTGCGGGAGAAATACTTGAATATTCCGATGACAGGTACCTACCGCAGCTTGCAAACTTCAGCATCGAAAATACCAGCGAGCATCGTGCCGCACTAACTCGCGTCCCGAGCTCAGTTACCTAACAACACCTTGGAGTAAGAACATGATCGAACTGATCGCCTGCGACATGGCAGGAACAACCATCGATGAACATGCGGATGTATACAGGGCGCTGGAGAATGCAGTGCGCGAAACCGGAGTGGACGTATCGCCTGAAAACCTGCAGACCTGGATGGGGGCGGAGAAGCGTGAAGCCATTACCGCGCTCATCCGTTTGGGTGGTGGAAAAGCGGAAGAACAATTAGTAGCGGAAACTTTTAATCGCTTCCGCGAATTACTGTTTTCCTACTATGCTCAGAACCCTCCGGTCGCCCTTCCTGGTGTAGTAGAGGCTTTCGAGATTTTGGCGAAACAAGGCGTGAAAATCGCTTTGACGACGGGATTCTCAAGAGATGTGGCCACCGATTTGCTCAACGGCCTGGGCTGGCGAGTTGGAGAGGGCGGGTTGCTTGATGCCGTAGTCACCGCCGATGAGGTGGCAGCTGGCCGTCCTGCGCCGTACATGATCCACCGGGTGATGGAACAGACCGGAGTACTAGACGTGGCGAAGGTGATTGCTGTCGGCGATACGGTCAACGATCTGCAGGCGGCGACGAACGCTGGAGCCATTGCGGTGGGAGTGCTCACCGGGAAGCTTGGACGCGCAGACCTCGAACTGCACCCTCACGATGCGATCTTGGAAGGTGTGCGAGAGCTGCCCGATTTTATGGCGCAACTGGGCGCTGCCCGCGTACAGGCGTAGGTGATTCAGACTCGTTGACTCGGAGGAAGGACCAGCCCAGAGTGGTCCTTCCGCTGTTTCGTGCAGGGTAGCGGGAGTCGGCGCGAGTATCGTCATTGAGGTTCGAGCGCAACGGTGTCGATAGCGCAATGCAATTCGACATCCGACATACGAAATTTAGTTTTCGCTATCAAGCGTTTTTGGTTCTAAGGTGAAGGTAACGCACGCCCACCTTGAATGAAAGTGAGTAGTCATGAGCACGACTGTTCTGCAACGTCATTTGTTCGGCCCAGGTCCCTGCAACCCATATCCAGAAGCAACCGCCGCGCTGGGGCTTCCCTTGCTCGGTCACCTGGATCCAGCATTCATTGCCCGCATGGACCGTGTAGGCGATGGACTGCGCACCCTATGGGGGACCAAGAACACTCGTACCTTGCCGCTGAGTGCTACCGGCTCCGCTGGCATGGAAGCCGCTTTCGTGAATACCATCAATCCAGGGGATGTGGCAGTCATTGCCATCAACGGGCTGTTTGGTGAGCGCATGTGCGAGGTTGCCTCGCGCGTGGGCGCCGAAGTCGTACGTGTGGACCACGAGTACGGAACACCTATCGACGCCGAGCGAGTCGCCGCGGCACACCCGAATCCCACCGTAATTGCTGGCGTGCATGCTGAGACGAGCACCGGAGTAGTTTCCGATATTGCCGCACTCGGCGCCATCAAAGGTGATGCCTTGTTGATTGTGGATGCGGTGACTTCCATTGGCGGAATGCCGGTCTTGGCAGACGAGTGGGGAATCGACATCGGCTACGCTGGAACCCAGAAATGCATTGGTGTTGCGCCCGGTCTGGCACCCTTCACCATCTCTGACCGCGCGTTTGAACGCCGCGTTCAGAAGCCCCAGTCCTGGTACCTGGATCTCGGTCTGCTCGGTGGATATGCCACCGGCGCAAGCGGCGGTGGGCGCACCTACCACCACACGGCACCAGTTGCCATGGTCACTTCGTTGGAAGCCGGCATCGACCGGATCCTCGCCGAAGGCCTGGACGCAGTGACCACGCGCCATCAGGAAGCTGGCAAGCTGTTGCAAGATGGTCTCGAGGCCATGGGCTTGGAATTATTTGCAACCGAAGGCTACCGACTTCCGCAATTGACTACGGTCAAGGTTCCAGAAGGGACGGACTCGGCCAAGGTCCGCGGCTACCTGCTGGAGCGTTTCAACATTGAAATCGGTGGCGGCGTCGGACAGTACGCGAACACCGTGTGGCGTATCGGTCTGATGGGGCCGAACGCTAACCCAACCTCGGTAGCGCTGATTCTTGCTGCGCTGAAGGAAGCAATCGACAAGGCTTAACAGAACCATACTGCGGGTTTCTAGAGATGTGGCGCAGCCTAGTCAGTGGCTGCGATAGCTACCTTGCAGATGTTTGGTAAGTGACTCTGAACCTTGTTCTGGGTGGCGGATTCAGCCTCATGCGGGCGTTCCCGATGGGCAACCCGTTCTTGGCTAAGCATGCAAAAGGTTCGCCGCGGTCCCGGTTCCAAGGCCTATTGCTTGGAACCGGGACGAACCGCGTCTTGAGAACCTGTATTCGCTCGCGTGCCGGACCTTTTGCTAAACGTAGTCGTTGATTCGACTACGCAGCGCGAAGACCGACTCGTCTATTGATTCCACGCTGGTTTTTCCGACGAAACCCATGGCGCCTTTGAACTCGTCGTGCAGAATCTTGAAGGCCTTGCTCACCGCTGGCTCACCACCGGTCGCCAAGGCGTAGGCAAATGGGCGTCCCGCCATTACAGCGGTGGCACCCAGCCCGATTGCCTTGACGATGTCATGTCCGCGACGTATCCCGCCGTCAAGGTAGATCTCGGCCTTTCCATCCACAGCTGCGACGATCGAAGGCAAAACGTCGATGGTGGCTGGTTGCGCGTCGAACTGTCGACCTCCATGATTTGAGATGAAGACGCCATCGGCACCTTCGGCTACCGCTCGCGCGGCGTCTTCGGCATCCATGATGCCCTTGATCACCAGCTTCCCGTCCCACTGCTGGCGCAGCTTAGCGAAATCCGCCCAATCAGCACTCGAATTCTTGTTGCTGGCCATCCACTGATTCATTTGATCCATGCGGAGCGCTTTGCCATCGATGGAGTAGTTTCCATAGGTCATCTTGCGCCCGGTCAGCCACCGGTAAATCCATCGTGGTCGCATTGCGGTCGTGAAGTAGTCGAAGACTGGTGGTTTAGGCGGCATGGAAAGACCGTGGCGCATATCGCGTTCGCGCTTGCTCGACGATCCGACGTCACCGGCGACAACCAAGGTTTTGACCCCGGCATTCCGCGCTCGTTGGATGTAGTTTTCGGTTTCGGCTGGATCCTTCCAGAAAGCGACCTGGGCCCAGAGCTTGTCCCCGGCTATGGGAGCGACTTCCTCGAGGGCGCACCCCGCCCAGGCGCTGTGAATGAAAATGGAGCCCGCGATGACCGCGGCACGGGCTACCGCCAGGTCTGAGCCAGGATGGAAGATGGTCAGCATGCCCATGGGGGCCACCAGCAACGGAAAGTCCACGGGTTGCTCCAGGACCGTTGCTTCGGTGGATAATTCGCTCAAGTCCACCATTGAGCGTTGCCTGAGCATCAGGGCATCGAGGCTCTCGCGATTGGCGCGAGTGGTGATCTCATCCAACGCCCCACCGTCTAAATAGTCGGTGATCATTTTTGGAAGGTGCCAGCGCGAAGCTTTTCGGTAGTCATCGATGCTGACGATCCATTTGTTACGCATGGTGTGAATACTCCAATTTGGGGCTGGCGCTAGAGGACTTTTGAGAGAAACTGTTGTGTGCGTTCGTGCTGCGGATTGCTGAGAACTTCGCGAGGGTGACCCTGCTCGACCACGTAACCGCCGTCCATAAATACGAGATTGTCACCGACCTCTCGGGCGAAACCAATTTCGTGTGTCACCACGATCATGGTCATGCCGGCTTTGGCGAGGTCGCGCATGACATCAAGGACTTCGCCAACGAGCTCAGGGTCCAACGCCGAGGTCGGTTCGTCGAAAAGCATGAGTTGGGGTTCCATGGCTAGGGCGCGGGCGATTGCAACACGTTGTTGTTGTCCACCAGAGAGCGCAACCGGGTAAACGTTGGCTTTTTCTGACAAGCCGACTCGTGCCAAGAGTTCGTTGGCCCGGGCAGTCACTGCCTTGCGACTCTCTTTTCTGACGCGGAGCGGCGCTTCACAGATATTTTCGAGAACGGTCATGTGCGGGAAGAGATTGAAACTCTGAAAAACCATGCCGATGTGTTCGCGTGACGTGGCAATTTCGGTTTCGTTTTGCTTGTGCAAGCTGCCGTTCTTGATTTTCACCCCGATGGGCCGACCATTAACTTTGATGTATCCTCCAGTCAGGGTCTCCAGCTGATTGATGCAACGTAAAAAGGTCGATTTGCCCGATCCTGAGGGGCCAAGGATGCATGTCACTTCACCACGATTCACGGTGAGATTGATCCCCTTGAGGACCTCTAGCTGTCCGAAATGTTTCTGGACTTCATAGGCCTCGGCAATAACGTCATTCATGGCTGAACTTTCTGGACTATTGGTTGCGATCGTTTCAGCGGATTGAACCGGGCAGATAATTTCTGTGGTGCCCGATTGCCCGAGCCGCGGTTGAAATGCCGCTCAATATAGAACTGACCCAGACTAAGGATGCTGGTCACCGCTAAGTACCAGAGACTGGCCGCAATGAGCAGCGGGATAGTTTTGAAATTCGAGCTGTAGACCATTTGCGCAGAATATAGTAGTTCGGGGAAAGCTAAAACGCTGACCAGAGAGGTTGTTTTGAGCATGGAGATTGTCTGGTTTCCCGTGGGCGGAATGATGATTTTCATGGCTTGAGGCAATACAACACGCCATAGAATAAGGCCGCGCTTCATGCCTAGTGCCTTGGCTGCCTCTGTCTGGCCCTTATGCACACTGAGCAATCCAGCACGAACGATTTCGGACATGTAGGCGCCCTCGTTGAGGCCTAGCCCGAGAATTGCCGCGAGGAAAGGCGTGATCAAGGTGTTGGCATCAATTGAGAAGAACTCGGGGCCGAAGGGAATTCCCATCTCGATCCGGGGATAGATCGCTGCGATGAATCCCCAAAACAATAGCTGGACGAACACCGGAACGCCGCGGAAGAACCAAATCATGAATGCAGCGACCGAGGCTACAACATAATTCGGCGCCAATCGCGCGAGTGCCAACAATACGCCGGCCACGATTCCGACGACCATGGAGATGACCGTCAGGATCAGTGTGTTGACTAGACCCGAAAACAATCGTTCGGAGAGGAACCAGCTGAAGACCACGTCCCACTCATAACGTGGGTTAGTGATGAGGGAGTAGGCCACGAGTGCTACCGCGCCAAGTACGACCGCAGCGGTTAACCACATCATTCTGTGGCTTTCGCGCGGTCTGGTCATCAGCAGCTCGTGGTGTTTAGCATCCACTGGTTGCCCTGTGGACTCGGGAGTTTTAGATACGCTGGTCATGAAAACCTACTGCGCCTTATTGAACGCAAAGTCACTTATTGCACCGTTGCCTACGCCCCAACCGTCCAGGATTTGCTGGTATCGACCGCTTTTCTCCAACGATTCAAGACCTAGCTGTACCGCTTCTTCAAGGCCGGCATCCTTGGCAAATGCGATGCTGACAGGTGATACGTTCTTTTCGCCCAGGAGCTCTACCTCGCCGCCCTGTTTGATGGCGTAACCAAGTGTTGGCCCGTCTACGTAGACGGCATCGATTCGTCCGGAAGTTAGCGCGAGAATTGGTGCCTGCATGTCTGGGTAGGTCATCACGTCGATGGCCGGTTGGGAATCCGCGACGCATTTTGCGGACGCTTCAGGTACACGCTTGAGATCTTGGAAGGATCCCTTGAGCACCCCTACCTTGACGCCGCACAGTTCATCAACATTGAGTTTCTTTGGATTTCCTGGAGTTACCCCGATGCCACTACCGGACTGGTAATAATCCACGAAATCCAACACCTTCATGCGTTCCTCTGAAGGAGACATTTGTGAAACCACGAGATCAAATTTTCCGGCAGATACCCCGGGAATGATTGCATCAAAGGTGCCGCTTTCAATGGTCAGATCAATTCCCATGGCGTCACCGAGCGATTGCGCCAGGTCGGCATCGACGCCGACTATCGTGCTTCCATCATCCGCGATGAAGTGCAACGGCGGTGAACTCTCGCTCATCGTCACGGTGAGTTTGCCACTGTCCTTGAACTTCGCGGGAAGTGCATCATGCGCAGCTTGGTCTACCTCGACTTGGATCGCTTCGTTGGCGGCGGGCGATTCGGCTGACTGTCCAGAAGGTACTTCTGGATTTGAACAGCTTGCCAATGAGAGCGCGAGCAGGCCAGTGAGGGCCAATGAAGGGAGCTTGAATTGCGAGCGCATGTTCGTGCCTTATCTGTCGTGAAGTGATGGACGGGTGGGAACTGGGCCAAGCGGATCGTGAAAAACACCTGCGAAACACGCTAGTGATGCATGTCACCCCGATTCCCGATATCATGTACCGTACATCGTGCACGATTCTGAAGCAATAGCAGATCCTCAGCGGTCTCGATGATGAATTGGCAATAAAGGATGAAGAGAAAACATACGTTGGATAGGATTTCGTCATGAACGCATTGCCGTCGGAAGATACGACCCCGCTAATCGCCGCGCGTCCGATGCTGGCAGACCAGGTCTTTGACGCGATTTTGGTTCTCCTTCTGGACGATAAACTGCCCACCGGTTCGCAGCTGAGCATTGACGGATTGGCCAAAAAATTCCAAGTTTCCTCCACGCCGGTACGTGAAGCGCTTGCGCGTCTGGAAACCACTGGCATGGTTCGACGGGAAGCATTGCGCGGATATCGAGTGGCGCCGGAACCGACGGTCGATGATGTACAAAAAATAAATGCGGCCCGTGCAATGCTAGAGCCGGGTATGGCACGGCTCGCCTGCGAGAACCAAAGCGAGACGCTGGTGAGCGAACTCCTAGCTTGCAATAGCGAGTTGAATGAAGCGCGGGGCGGTGAAGCCTTCGCGGACTACCGTGCCTATTGGAAAGCCGATGAAAAGTTCCACCGAAGTCTCGCCGAGGCCGCAGGTAACGAGTTCCTTTTCAGGGCCTATTCCGCCATCGAGGGGCATATCCAGAGGTTCAGGCTGGTTGTGCAAAATTCGATGAGTGGTGAACACACCATCGAAGAGCATGAACGGATTATCGAAGCTCTCATTACAAAGGACTCCTCGGCTGTGCACGCGGCGATGGAAGCGCATATTTCAGGTATTGCGCAGCGAGCCACGCAAAGCTATTCCTAGTGCACAGTGGGTGCACTATCCAAGGCGGGCTGGATGCCGCCGGCGATTGTCGCCGAGCTGGTCAAGCACTGCGATCTAGCCGTGTCGACTTCGAAGGCGTCAAGTTGAAGCGGGAAAACAACATGCACTCCGTGACTCGAATCCGCGACTGCGTGACCGGCCTCAAGCTCATTCGAAAGTACAAAGGCAAACTCATCCCCACCAAACTGGGCAGTTCATTGGCTCAGGACCCGCAGGCCATGGCGGAATACATGATCGAAACTCTCCGTGCGGTAGCCAATATGGATGTTTACGTTGATTCGGGGTTCTCCGAATGGGCAATTCGTGCAGGAGGCTATCGACCCGACAAGTTTGGCTACGGTGGTGAGCCGGTGAAGAACTATGTGGACGTGAGCGAGACTCTCGCGAACTTTGGTACTACGATCCCGATGCGCAGGGCCCGGTTTCGCAAGCCACCTATATCCCATGTGTCGAGCCGTGGTTCAATATTGGTTGCCTCATCGATTTCCGGTATCCACGGCGTGAAGAAGGCGAAGAAAGCGATCTCAAACTACAGCAGATCTCGCGATTCATTCTCGAGGCGTAGGCAACAAGACTAATCTTCAGATCGACTTGAATGGTGGATCGTAAAACGCCGTCTTGAGCAGCTCGTCTAAAACTGCACGTCTAGTAGAAACTATTGGACGCCGCTGAAACTCAAGATGAACATTGTCGATGACTTTCTGTTTATCCAACCCAGTAGAAAATAGTTTGTCATGCGTCAGGGCAATCCCTTTGGTTTGCGGTAGCCTCTTACAAGTCAGTTGAGTCCATGAAAGAAAGTTGGCTGCACAGTGAAAGCATTATTTGATTTCGGGTTCCGTAAATTTGTCACGCCGTCAATTATCAAGATCGTATACATCTTGATCATGATCATGCTGGTCGTGTCCTACCTCGGGTTCACCATCGCCGCCTTCAACGAAGACGCCATCTTTGGCCTCCTGGTGCTGTTAGTTCTCGGCCCGCTCTTCGTTTTGATCTACCTCGTGTTTGCTCGCGCATGCTTGGAATCGCTGATCGCGCAGATTCGTACCGCTGAAAATACGTCTGAACTTGTGCGCCTGGCCGGTGGAACGCCACCAAACGAACTATCGACGGGAATAGTTCCACCAAATCCTGCCGGACCATCGACTACTAACATCCGCCCGGCAAATCAAGCCGACCCGACTCGTCCGGTCAACCGACAGGACCCTGAAGACGGATCAACCCCTCCAACCAATCCATACAAGTCCTAACTGCTTGTAGGCCATGCCGGGCACGGAAGTATACGTGCCCGGCTCTGCTATTCGCACGGGGCCAGTTCGGCGTCCAGAGAGTAGCCAGAAAAGCCGGAGCCGGGTGCGCAAAGACAATTGTCTTTGCGCACCCGGCTTCAACGTTCTAGATCCTCTACCAGGCGTTGCCAGCCTTTACCGAGAGGACCGGGCACCCGGACTGCATCAGGATGCGTTGCGCGGTGCTACCCATAATAAACTTGCCCACTGTGCTGCGCTTGCGCAGCCCGATGACTATGAGCTGTGCTCGTTGCGCTTGTGCAACTCGCAAAATCTCGTCCGCTGCATCACGTCCCTGGGTGGAGCGTTCGATCCAGAAGTCGAGGCCCGCTGAGGTGAGCTGCACTTCCAGTAAATGAAACTCCCTAGCGTCGATTAGACGATCATCTACTAATGCATCTCCCTTTGACGAATTGACCACTACAAGTCGTGCTTGCGCACGTTGTGCCTCGATGATTGCCTGATCTAGAGCTGCCTCGCCCTGTGGCGAGGGGAGATAGCCCACAACAATTGTCATGATTTGTCCTTTCCGTCCTGCTCGTCATCGGCCGAATGACGTGCTCCGGTTGGCAGACGAAGTTCTGTCTTTTCCAACTCGTCTTCGCTGATGGCTCCGCCGGCGGCTAGACCTGCGGTGAGCTCGGAGGCGCCGCCTCGTGCCTTGCCAATCATCTTGAGGACCGTTGGGATGAGTAGCAAGATGGCAATGATGATGTAGATCGTCACCGCTACCGGCTCACTCCAAAGCCCGGAGATTTCACCGGCGCTGAGCTGGAATGACTTACGCAGTTGCTCTTCGGCCATGGGGCCAATGATCACGCCGAGGACTAACGGGAGGATTGGCAGCCCAAAGCGACGCAAGGCAAAGCCCAGCAGGCCGAGCAGCAGCAGAAGCCACAAGTCCGCGGTTTGCATGTTCACCGAGAACGCGCCCAAAGTGGCGAAAAACAGAATGCCTGCGTATAAGAACGGACGCGGGATCTTCAGCAGCTTCGCCCACAACGGGGCAAGCGGAAGGTTGAGCAACAGCAAAAGGGTATTGCCAATGAACAGGCTGGCAATCAGCGCCCAAACCAAGGCCGGCTCATTTTCAAAGAGCAAGGGGCCTGGTTGAATACCCTTCATGGTCAGGAAAGCGAGCATGACGGCTGCGGTCGCGTTAGTGGGCAAGCCCAAGGCGAGCATCGGCGTCAGCGTGCCAGCGGCCGAAGCGTTGTTCGCTGCCTCCGGGCCGGCGACACCTTCGATTGCACCGTGCCCGAATTCCTCCGGGTGCTTTGAAAGCTTCTTTTCCGTGACGTAGGAGAGGAAGGTGGGCACTTCGGCGCCTCCTGCGGGCAGTGCGCCGAACGGGAACCCGAAAGCGGTGCCGCGAAGCCATGGCTTCCATGAGCGTTTCCAATCTTCCTTGCCCATCCAAGGACGTCCAACAGGTATCGTGCGTGCAGGATTGCGCCGGAGGTGAGCTGCGATCCATAGCGCCTCGCCAATGGCGAAGATCGCCACAGCAACCACTACGATATCCATGCCATCGATCAACGGGGCAAAGCCAAAGGTCAAACGGCTCTGTCCGGATACCGGGTCCATGCCGACCAAGCCAATGGCGAGGCCAAGGCCAAGGGCCGCGAAACCTCGGATCTTTGAGGAACCGAGAACCGCGGTAACCGTAACCAGGGCGAGGACCATGATGGCGAAATAACTCGGAGCGCCAAGGCTTACCGCAAACTTCACCACAAACGGTGCCACGGTCACCAGCAAGGCGGTGCCGATGGTGCCTGCAACGAACGAGCCGATAGCAGCTGTAGCCAACGCCTGGGAAGCACGCCCGGCCTTGGCCATCTTGTGGCCCTCGATAGCCGTGATAACCGTGGAGGACTCGCCCGGTGTATTGAGCAGAATCGAGGTGGTCGAGCCGCCGTACATGCCGCCATAGTAGATACCAGCGAACATGATCAGTGAGCTAGAAGTTTCCATGCCATAAGTGACCGGCAGCAACAGCGCTACGGCCATGGCTGGGCCAATCCCGGGCAGGACACCTACGGCCGTACCTAGGATCACGCCAACTAAAGCGAAGAGCAGATTGATGGGAGTGAGCGCCGAAGCGAAACCCTCCATCAGCAGATTCAGTGTTTCCACTTACAGCACCCCCGAGAGAATTCCGGCCGGCAGCTTGATGCCCAGACCCAAGTAGAAGCCGTAAAAGGTACCAAGCGACATGGCGATTGAGATTAGCAACGTCAGCAAGTAGCGGCGGCTTCCTAGGGCAACGGCTGCTCCGAAGAACAGTATGGTTCCCGAGATGACCCAGCCGGCTGTGTTGATCAACAAGATGTTGACCACAAATACTGCCAGCAGCGGAAGGACGACCTTCCAGTCCGAAGGCTGGCTAAGGTCAACGTCTTCGCCTTCCTCGCCCTCGGCGAGGTTTCCGCGGAGCACGGTGATCGCCAGAGCGATAGAAGAAAGTACCAGGATTCCCGCAACCCCGTACGGCAGGGCCTTTGGGCCCACCACGTCGGACTGGGAGTACGTCACATGCAGCTGCGACGCATCAACGAACACGATGATTCCCACCAGAAAAAGAAACGCGGCGAACAGGAGTTCGACGCGCTTCTTTTTCGCTGTGGTTACTTGGCTCACGCCAGACCCAGGGTCTTGAGCACGTTGGCTACGCGCTCGTCCTGTTCGCTGAGGAAGGTCGAGAACTCGTCGCCGGTCATGAACGCGTCGGTCCAACCGTTGGTATCCAGGGCTTCCTGCCATTCATCGGACTCGTGCATCTTGGTGACCGCTTCGGTCCACTTGGTCTTGTCCTCGTCCGAGATCTCCGGTGGAGCGACCAGGCCGCGCCAGTTGGAGAAGACCAAGTCAATATCGGATTCCTGCAAGGTTGGTGAATCAACGCCTTCCAAGCGTTCTTCGCCACTGGTCGCCAGCACACGAACCGACCCCTCTTCAATCTGCTGCATGTATTCGCCTGCACCGGAAGCTGCAAAGTCGAGCTTGTTGCCCAGGATGGCCGGCAGCAGATCGCCACCACCGTCATAGGAAACGAAGTTCACGTCCTTGGGATCAATGCCCACGGCTTCGGCCAGCTGCATCGGCAGCAGGTGGTCGGGTCCGCCCGGAGACGAGCCGCCACCGACCGAGAGTTTCCCTGGATCCTTCTTCCACGCAGCTACAAGATCGTCAATGGTCTTGTATGGGGAATCCTTGGACACCATGATTGCGCCCGGCTCTTCGATGAGCTTTGCAATCGGGGTGGTCTCGGTCAGCTTGGCTTCAGATTCATTGGTGTAGCTTGCGCCCACCACGCCCAAGCCCATGAGCATCCCTAGGTCTCCGTTGCCTTTTTCGTTGACGATTCGAGCAAGGCCAACGGTGCCGCCAGCACCGGCAAGGTTGAAGACTTCGAGGTTGGAAGCGATTGCTGCGTCATCCATGACTTTGGCTGCCACACGGGCGGTGGTGTCATAACCGCCTCCAGGAGTGTTTGGAACCATAATGCGCAGGCCCTCCAGCGGGCCGCTTGCGGCGGAGCCGGAGGCGCTTGGATCGCTGCCAGAGCTAGTGACGCCGCAACCTGTTGCGGTCAGTGCGAGCGTTGCAGCGGCGGCTACCGCTGTCAGCATGCGGAGTGACTTGAAATTCTTCATGGATTCAGCCTTTGTCTTCATTGGGGTGCGAATAGTTCAACACTAAGCAGGTGAGTGGGGTAGGTCACGCTTGCGTACGCAAAGAAAATACTGTTCATTGTGTAACTAAAAATTGTGAGCTGGCTCATGCCAAACTTCGGTAAAGTTGCCAGGTGCACCGCAAGGGCGGTGCCGGACGGGAAGCAACTGCAAAGGCAGCAGATGATGGGGAAGGAGGAACAGTGAAGACTACAAGGGCCTGGCCCAGCGAACTATTCGCCAACAGAATGTCCCTAGCCGGGCAGTACCTCATATTGCAGTTGCTGATCATTGGCGTAGTGGTCACCGGATTTGTGGTGGTCTCAATTACCCAGGCAACGAATACCTTTGAAAAAGAAGAAGGCCGGCGCAGCCTTTCCGCAGCAGAATCGCTAGCGGCCAACCCGCTCTTGCGGGTCCTCCTCCCGGGGGCCGAACCGGAAATGGGGTCCGCGTTGCCAGCCATGGCCGAAGCCGTACGCAGTACCTCGGGCCTGCAATTTGTCACGATTGCGGATCCTAGCGGTGAGGCGATCACGTCCAGTTTTCCCGACGAAGTAGGCACCACAATTCTTCAGCCCGAGTCTCAGGTCACCGAAGGACGAGGTTGGACCGGAGATATCTGGCGCCAAGGGAAGCACGTACTGATCGCTCAGGTGCCGGTCTTGGACGATGATGGGTCGATGGTGGGCATTGTGAGCACAGGGCAAAAATATCCCTCAACGCAGGCTGTCATTCGTGAAATCGCGCCCAGCGCACTATTCACCCTCCTCATCTCACTACTCTTGGGGGCCACCGGCTCGGTGCTCCTGTCCAGACGCGTCAAGCGCCAAACCCGCGGTATGGAGCCAAGAGAAATTTCTGAACTCTTTGAACACCGCGAAGCCTTGCTGCACGGAGTGAAAGAGGGGATCGTCTCCGTCTCTCCGGAACACCGGGTCATGCTCGCCAACGACATCGCCATAGAGCTGTTGCAACTACCCAACAACTGCGTAGGACAAACACTCGACCAACTCAAGGTGGCACCGCAGGTTACTCGCGCTCTAACCACGCAACAGCAGCAGGCAGACCGGCAATTCCTCATCGGCGAACGTGTGCTGGTCTTCAACCGCATGCCAGTGATGACTTCCGGCAGGGACCTCGGCTCGGTGACCACTTTCCGCGATCGAACCGAGCTGACTCTCTTGGAGCAAGAGCTCGGAGACAGCAAAGCGACATCGGACATGCTCCGAGCCCAAACCCACGAGTTCGCCAATCAGCTCCACGCCATCTCCGGGCTCATCCAATTAGGAGAGTACGACGAAGTCGTAGGATTCATTGATGGAGTGAGCTTCAGCCGCAGCAAACTCTTTGAAGATGTCGCAGCGCGAATCACCGAACCAACCATAGCTGCCTTGGTCATTGCCAAGGCAAGTGTCGCGACCGAACGCGGAATCCAACTCACCGTCGCCGAGGATTCCAACCTGGGCCGCAGTGATGACCAACTGGCTCGGGACTTGACCACCGTTATCGGAAACCTCGTAGACAACGCAATAGACGCGGTATCGGCGGTGAGCCAACCACGCATCGAACTACGCATTGCAGAAAGCGATACGCAAATTACCGTTGTGGTGGGCGACAATGGTTCGGGGGTAGATGACGCGGCAATCGATGAAATCTTTACCCAGGGATTCTCCACCAAAGACACGACCGTTTCCGGCGGAAGGGGATTCGGGCTGGCTTTAACCAGACTGGTCTGCCGTCGCCGCGCAGGGGACGTCCAAGCGGTTAACGACCACGGTGCGCGGTTCACCGCTACACTCAGGAAGTAGGGAACAACTCGTGATCAAAGTACTGGTGATCGATGATGATTTCATGGTCGCCAAGGTGCACTCAGGGTTCGTCAATAACGAGCCGGGGTTCTCGGTTGTGGGAGTAGCTCACTCGGCCAACGAGGCGATCAAAGCCGCAACCGCGCTTTCGCCGGATCTCGCGTTGCTAGATATCCACTTACCCGATATGAACGGGCTCGACCTGCTCCAACGGCTACGCGAGGTACAGCCGGACTTAGATGTCATCGTCATTAGCGCGGCCCGAGAAATGGACACCGTCCGCCGTGCTTTGAGGGGCGGAATCGTCCACTACCTGATGAAGCCGTTCTCCCGCGAAGATCTTCGCGAACGGCTGGAGCACTATTCGAAAACTTACCAGCCGCTGCAAGAGGCAGATCAAGAGCTGGAACAGGCAGACGTGAACCGGCTCTTCGGACTGAGCGGGCAGAACCGACGCCCCCTGCCCAAAGGCTGCAGCGCTGAAACGCTGGCACTCGTGGAAAACATCGTCAAGGAAGCCACTAATCCCATCTCCGCCACCGAAACCGCCGAGAAACTCGGCACCTCGCGGGTGAGCGCTCGCCGGTATCTGGAATATTTGGCCGAAGAGAACCTGGCTCAGGTGAATCTGCGGTACGGGGGAGTGGGCAGACCAGAGCGAAGGTATTCGTGGAACAGTTAGGTGCTTGCCGTCCATGCGACGCGTCTATTGCAGTCCGACTGTACTTAAACGGACCTTAAGTCGAATAACGAGGCTCTCCACATCTCAAGGTGCAAATGAGGTTTTATCCACCCGACTTCAGTTGGGAACTGCCTCGCCGGACATTACTGAAACTAAATCCTCCGGTCTCCCGATTCCACAGGAACATTGCGGAATCTCGATGCAGCTTTCGCAACTTCGCAATAGGAGCCTTCAAACGTTCAGCCAATCATCCCGGATGCCTATCGGCAGCGGCTATGAAATGACGGAAGGATTTAAACGTATTGCCCTGTGGCAAGAAATCGGCACAGGGCAATACGAACTTTATCAACTGAACTATCAAGCCAGATTCTGACTAGAATTTATGGACTTTGGCCTTCTCAATTGCCGTAAGGTCTTCGAGCTTTTCTTCCTGAGGGGATGACATGTAGCGCTGATAGCTATCGTCGAGCTCGCTCAGCCAGGGCGAGTGGTGTTCTGCTGCCATGGTGCCAGTCATGACTGAACGGTAGACCTTGTCGCGGTAGGTCAAGATATTTTTCTTCTTATCCATCTTCCACGCCATGAAAGTCCGGGTGACTTCATCCAAATCAAACATCGGGTAGTCCGTCTGCTCGATGAGATCGCGAATGTAGTCCGCCTGGAACTTCACTTCATCTTCCGCGGTCTCAATAGCGTTGAATCGCTCCAGCCACGCATCTATGCTTGCACGCTGTTCGGACGCTGAAGGGACCGCGGCTTCTCCCAAAACCAGATCACGGACATACCAAGCCTGCGCATCGAACATGTTGAAGGTGAACCATTGATCCTGGGCACCTAGGTAGTAAAGCTGGCTATTGTTCTCGGAAACCACACCACGGTACAGAGTGTCCGGGTAGACGTTGTTCGGTGAACTTAGGGCAAGGTCGGAGGGCAAGAAGGGGTAATGGTGCAGATACCCGGTGCACAAGACAACAGCATCAAATTTGCGGGATACGCCATTGCTGAAATGTGCAGTGGACCCTTCGAAGCGGTCAATGAGGGGGAGCTCTTCAATGCCTTCTGGCCAATCGAATCCCATTGGGGCCGTGCGGTAGCTGTACGTCACCGAGCGTGCACCCATCTTGAAGGACTGGACACCAATGTCCTCAGCCGAGTAGCTTGCGCCGATCAGCAGAACGTCTTTGCCTGCCAAGCGCTCGGCGCCACGGAAGTCATGGGCGTGCATGAGCTCGCCGGGAAAACCTTCGATTCCCTTGAAATCTGGAACATTCGGGAAGCTAAAGTGACCGGTGCCGACAATGACATGATCAAAATCGTTCTTTTCCGTCAGACCGGTCTTCAGGTCTTCGCTGGTGACGGTGAATAGTTTGGTGCTCTCGTCGTAATCGACCCAGCGCACTACGGTCGCAAAGCGGACGTATTTCTTGACGTCAGACTTCTCTGCGCGGCCATTGATGTAATCCCACAGCACGGCACGTGGTGGGTAGGAAGAAATGGGGCGGCCGAAATGTTCGTCGAAGGTATATTCGGCGAATTCCAAGGCTTCCTTGGGGCCGTTGGACCACAAGTTGCGGTACATGCTCGAATGTACAGGTTCGCCGTGCTTGTCGATGCCGGTGCGCCAGTTGTAGTTCCACTGGCCTCCCCAATCATCTTGCTTCTCAAAGCAGATGATCTCGGGGATTTCACGCCCTGACTTCTTGGCAGAATCGAATGCCCGCAGCTGGGCGATGCCGCTGGGTCCTGCTCCAATGATGGCGACGCGTTGAGTCAAACATACCTCTCCGGCTTGTTAAGCCTTATTCAAGTTTCGCGCGCAGCTCCGGATCCCGATTGTGGGTTCGAGCGTGCTACGCGAATCAACAAAAAATGCTCTAAACCAGTCGACCAGTCGCGCATAAAAAGCGTTCACATGTCGAGGCAAAACTGCCCTGTTCCAAAGGGCATCGTTATCGAGTTTACCAGTAACCGATTCTATTGACCGGGAAACCGACGGACAGGGAACAATCGCCACGGAGATATGGGTGCTGATTTGAGGCTGGGTAAGGGTTAAGCTGCGCCTACGAACCCAGCACCGAAAGCGCCTGAAAGCAGGTTAAAGTGATTTGCCTGCAGTCACTATCTTGGCGCAAGCAGACTTGCGTTTTGGGGCCAGAAGAGACCAGCCCCCGCCCTGTCCATTGGACTGGGAAGGAGGCTGGTGACGTGCTGCTGAATTCGGTTCTAAGCGGCGGATCGCTGCTGCTGGTGGAAATCGCATTTGCGCTGTGGACCATGATCGCTGCGATTAGCGGTCCTAGATTATCTACCCAACCTAGGTTTCCATTGCATCGACAAGAAGCAATTAACCATTTTTCAATCCAAGAATCCAACCGAGCAGATGCTCATGAATAGCTCTGAATCTGTAGCAACGACCTGAGGCCAATCCCTAGACGAAGTGCAACGGATCAGATGGGAAGGGCTGAATTGACGCGCGGCATATCGGTGAGCTCAAGGGCGGCGTCGCGGGCTGCCGCAATGCCGGACTCGATGGCGCCGTCGATGAAGCCTCCCCATCCCTTGGCCAGGTCCGAGCCTGCGATGCGGATGCGGCCCTCGGAGCGCTGCAGCTCGGCTAGGGAATCGGTGAGATATCCCGTGTAGTGCATCGACCAGGTGCAGCGTGCATGCTCGTCGTCGACCCAGTTATGGCCGGCAACTTCCAAGACCTCCAATCCGGGGACGAGAGCATCGAGGCTGCGCTGGGCCGCGGACGTATCGGTGACGTTGACAGCTGCGGCGTCGGGTCCGAAGCAGACCAAGGTGGTGGTGTCCGCATCGATGTACTCGGCTTGGGCGAAGTTCAGGGCGGCGTTTTCGGGGCCCATGGCAACGAAGCGTTCCTGCCGTCCCTTGACCTTGATCCAGAGCTTTGCGCCGCGGCCGGCATGGCTGCGGCTTGCGGCTTTGCGTTTAATGGCTGAAAGTTCAGGATGAATGTCGATGTCGTTCAGGGTGCCCAGGGGGACGGCAAGGATGAGTTGGCGGGCGGTGAGTTGCTGTCCGTCGATGGTGCTGGCGACGACTCCGTTCTCGTCCTGATGGATGGAAGCCACCGGCTGGTTCAGCCGCAACTCGGCGTCAGAGTCCGCCAGGATGGCCTCGGCCAGGCGCCGGGTTCCTCCCTCGATCTTGAAGGTTGCGCAGGTTTCGAACATAAGTTGCCAGGACCCGCTGGCCGCAGCACACCAGCGCAGTGCCTGCGTGTAGGCGGCTTGGTCTAGGGCGCCGTTGAAGTTTAAGGTCCAGAAGGAGCGCAGCAGCTGGCGTTGGTTCTCCGGAAGGTCCAGGCGGTCGATGGCCTCCGAGAGCGTGGTGCCGTCGATGCTGGCGAGCTCGGGGTTGGCCAGCGGGGACCAGGGTAAGGGGAAATACTTGCGAGCATCGGCTAGTAGGGCTTGGTTGGGGGCGTCGAGCAAGTCCATCAGCTCGTCTGGATGCCCCGTATGTTGCTGGCCCTCGGTGCTCCAATAGGCCTTGGTGAAGTCGGGGCCGGCGACCGGGGCGATCCCGTAGCGGCCCATTTCGGCCCAGACGTAGGGCTGGGTCCAGTGCACCCACGTTCCGCCGAGTTCCAGGTTCCGGCCCAGATGCTCCTCGAGGTGGGTGCGCCCGGCGATGCGGTCGCGGGCCTCCAGGATGGTGGTCTTGAATCCGCGGCGGGACAGTTCGCGGGCGGCGGTCAGGCCGGCGAAGCCCGCGCCGACGATGATGACGTCAGTGGTTTTCATGGTGGCAGTGCCTTAGCTGTAGACGAAGAATTCGATGGTGGGTTCGAGGATGGTCCAGCGCGTCATGGCGCCCTTGGACAGGGAGGCCATGGATCCGGCGGTGAGCTCGAGCATGTCTCCGCCCTGGACCTCGATGCGGATGTGCCCGGAGACGATGTAGATGGTTTCGTCTTCCCCGATGGGCAGGTCGAAGGGCACGGGCGCCTCCTCAGGGGAGATGCTCCAGATGCCGGAGGCGAGCGCCTGATTGCCGTTGTCGCCATTGCGGCGGAGCCACTGGACGGTGCCGAGTTCGAACGGTTCGAATGCGGTGGTGGTGTGATGGGCGTGGAATACCTGTGGCATGAGGTTGTTCTTCCTTTGTTGGGGTGAATAAAGAGAGTTCTAGGCTTGGGTTTCGTGGAGGTCTGAAGGGGCCTGCGGCTCGCGCATCAATGGCAGTCGATCCTGGAATCGGCGCCGGATCACAAACAGGACCAGGGAGAGCAGGAGGATGCCGACGCCGATAGTCAACTCGAAGGGCCCTCCATATCCAGATATCTGGGACGAAGCGGCCCCGACGATCAAGACTGCCGCTCCATAGATGGTGAGAACTATGGCCAGTGGAATTGACCAACGCCCGAGCTTGAAACTGCGTGGATCGTCGGGCCGATCCCAGCGAAGAAGCAGAAAACCGGAGACGGCCAGCAGGATGGCTAAGAGGTAGCCGATATTTGCCGCCACGAGGATGGAAATCGGGTTGGAGACGAAGAGGACCAGCAGGATGTTCATGACCACGGCGGCAGCGATAGCCCTGGCTGGGACCTGATGACGGTTGAGCTTCTCGAACTCGCGGGGGACCAACCCATCGACTGCGGCTCCGAAGAGCGCGCGTGACCCGTCCGCCATGCTGGCGTTCACGCCCATGAGCAGCGCTCCAATGGTAATAAGCAGCGCCGCATCCCCGGCGAAGCCAGCGGGCAATACGGCCGCGAAGCCACTGACAAACACTGCCGCGGGATCTGCTGCGGCGTCGGCCTGGCTGAGCAGTCCGCCGATGCCAATGGGGACCAGTGCGAACATCATGAACGTGTAGGCCCCGGAGCTGGAGAGCGCGCGGCGGGCGTCCTTCTTGCTACGGTATTCGGGCGTGAACGCTGCGCACATTTCGGTGCCGTACGCGGTCCAGCCGATGAGGTAGAGCCATACTGCGGCGTCTTGCCAGCCTCCCCAGTGGTCGGCTCCGGCCTGTCCTAGACCCCAAGACAGGTTGCTCACGTCCCACTGGCCGCTAACCAGCGGGGCAACCACGAAGGTAAGTAGGGGGATCAGCAGCAAGGCTCCGAAGATTTTGTTTACCCAAGCCGCTGGCTGTGCACCGAAGAGGTTCGGCACCATGAGTGCAAGAATTAGCACAATACCGATCAACTGCGCCGGCCCTACCTGCAGGATTCCCAAGTCCAGGACCCAAGTCGCTACCGGGAACCAGCGGACCTGGATGATGGCACCGGCGGTCAGACTGACGATTGAAATAACGGCGGACCAGCCGAACCAATATCCGAAAGTCGCCAGCGCACCTGCTGGAGCAAATCGTCCTTTCCAAGCCTCATGCGCGTAGATCGGGACCCCTCCGGGCTTGTCGGGGAACATGGATGCCATCTCCGCGAAGAGGTGATTCTGCGCCCAGCCGATGCCTGCGGCAAGGGCCCAAATGAACATGGCCGACAGCGCACCGATGGCGGCCATGGTTGCACCGAAGGATACGAAGAGACCTCCGGAGACGGCCATCGCCAAGGCGAATGCATCCTGCCACCGCAAGGTGCGGTGAAGCGTCGGAGGGGATTTGCTGGGGTCTATCGAGGCAGACATGAGGGGCCTTTCGATCACGAGTTGGAGGCTGCGCGGGAATTGTGTTTCGCGGGTTTCGAGGCGTGGTCTGCCTCACATGGTTAAAGCTATGCATCCGCTTAGTTCGTTGTGTCAAGGGCCACGTTGAGGAGTTAGACTCAGTATGTGAAAGCGATGCGGAACAATAAATATGGCGACGGCAAGGAAGCACTGCTTGCCGCCACCGTGGCGGTCGTGGCCGAACGCGGACTCCACGGCCTTACTTTTCGTGCGGTCAGCGAGGTAGCGCAGGTCAACAACACCCTGATTAGCCACCACTTCGGGACCAAGGACACGTTGCTCCATGAGGCGGTGGCCTGGGCAATATCTAGGGCTATACGACTAAGTGACTTGTCTGCCGCGGAAACCATAGACGGGGGGTTCGCGCGTACGCTGGTCGAACTGGTCGAGCGAGAGCCGCAGCTTCAGCTGTTTCAGTATGAATTCGTGCTGGAGTCGCGCCGCCGCCCCGACCTTCGCGATGAGGCCAAAGCGCTCTATGAGGGATATATCGACGCTTTGCAGCGTGCCTTGGGTAGGCAAGGGCACGTCAACTCACGACCGCTGGCCCGAGCGGTCTTTGCCGCTTTGGACGGTTTAGTGTTTCAGCAACTGACTGTTGCCGATCCGGATGCCGTACGGGAGGCAATCGAAACCGTCGGAGCTCTGCTTGAAGCTAATTTGGCTGCTATTCGCCAATAGCTGGCATAACGCCGCAACGGGAAATACGCCGTTGGTGATCTGCGACGTCTACGGGGTACGTTCCGGATACGGTCGATTCTCCAGCAGCCATGGTGCAGAACTGCTTGGTCGCAGGCTATGAAAGTCCCTCAGACTGATTCCCCTGCGGCCTAGAACATTTGCGTCCAATGGATACGAAGCGTGTCAGAGCGACGGAGCAACATCAGATGAAAGAAGCTGATCCGGCCTGCCGGTGCTCGCTGGCCGCGTAGGTTCCGAGGGTTTTGATTTCCCATGTGAAGAAATCCAGTTCTTCTAGGGCGAGCCGTACGGGAAGATCTTCCGGGTGCCCTTCAATGTCAACCATGAACGTGGTCGCGGCGAATGTGGAGCCGACCATGTAGCTTTCCATACGCGTGAGGTTCACGCCATTTGTCGCGAATCCGCCAAGTGCCTTGTACAGCGCACTGGGCACGTTGCGTACCTGGAAGACCAAGCTCGTGATGACTTCATCGGGCAGTTGCGCCCGGGTAGGCAAAGCTTGTTTGCGGGCCAGCACAACGAATCTGGTCATATTCGTTGGGTCGTCTTCGACCCCGCTGGACAGGACCTCGAGTCCGTAAAGTTCGGCGGCCATCGGCGGGGCCAACGACAATTTTCGGGGGTCATCCCAATCCCGGATCTCGCGGGCGGACCCTGCAGTATCCCCGGCTATGACCGGGGTCAGCTGATGTTCGCGGATCAAACGTCGGCACTGGCCTAGCGCGTGGATGTGGCTATGGACCTCGGTGGCGGCTTCAATGCTGCTTCCGGGAATTCCGAGCAGGTCGAAACGGATTCTGAGGTAATGTTCCCCAACGATTTGAAGGTCAGATTCAGGGAGCAATACGTGGATATCGGCAACACGGCCGGCAATGGAATTCTCTATCGGGATCATGGCGAGGTCTGCCGCGCCACTTTCGACCATCGCAAACGCATCCTCGAAGCTGGCGCACGGGACGGCTTCCATATCGGGGAACCTCTCGGTGCAAGCGATGTTTGAGTTCGATCCGGCTTCGCCCTGATAAGAAATCTTATTGCTCATTGAATCAACTTAGCGCAGAGTACTCGTGCTGCAAGAAAGAGTGAATCAAGGTTTCCTGATGCGCGCCAATTTTCGAATTCTGCGCGGTTGCCGCTGGAGCAGTTGCCAAGTAGTCGACCGCTTGGTAGCACTTATCCGTGGGAGAACGGATCCTAGCGACCGAGTACAGTCTCTGCGGCCTTCCGCTGGTGAGCGAGAATTAAGGATGGACACGTGATGTGGAGATTCCCCGCTGACAAGCTGTAAGCGCTCGTGGATAATCCGAGGCGTCTGCCGAGCCCAGCGGTATCTGATGCACGCCAATTCGGGTTTGGGGAACACCTCGAAGTAATCCGTCAGGTCCGGGGCTCAGAAGCTGTAGAACGCTGCGAGCCATCCAGATGTACCCTCCCGGGCAGAGGCGACTATTCTGCGGCTAATTTCCTATGCAATCTATCGATCAAGCTCAACGTAGTGGGAAGCGAGTCTTTGCAATCCCTCAGTGATGGTTACTTCAGGTTTCCAATCCAAGATTTCGTGCGTTTCGCGCTGATCAAACCAGTGCGCGGTTGACAACTGCTCCGCAAGGAACCGAGTCATTGGCGGCTCGTCGTGTACAAGATTCTTGGCGCCAGCCGCAAGCCAGAGGCGTTCAATGACCGACCCCGCACCGCGTGCAAGCCATCCCGGAACGTTTAGCCGGGGGGCCGGTGCGCCGCCCGCTTGGCAGATCCCTGCAATGAGCTCGCCCACTGGGCGCGGCTCACCATTGGTAACTACCAGGGCACGACCGTGAGCAAACTCCATGCGCTCGAGGCCACGGACAATCGCCGTGGCCGCATTGTCGATGTATGTGGTGTCAATGAGCGCGGCCCCATGATCCAGCAGCGGTAGTCGTCCGGCTTTTGCTCGCTGAATGACCCGCTCAACCAGCTGCGTGTCGCCGGGACCCCAGACCACGTGGGGTCTGATCGCCGCTACACGGAAGCCATCCGAATCTTGGGCAAGAGCATTGAGCTCCGCCGCCGCTTTGGACCGCGCGTAATTTCCGCGGGCCCGCTCAGGATCGGCCGCACCGGCGGTTGCGCCGGCCAACGGTTCTCCGAAGTGCGCCACCGAAGGGGAAGAAACAAAAACGAAGTCTTTGATTCCGGCTTCTTTGGAAGCCCTGAGCAGATTATTGGTTCCATTGATATTCGTGTCGACAAATTCTTGCCATGCACCGGTGAATGAAACCTTGGCCGCCAGATGGATGACGGCATCCATACCCTCGGTTGCTTGCCCTACTGCCTCAGAATCCGTAAGCGAACCCAACACGTCGTCCGTGGCTCCCTGCGATGGTCTGCGTTGGAAAGTCCGGACATGATGGCCTTGGGTGCGTAGCAGCTCTGCTACGGCGCCGCCAAGCATTCCGCTGGCGCCGGTGACTAGGACGCGACGGGTTGGCGCGGAACTTTGCTTTTCACTCATGGCTTGCCGATCCTTCCGCCGGCCAGTGTGGTCGCCGCCCAGCCTGCCAGAGCCGCACGGTCAATCTTGGAATTGTGCCTAATGTCGGTTGGCAGATCCGGGACTACGAGTACAGCCGAAATTTCCAGCCCGGTTCGTTCCACCGCAGTGCGCACCGCGTGGGCAAATGCCACCGGGGCTGGAGCCGCGCGGCGGGCCGGTGGGACGGTTTCCATCACCACTACGGCGGCTTGAGTCCCTGCTGGTCCGACACCGACCACTGCAGCTCGTCCGGCGCCGGCTACAGATTCGGCTGCTTGCTCCGCTGCCACAGGTGTTTTCGAGCCCGTGGCGGTGTGCAGCACATGGCCGAGACGGCCTTCGACCCATAGTCGTCCCTGGTCATCGAGATGCCCCACGTCTCCGGTGCGGTGCCAGCCAGGAATGGAGGTGCTAACCTGCTCGGTGATCCAGAGCCTGTCGTAGCGGTCCTTCACGTGGGGTGCGCGCACCAGAATTTCACCGGTGAGGTTTGGTTCTTCCAATGGTTCGTTGCCCGCTTGGCCATCGGAACCAAGCGGTGCAATAGCTACTTGAGCCCCCGCCACCGCAGTGCCAACGCATACTCCGTTCCCTGATCCAGCGGCACGAATACCTGCCAAATCAATGTCGGTCACGGGAAGTGCCTCGGTCATCCCATACGGGGTATGCACCCGGGCATTGGGCACCAGGCTCTGGACCCTGGCCAGCAAAGGCTCTGGAATCGGTGCTCCGGCCGAGAGCATCAGGGAGACATTTTCGAGGATCTTGCGTTGGGGTCCGTCTAGGGCGTCTTCAGTTTCCAGCACATTCGCTAAGGCGGCAGGAGACGCGAAGACGGTGGTTGCGTCGACGGCTAAGGCTGCATCCGCCAGCGCCGCGGCGGTCAGGGTGCGCGGTGCCGTAACATCCATATCGGGGGTGACCGAGGTTGCGCCCAAGGCTGGGCCCAGAAGTGCGAATGGCGCAAATCCGGCCACCAGAGCGGAGCCAGCCTTGAGGTTGTACGTTTCGCGCAGGGTGTCCCGCATGGCAGCCAATTGCCGGTGCGTGTAGACCACACCTTTGGCCGGGCCGGTGGAACCGGAGGTGAAAAGCACCGCGGCATCGGCATCCGGGTCGGCTTCGTCAAACGTCGGCGCATCATGGGCAGCGGAATTACCGGACTCGAGCAGCTCGGGGACGGTATGTGCCACCCCGAGGAGTTTGCGCTTGGCAGCCGGCAAGTTTTCCACGGCGATCCGGGTGCCGGGCCAGCCAAAGAATCTGGCGCCCACGAGTGCACGATCGATCCCGATAAGGAAACTAGGGCCGGCCCCCTTGATGGCACGTCCCAAGCCCTTGGTGCCCAGGCCCGCATCTGCCACCACAATGACCGCGCCCAGGCGCAGGCAAGCGTAGATCAGTGAAGTCAATTCGATGCCTGGAGGCACCAAAAGATTGACTCGGGATCCGGCGGTGACACCGATCTGTGCGAGGCCAGCGGCGAGAGCATTAACGCGTTCGCCGAGCTCAGACCAGGACAGGGAGCGCGGGGGATTGATATCCACTACCGCAATGCTGTGGTCATCTGTGCGTGAATCCAGCTCGGCGAGCATCGGACGGTAGTCGCTCAGGGCGGTGGCGCGTGAGGAGTTCTTAGAATCCCGTTCGGCGTCCAACCAATTAAAAATGGGGGAGGCGATATCGCGGTCTTCAGGCAACAGGTGGCTGGCGCCTTCGAAACGGTGCACCTGAGCGTGGGGCAGACGGTCCATCAGATCTCTTAGGTAGCGATCGGAGAACACCGGGTCCTTAGGGCCCCACAGCATGAGCGCCGGAACGGAGAGCGAGCGAATTGCGTCGGAGATCTCCTCCAATGCAGGACGGCTCGGGTGATCTTCGCTAAAAGGAATATCCGCTACGAAGTTTGCGACGCCTGTGCGCTTGTCCGCGCTGGTGTAGGGAGCCATGAATGCCTTGCGGACGTCTGCCTCCAAGGCCGGCTGAGCCAGCGAATGAGTCACTCGAAGGAATGCGTCAGTGCTCTTGGTGCCCCACCCATGGACTGCAGGGTTCGAAGCCAAACGCAGGGCGGCTGGTAGCTCGAAGCCCGCAGGGTGTACGGCGGTGTTGGTAAGGATTGCGTTCGCCAGCTGCTCTTGGTGGGCTACGGCCCAGCCCAGGGAAATGATTCCTCCCCAGTCGTGGCCAACCGTGGTGACTTTGCCGTTGAGTCCGAGGCCTTCGATCAAATCGCCTAGGTCGTTGACTCGATCGGCCAGCCGACGGAACTTCCCGGTGCGGGCAGAGAATCCCATATCAAGCTGGTCTACGGCGATGACACGCCATGGCAAGGCGTTGTCCGAAACGTGGCTCAGCAGGCTGCGCCACAGGTAGGACCATGTGGGATTGCCGTGCACGCACACCAGGGTGCCGACTGGGTGGATACCACGCGCGATGAGTTCTTCTTCGTTGTCCAGCAAATGCCACAGGTGGGTGGTTCCTGGATCGTCTACCTCCGAAGTAGAAGGGACGTCTAGGTAGCCCGAGTATTTTGCATCTACGCCGGGAAAGATCTCGGTCACCAGGCGATCTCCATCATCGCGGTGTTCAGTCCTGAACCGACGCCCATGCAGAGCACGCGGTCACCAGGCTTTAACGAGTCGGCCTCCTGCGACAAGGTCATTGGCAGGGAAGCAGGCCCCACGTTGCCCCATTTGGAGAAGGTGATCGGCACTCGGTCCTTTACTAGGCCCACGGCTTTGATAATGGCGCTGGTGTAGGACTTCGAGACCTGGTGGGTGACGTAGCGGTCCATGGACTTCCAGTCCCAGCCGGAATGATGTGCTTCATCCCAAGCATCAACTACCAGCTCCAAGCCGTTGTCCAGCAGGCCTTTGGTGTCGGTGTACATGCCGGTCGGACCGCCGACACAAAGCTCGTGGTGCTCGGTTCCTGCGCGGGAAACCCCGCCGAGAATGCGGTGTCCGTCAGGGTGAACATCCGCCGGTCCAATGACGGCGGCGGCCGCGCCGGAGCCCAGAGTCAGAGTTGCAAATTCGCGCATATAGTCTTCACGGGTGGAGTTCTCGGCGTTGAGGCGCTGGAACGTCGTCTCCTGGGTGGGCCGGGAATCTTCGCCGGCCACGATCAGCGCGTACTTGATCTGTCCGGAATCAATCATGTTTGCAGCCAGGCTCATACCGTTGACGAACCCCAGGCAGGCGTTGGCCACATCGAAGTTCATGGCGGAGGACGGCAGGCCCAATCCGTTGTGAACCTTTGAGGCTACCGAAGGCTCTAGGTTGCGTCGGGTCACCGAAGTGTTGATCAGGAGGCCAATTTGGCCTGGTTCAACGCCGGCCTGAGCCAGCGCTTTCTTGCCAGCGAGAATCGCCGCATCATCAAATTCCATGCCTTCGGACCACCAGCGGCGTTCTTTGACACCCGACACGCGTTCAAGCAGCTTTTTGGAGAGGCGCAGACGCTTGAGGCTAGGAGCCAGACGCTCGTCGAATTCTGCCGAACTCATGACCTCAGGTGCAAGTACGCTGTTTACCGCCAAGAGGGCCACATTGTGGTGTTTAAAAGTGGCATTGCCGTTCAAAATTTAGCCTTTGTGTCGGGGCTGTCGCGCCGTTCACGGACGCGACGAAGTAACAATCGTTTGATGCGTTAGAGTCATCAACGAAAAAACGTCTACCTCTACCGTATTCCTTGTTGGAGCGCACTGCGTACACGGGCGCGCTATTTTCAGCGGTTAGCAAGAAACTCTCAGGGTTTTCAGCTAAATTCCAGTGGTTTTTCGCTCGGTGAGTTACTGCACAGTAACTTGTTTCTTGCATTTCAGCTAAATGAGGTATCGAATTCCTGAGGTTCTGCTGGGGTTATTGCTAATTTCCTTGAGCAAGATTTTCCGAACAAGCTAAATTGCGTGATGGGCTCTGGTCTTCGTAGCTGAGCTCAATGCAGGCTACATCTGAAAACTCCAAATGATCGAGTGTGGAGGCTGAACGCCAGGTCATTCGAAAGTACTTATTTTGTCGATGCGACCAGAAGCGGTTGGACCCTGCAGATAGCAGGAATGCCGCTGGTATTTGTCGCGGTAATGAGGTGCGCCGCCGCTAGCGATGCTAGAAAGTAGTCGGTTTATACCGAGCCACCCTCTACCAACGCAAAATTGATTTCGGACAGCTCAAAGGACAAATTGCGGCGGGAATGCGCTAAAAGCTAATCGACCGCTGTCCGCGTTCGGGTCAGGAACGAGCCTTGACGACAGCTAATCTGTTCTGGAGGACCGGGGTGTTGAACGAGTTGGCCGCGGTTCCGGAAAAAGTCGGGGCTGTGGTCTCGTGGCCTTAGGTAACGGAGTTGCGGAGTTTTGCCCCTGGGCCGGGGGAGACTTGCGATTCTCGTGGTGAATCAAGAACATGCGCACCGGCGCACTGGATAATTGCTGACACCGGTTCGCCGCACTCCCGATGCGTGACGAGTAGCGGTGGGCCAGCCGTATCTGCTTCGTATTTGTCGCCCCACTGGAGCAACGAGATAAGTACGGGATAGAGATCCAAGCCCTTTTGCGTCAGGCGATACTCGTTTCGAGTACGGTGGCCTGGCTCCTTGTACGGTGTGGCCGAGAGAATTCCAGCTGCCACTAGGGTGCGCAGTCTGGCAGCGATGACCGCCTCGGAAGCCCCTAGATGATTGCGGATCTCGTCAAATCGGCGCACACCGTTAAAAGCTTCACGAAGCACCATGAGGCTCCACTTTTCACCAATGATGTCCAGTGTGCGCTGAATCGAACAATTCTCGGTGTCATAGTCGAGCCATTGCATGATGAAGAGCGCTCCTTACCGTTGACATGTCCCGTCGATCTAGCTAGCTTCAAATATAACAGTTAGCTTTTGAGAGGCCAATCAATGAAAACAAGCAACGACGTACTTCCTGACATGGGGCTCGATGCGGCTAGCGACTTTGTCGCCGCTTCCGGCTTTATCGTTGAAGAGGTCGGCAAGACGTTCCTCCGTGGGCACGTGGAGCTAGGGGCAAACCACCACACCCCATGGGGAGTGGTGCACGGCGGGCTGTTCACCACGATCGTTGAAAGCGCCGCCAGCATCGCGGCGAGCTATGCGGTGAAGGAACGTGGCCAATTTGCCGTCGGTGTACATAACGCCACAGATTTCTTGCGGCCAGGCAGTGCGGGACTGGCAAGCGTGGAAGCCACCGCGCTACACCAAGGACTTACTCAGCAATTGTGGGAAGTCATCATCACAGATGTTGCCAGCTCCAAGGTGCTTGCCCGCGGACAGTTGCGGTTGCAAAACGTGCCGTTGCCTTCGCAAGTTACTGAAGCCCGGAACGAAGAGGGAAAAACAGATGGAAGCTAGACAGGGCGAACACGAAAAGGTCGTGAGGTGGCGAGATCCTGCTAGCGCGCTGCAGCAGCTACCGTTGTTTTCCGGGCTCGAGTATTTGAAACTGATGGCCTCCGGCGAAATTCCGGGGGCGCCCATCGCAGGGCATCTCAATATGGATGTAGCCGAAGTATCTGAGGGGTCGGTGGCCTTCACCTGCACTCCGGAGGAGTCGCACTACAATCCGATTGGTGCGGTGCACGGAGGGCTGGTGTGTGCACTGCTCGATTCGGCGCTCGGCTGCGCAGCGCACTCGACGCTTCCTGCAGGAATGGGCTATACCTCTATCGAGATCAAAGTGAACTACCTGCGTCCAGTGCTTGCCGACAGTGGGCCGTTGCGATGCACCGGGAGGGTTACCAAGCCGGGCCGGCGAGTGATCTTCGCTGAAGGGGAAGTCGTAGATAAGAACGGCAAGGTCGTTGCGACCGCATCAAGCTCGCTTCTCGTATTCCCTCTTGATTCGAACAAGTAGTAGCTTCCGGCCATCTTGTCGGGCGCGCACGGTAATTTAGACACACAGCAGTAGCTGAGTATGAGTCAAATTTTCTGGTGGAGGGACCGCATGGAGTTTTCGTCTGGCATGAAGAGCCGTATCTGTGGAGCACTCGTGGGCATGGCTGCAGGGGACGCACTTGGCGCTGGCTATGAATTCGATGCCCCGATGCCTCAGGACGCCCCGGTTGCCATGATCGGCGGAGGGCTCGGAGACTTTGCGCCGGGGGAATGGACGGACGATACCTCGATGGCAATCGTGATTGCACGGGCACTCGTAAACTCCCAAAGAACACTCAATAGTGACGCAGCGGATTACATGGTGCGGCAGTGGGCCATTTGGGCTCAGAGCGCACCGGATGTTGGCAGCCAGACGCGTGCCGTCCTCGGCGAGGCCGAAAAAAGCGCGCGTGAAAGTAACCGCCACGAGCCCAGCGCAGAAGACGCACTGAAGGCTGCCGAATCCGTTCACCTGCGAACCGGCCGCTCGGCTGGCAACGGAAGCCTCATGCGAACGGCACCCGTCGCCTTGGCCTATCTAGAGCGCACGCCGGCCGAGGCCTATCAAGCGGCAACTGCCATCAGCAGGCTGACTCACTTCGACGAGGAGGCAGCAGAGGCTTGCGGCTTGTGGACTCTTGCCGTGCGTCACGCTGTGCTCACCGGTGAACTGGATATCCGAATTGGGCTGCAGCTTTTGGAACCCGCTCGCGCAGTAGTTTGGGAACAGCGCATTCAACAGGCCGAAGACAAGCGGCCGCGCGACTTCTCGCATAACGGGTGGGTCGTGGAAGCTTTCCAAGGAGCATGGAGCTCCATTGCCGTTTCCACGGATACCGTAGGGGAGAAGTCAACGCATTTAGTTGCTTCCCTGGAAGCAGCGGTACGTGGCGGAGTTGACACGGATACCGTAGCGGCGATTGCTGGATCGTTGGTAGGTGCTGCCTATGGGCTGCCGGCTATCCCAGAGGATTGGCTAGACAAGCTCCATGGCTGGCCGGGGCTCGACGCTAAGAGCCTAGTAGATCTCTCACTTAAACTTGCAGGTTAGAGATCGCAGCAATCTGCGCGCAACCCTTTGATTCGGACCAACGGGCCACCTGCCTTTTGGCACACCCGAGCGCTTTTGATTAGGACCGTCGCTCGACGAGTTTCTGCGGTGGTTCCACGCTCACCGCGTGGCGTACTCCGCGGACGCTCAGTCCCGTCAGATCAATCGCCAAGAACCATGGACCGGACTGAGGGACTTTGAGCCTGTAGGGTGCCTTGCGCGCCATTCCGCCATGGAAGTCATATTCGGCACCGTCTTGGAAGGCCGCGAAATTTTCTGGATCCATGAGCCTGAGGTTGGCAGGTCCACTGAGCGTTACCAATAGCACGCTGCCGCGTTCAAGGAAATCCCACTGATATTCGGTGAAATCGGGAGCGGTCACCGTACTTCCCCCGATTTCTCGGCAAGCAGTGGCGGGGCGTTCAGATGTAGATGCAAGTGTTTCCTCCAAAAACGGCGTTCGAACCACTCACTCTTCGGTCAATAGTTCGAACGCCGTGTGCACCTCAGTCGATCAAGTTTTGTTCGCCTAGACGAGCGTCGCTGTATCGATCACGAAGCGGTAGCGGACATCGGACTTCATCACGCGTTCGTATGCTTCGTTGATCTGCTCGGCGGCAATGACCTCAATTTCTGCGCCAATTCCGTGCTCGGCGCAGAAGTTCAGCATCTCTTGGGTTTCCTCGATGCCGCCAATCTGCGAGCCGGCGAATGAGCGGCGACCGCCAATAAGCGCGAAGGCGTTGACCGGCAGTGGCTCTGCCGGCGCGCCAACGTTGACCATGGTGCCATTGACGCGCAGCAATCCAAGGTAGTCGCTGACATTGATCGAGGCGCTAACCGTGTTGATGATCAGATCGAAGCTCTTTTGCAGCTCCTTGAAGGTGTTCTCGTCGCTGGTGGCGCGGTAATCGCTTGCCCCCATGTGCAGCCCGTCTTCCTTTTTCTTCAAGGACTGGGACAGCACGGTTACTTCGGCACCCAAGGCACTGGCGATCTTCACCGCCATGTGGCCCAGACCGCCAAGGCCCACCACTGCAACTTTCTTGCCCGGTCCGGCACCCCAGTGCTTCAGCGGAGAGAAAGTTGTGATGCCTGCGCAAAGCAGAGGAGCGGCGACATCGAGTTCTATACCTTCAGGAATGCTCAGCACGAAGTTCTCGGTGACGACCACGTGGGTGGAGTAGCCGCCCTGGGTGATGGTGCCGTCGCGGTCCGTGGCACCGTAGGTTCCCACCGACTTGTCGCAGAATTGCTGGTCTCCCGCGAGGCAGTTCTCGCATTCCATACAGGAGTTGACCATGCAACCCACACCCACGCGGTCACCGACCTTGTGCTTGGCGACAGCTGAGCCGACCTCCGCAATGATGCCGGCGATTTCGTGGCCAGGAGCCAGCGGATAAGTCTGCGGGCCCCATTCGCCACGTACGGTGTGGATGTCGGAATGGCAGATGCCCGAGTACTTGATGTCGATTAGTACATCGTGAGGCCCGACATCGCGGCGTTCGATCTGTGTGGGAATGAGTCCCTCGGTGGCCGAAGGGGAAGCATATGCGTTGACCATGGTTGTCATAGGAGTTCTTTCCCTAGTCTTGATGTAAGCCTGTCTCCGCGCGCCGGATGGCGGCACGCGGATACCAAACGTCTTTAAGTCGTCCATGGGTAGAACATGCGTAATCCAGAGAATAGTCCCGTTCTGGGGAACAAATTTGGGAGAATGCGAAACGGCCGTTGGATCCATACTTTGTCGTATCGATCCAACGGCCGTCCGGTTCGCTTCAATTGCACGGCTCTAGCAGTGCTTTCGAAGTTTGCTGTTCTGCCTAGCCGTGGCGCCCGCGTCGACGCAGGCCCAGTGCGACTGCGCCCAAGATGACGAGTCCTAGCGCTAGGCTGCCCGCAATGAGCAAACCGTCGCTCGCGCCGGTGTCGGCGAGCTCGTCTTTATTGGAATTATCGTCCTTTGGGCTGTTGTCCTGTTCTGGCGCTTCTTGTGTAGGAGGGGCCGTAGCGGTAGGGGCCTCGTCGTCCGTTGGCTCCGTGGTTGGATCGCCCGTAGGTTCGTCCGTTGGATCGTCGGTAGGATCCGCCGTTGGTTCCGCCGTTGGGTCTTCGGTAGGGGTTGGTGTTACCTCAGCCGCTGGGGCGAACAGTCCGAACCAGGTAGACACGCTGACAACTGGATCAGCTGCAGGCTGGGCAAACGCTGCTGCGCTGCGGTTTGCGTCATCGGCCTGCTGTTCACCATAGAGGAAGTAGGTACCGGCCGTGAGTTCTGCGACTCGTGGATCGTTGACGATCAGGGTTTCACCCTCGACGGTAAAAGCCACGTCCGAAACGGAAACTGGCTGTCCCTGGGTGTCGACGAACTTCACATCAAATCTGAAGTTGTCTTCAGCCACAGTTGGGAACCCTGCGGGTACATCGAAGCCCAGCTCAACTGCTCCAGCTTCAACCAGTGGTAGCCCCAAACGGTTATCAACGATATCGGACTGCAAAGCTAGAACGCTGGCGCCGGAGAGGACGGAAGAGATGGTTTTGCCCTCAGCGTCTTGCACAGTGATGAGCAGCTGGTTGAAGTCCTTTACGGTGTCGGTGAAGGCATCGTCGCCTTGCAAAGTGAGTTTGCCGTCGCTGACATTGCCGGTGGTGGTCTGAGGTTCGGCATCAGGTGAAGTGCGGTAGTTGACGGTAATCGCGCCGTTTTCAACATCGGTACCGGTGTTGAAAACGAACTTACCCTCGTCAGGTGCAGAGGATTCACTGTCATACGACAAGTTTTCCTCGCCTGGGGCTACCTGATCGCCGGACTCTGGTTCTTGAGCTTTGGGGACCTCTGGGGAATCAGTTGGTTCTGCCGTCGGATCGGCGGTCGGTTCCTCTGTTGGCTCTGCCGTTGGCTCAACTGTTGGTTCTGTTGTCGGCTCTACTGTTGGTTCCTCAGTAGGGTCCACGGTCGGTTCCGCCGTTGGTTCCTCGGTAGGTTC